>JBKQKK010000314.1:0-3257 GCA_052147535.1 Solirubrobacteraceae bacterium | reverse complement strand
GTTTAAGACCATGTCGGTGTCCCCGATGTGGAGGTTGTGATGACGGTGGAGGCGCAGCGGCTGATGGAGGTAGCGCCTGGCGAGGAGAGCGGCCGTGTGGGTCGGGGCCCGGTGGGGGCGGGCAAGACGTTTCGGTCCTATGACCCTGATCAGGTGTTGTTGATCTCGCCGGTGCTGGCTGACTGGGTTCCGGAGGGGGATCTCGCGCATTTCGTCTCGGACCTGGTCGAGGGTGGCGCGTTGGATCTGTCGGCGATCTACGCGTCGTATGAGGGTGAGCGCGGTCAGCCGCCGTATGACCCGCGATTGATGGTGAAGGTGTTGCTGTACGGGTACGCGACGGGGGTGATGTCCTCGCGGAAGCTGGAGGCGGGGACCTATCGGGATATCGCGTTGCGGATGTTGTGCGCTGATCAGCACCCGGACTTCCGGTCGATCGCCCGGTTCCGCGCGAGGCATCTCGATGCGTTGGCGGGGTTGTTCGTGCAGGCGTTGCGGTTGTGCAAGGCAGCGGGTCTGGTTGGGCTTGGTGCGTTGGCGGTGGATGGCACGAAGTTGCGCGCGAACGCGTCGCGGCGTAAGGCGATGAGCTATGAGCGGATGGGGCCGAAGGCAGAGAGGCTTGAGGCGGAGATCGCGCAGCTGACCGCCCGGATGGGGGCGTTGCTGGCTGAGGGAGAAGCGACTGACGCCGCGGAGGATGAGCAGCACGGTCCGGATCGGCGTGGTGATGAGCTCCCCGCAGAGCTCGCGCGCCGCGAGACGCGCCTGACGAAGATCCGCGAAGCGATGGCCGCGCTGGAGACCGAAGCGCGCGAGGCTGAGCAGCAGCGCCGCGCGGAGATGGCCGCCGAGGGCAAGAAGCCCCGCCAGCCGCCGGGTGGTCGTGACCCGTTCAAGCCGAAGCCGAAGGCGCAGCGGAACTTCACCGATCCGGAGTCGAAGATCATGAAGACCTCGGATGGGGCCTATCACCAGTGCTACAACGCGCAGGCGATCGTCGATTCCAAGGCGCAGGTGATCGTCGCCGCGGATGCGTTCGACATGGCCGCGGACTGTCCGCTGCTTGAGCCGATGCTTGACCAGCTTGACGAGAACCTTGATGCGATCGACGCTGAGCTGCCTGAGGACGCGGCGATGATCGCGGACGCCGGCTACCTGTCTGAGGAGAACGTCACGCGCACCGGCGATCGTGGCCTGGACCCGCATATCGCGGCCGGCCGGTTCAAGCACGACGAGCCGCCCGAGGTGGAGCCTGATGAGCCGCTCCCCGAAGACGCGACCGCGCAACAGATCATGGCGCGCAAGACGAAGACCGGGCCGGGCCGGGCTGTCTACGCCCGCAGGAAAGCGATCGTCGAACCCGTCTTCGGGCAGATGGACACCACTCAAGACGCCCGCCAGCTGCTGATCCGCGGCAAACGCGCCGCCCGGCTGCAGTGGAAGTTCGAGTGCGCCGTTCACAACCTCCTCAAGCTGCACCGCAACGGCGGGCTGGCGGTAATCCAGATCGGATAGGGCACCTCCCACCCCGCGAGCACCCCCTCCAGGCGCCGTGCGGGGCTCCTTGGCCGCCGAAGACCGACGCGACCGCCGATCCTCACATCAGCGAGCGCTCATACCGGTGCTGCGCCCACCGGTGTCATCAACGATCAACCCGGCCGCAAATTGCGAATAACGACTCACGCTCCTAGTGTCCTCCGCCTTAAGTTCGTGGCTTAAGTTTGGTATCATGCCGGATGGCACGAACTGGACGTCCCAAGGTGGTGTTGGAGTTGACCGACGAGGAGCGTGACCAGCTGGTTCGCTGGGAGCGTCGGCGGAAGTCTTCCCAAGCGTTGGCGTTGCGCTCGCGGATCGTTTTGAAGTGCGCGGAGGGTCATGCGAACAAGCAGGTCGCGGCGGAGTGTGGCGTGGCGCCGGCGACGGTCGGGAAGTGGCGCCGGCGGTTCTGCGAGTTGCGGTTGGACGGCCTCTGTGATGATCCGCGGCCGGGGCGGCCCGCGACGATCACCGCCAAGCAGGTCGAGGAGGTGCTGGTCGCGACGTTGGAGTCCACGCCGGAGCACGCGACGCACTGGTCCCGGTCCAAGATGGCCGAGCGCTCGGGGCTGTCGGAGTCGACGATCGGGCGGATCTGGCGGGCGTTCGGGCTGCAACCGCACCGCACCGACACGTTCAAGCTCTCCACCGACCCACTGTTCGTGGAGAAGGTCTACGACGTCGTCGGCCTGTACCTGAACCCGCCCGAGGCGGCGATCGTCTTGTGCGTGGATGAGAAGAGCCAGGTGCAAGCCCTCGCGCGTTCGCAGCCAGCGTTCCCGATGATGCCCGGGATGCCGGAGAAGCGCACCCACGACTACCTGCGACATGGGACCACCAGCTTGTTCGCCGCGTTCAACACCGCCGATGGCACCGTGATCAGCGAGACGCACCGCCGTCACCGCACGATCGAGTTCAAGAAGTTCCTGACCAAGATCGACAGCCAGGTCCCCGGCGAGCTCGACGTGCACCTGATCTGTGACAACTACGGCACGCACAAAAGCCCCGCGATCGTCCGCTGGCTCGAAGCCCATCCGCGGTTCCAGATGCACTACACGCCGACCTACTCCAGCTGGATCAACCAGGTCGAGCGCTGGTTCGCCTACCTCACCGACGATCTGCTCCGCCGCTCCGACCACCGCTCAGTCCAAGCGCTCGAGAAGGACATCCGCAACTGGGTCGCCGCGTGGAACGAGAACCCCAAGCCGTTCATCTGGACCAAGACCGCCGAGCAGATCCTAGAGTCACTCTCACGACTTCTTCAACGAATTAACGGCGGAGGACACTAGCTGTGGTCTTGCTGGTCGCGGCGGAGGTCGAGATGATCGTTCGGCCGCGGAATGGACCGCTTGTGGTCGAGCTTGGGGTCGTTGCCGCGATGACCGTCCCGCTCGCGTGGAGGCGCCGGGCACCGCTGCCGGTCGCAGGGGTCGTGATGGCGATGCTGGTCGTCCTCAAGGCGATCTACGATGACTTCCACGAACTCAGCTTTCCGCTGTTCCTAGTGTTGATCGCGCCGTACAGCGTCGGCGCAGGCGAGCCGCGAGGTCGTGCGCTCGTCGGCCTAGCGGTGTGCCTCGCCGGGGACTTCGCCGTTCATGCCGTCGGATCAGACAGCGGGTCGTTCGTGTTCATCGTCGCGATGGTGAGCACGTCCTGGGCGGCCGGGCAGATTCTGCGCGCACGGCGAGTCGCCGCCGTAACGCTGAGGGAGA
>JBKQKK010000313.1:0-5003 GCA_052147535.1 Solirubrobacteraceae bacterium | reverse complement strand
CGTCCTCTACGAGATGCTCAGCGGCACCGTCCCGTATCCCAAAGCCAGCGACGCCGCCAAGCTCTTCGCCCACCTGAACGCCACACCACCAGCCATCCCCCTCACCGACCCGCGTGAAGCCGCCCTGTTCACCGACGTGGTCGCGTGCGCGCTCGCGAAGGACCCCGACCTCCGGTACCAAACTCCCCACGAGCTCGCCGCCGCCGCAGCCGATCAAGCACCGGCCTGGATCCCACGACGCGCCCGCCGGCTCCGCAACAGGCCGCTGCTGGGTGCGCTTAGCGGCCTTGTTCTTCTCTGCTCGCTCGCTCGGGCTGCTGCTCGTGGTCTGCGGCGCGCTCCCGATCGCGGATGTGCTCGCACCGAAGCGGTTTCTACCAACGCAATGGCAATCCCGGACACTCATCGGTTGTGCCGCCGTCGTCCCTCGCGCGTCCTCGCCAGGAGATCCGTGGACACAATTCCTTCGCACATCACAAATCCGGGTACCGCACCAAGCTAGAACTGTGGGTCGGTTGCCGGCAGGCCGATCTCGCTGCGGAGGTGCTTGTAGAGGTTGCGGAACTGGTCCTTGGCCGCGGTGGCGGTTGCGGCGTCGGGTGCGGTGGCGTTCAGGCACTGCTGCGACACGATGGCAAACGTGCCGGTGTTGAACTGATTAAGACAGTTGCTGATGTCCTGATCGTTGACGAGGCTGTCGGAGTACGCGGTGATCAGCGCCTCGCGGGTGGAAGCGGCCAGCGGCGTCGGTGCGCTGATCGCTCCAGCCGCTGCCTCAAGCGAGGTGCGGTTGGAGATCACCGTGCCGATCCCGGCCTCCACCTGGGCGAGATCCATATCCGGGGAGCCGCCGTCGGCCGCGAGTTCCAGTTGGTTGAACAGCTGATTGATCTGCTGGTAAGCCGGAGTGGACTGGGTAAGGGACGTCTGCACCTGAGAGCTGAACTGACTCAGCGCCTTCCGGGTGCGGGCAGCGCCGTTCTGCTTCTTCGCCCAGGAGATCACCTGCGTCGAGTCCGGAACGCTCGATGAGGCTCCCGGCAGCTGTACGTCGAGAGTCGCGAAGGCGGTTTGCGCGATCACCCCCAGGCTCGCGATCTGCGAGAGCTCGGCGCTGCCGGAGTTCGACAGCACCGAGACGACCGCGCTCAGCCAAGCCGCTTCGCTCGTCAGTGCTGTCTGCGCGCCGGTTGCGAGTTGCCGGTCACCCGACGGCACCCTGAGCGCTGCGAGGGTACGCTCGGTTGTCTGCAGCTGGATGAGAGCGGCCTGTGCCGAGATTCTCGCCTGAGCCGACCCGTTGGCGGCCGGCAGTGCGGCGAGCGCGCCCGCGAGCTGGGTGTTGACATGCACGATCGGGGTCAGGGCAACGCGCGCCGTGGTGGCATACGTGACGCCATGGTGACCCCCGCCGGCGCTGCTCAGAGACAGGATCAACGCGACCGCGACCGCCGCCACAACCACCGCACCGGAGGCGATCCCGACCGCACGCCGCCAGCGGCTACGCCCAGCCATCGGCCTGGTAGGCGCAACGGGCGCGGGAGACGGTGGGACCGCGCCGGTCTCAGTTTTCGGCCGGGCCGGCTCCTTCGGTTGCGGTCGGCTGACAAAGCGGCCGCATCCCGCGGTCGGGGGGATCGGTTCATCAGCCGTGATCGGAGCCGTCGGTGGCTCGGCTTGAGACGGAGCCGCGATGCCTCCGTTGCTGTGCATCGTGACGCCGGCAACGACGCCGGCGGTCACCGTGGCGCCCCTCGACACCGAGATCTCTTCAAGGCCCAGATCGGCGTTTGCCGTCAACGCGCCGCAATGCGGGCAGAACTTCGCCCCGCGTAGCGCGGTCCCGCACTCAGTACAGAACAACTGGCTGTCGTCCATTAGGTCACACCTCTTTCGGCCAAACCCCCGCCGATCATCGCCACATGACGAGACTGGCGCTCGTGACAGTCGCGAAACTGGCGCGAGCAAAGGGGCAGGCGAGTTTCTTGTAGCGGGTCAAACATCCTTCTCTAGCGGCTCCGCGCAGACCGCAACGTGATCAGCGCATCATGAGCAGGATCGCCCGGTTGGGTACGCTGGACCATCCCCCCGCGGGTGGATCTGAGACACCCATGACTCCCTCAACCCGTGCCCGGCACCGCCCGGACACGGGCGGCGCGAGGCCGCCGTCGCGCAAGCGCAGAGCGCGGTCATCCAGACACGCGGCTCAGTGACCATCCTGTCGGCCCCAGCCGGCTCGCAGCAGCTCGCCGAGCAGGTCCAGCAGACGCTGGCCGCGGAAAGCAGCTACCAGCAGGCCGCCCAGAAGGCGCAGGCGTCTTCGCAAAAGCGCTCGGTCGAGCTGGCCGGACCAAGGCGGCGAACAAGGCCGCCCGGTCAGCCCAGCACAACAGCCGTGGCGGCTCGTATGAAGGCCGGACGCGACTCGCAGCGCTCGACATAGGCCTCCAAGCCCGGCCATTCCGTCAACAGTCCCCGCAAGTGGGCGCCACCGAGCACGCTGGCGCACATCACGTCGGCGACGGCGAAGCGATCGCCGAGCAGCCAGTCACGACCGTCAAGCGCCGTCTGCAGCGCAGCGGCGGCTTCGGCGAAGCGCTCGCGCGACGGCCGGATCGGCCGAGTTCTCGGCGGCCTCACGGATCCAGCGAAACAGCGGCACCTCGAGCGACGCTCGCATGCTGCTGATCGGCCTCGCGGTCGAGTACTGGTACATCTCGCTCGCCCTCCTGACGATCGTCGTCGCGGCGTCGGCCGTGCATTCTTCACACGCGTGCGCGACCCGGCCTCGCGGGGCGCCTGCCGGGCCGTGTGTGTCGCCAACGGCCGCGGCGGTGTCGCCGACGAGTTCCGCCTCGATGAGGTCGTGCGGGTGTCAGCTCGCTGGCGCTGCCGACCCCGTGGGGGTCGGCGCCGCTCCGCTCACCGGCAACGGCAACCCAGTCGACCGGTGCGCCCGCCGGCCCGGTGCCCGGCCTATCGACGTCGATCGCGACCGGTGAGGACGTGCTCGCGCAGCTGCGCACGCGGGCGGCGCTGCGCGCCGAGGGGGTGACCAGCGAACGAGAGTTCGAGGCCAAGACAAAGCTGCGGCTTTGAGGCCGACGGGATGCTCGAGGACTGGGCCCGCCGGGATGCGTTGCCGGCACCCAAGGAGATACGGTGGCGCGTTCGTTAGGCGTGAGCCCGTCGGGCATCGCCTCGGCGTTGCGGATCAGACGGCGGGTAGCGACATGGCCTCGGCGCGCTCGCCGCCGAGGTGACCGTCGCGACCCGGCTCGTGCTCGTCTGCATCGATGAGCTGTTCGGTGTGATCCGACGGATTTACGTGAACGTCGACACGGCGCTGCCGGTTCACCTCAGCGCCACGGTTCGCTCGTCCGTGACGACTTTGTAACCGTAGAGCGCCGGTTGCGCGTCGCGATCATGAGCGAGCCCCGCACGGCTGCTGCGACAGTTCGCGCACACAACATCAGCAAGCACAAGCGCGAACGCGTCCTGGCCGTCGCCACGACTCCGTCCGGCGACGGCGCCGTTAGCGCCTCCGCCAGCCCGCCCGCCGGGCGGCCTGGCGCGTTCCGGGTAGCTGCCCGCGGTCCAGCTGAGCAGCTCCGCCGAGCGGGAGTCGCGTTCCGTCTGCGCACACCGGCGATCCGCGGTCGAAGTTCGTCGAGGCCAGGTGCTCGGGATGACGCTTGACTACGAGGCGCAGTTCAAGGAAGAGTGCCGACCGACTTGCATGCGAGACCGATCAGCGTTCAGTCAGTGGCTCGAATGCTCGGTGCTTGACACCTGTGGACGATCGACCAGGACGCCGGCAAGCTGGCCCGCGCCAACCGCGAGCGCACGACCTTTGCGGTTGGACATCTTCGCTGGCCGCAGCAGCGTTGGCGATACGAGCGGCAACAGCCCCAGTAGCAATGAGTCGCCTGGAACGCGTCGCCGAGCAACTCGACTACGGCCGGCGCTACAGCACCCGCACCAACCAGGTGCAGCGCTCCTTCGAGGACACCGCCATTACGCCGCGTGCGCTGGACCTCGTGCTCGCAGCGTAACGTGGCGGCGGAGGGCATCTCGCCGCCGCGCAGGCGGCGCCTCTTGTCTTTAAGGTCAAACTAGATGTACGTCTCGCGGCCCTTCGATCGCCAATCCGTCGCGAGCGAGGCGCAGGAGTGAACATGTGTGGAGCTCTCCCTGGTCTGCGGCTTGTCTGCGCCTTATCGGCCGACACCTCCAGACAGCAGCGTTCCGCGACGAACAGACGAAAAGGGCTCATCTGGCATGAGAGATGACGAGCAATGAGACCTAACAACTTCCCGGAGAACGCGTCACGTCACCGGCGCCGTCGACCCAGCCCCCGGGCGCGGGGAGCGCCCTGGCGGATCGGCAGCCGATCGCAGGTGGACACGGATGTCCGGTTCGGCGCGGCTGGCTGATGGGGCGGACTTTGCGGGGTATCGTGTCATGCGGACGATCGCGCGGGGTGGCATGGGTGTCGTGTACGAGGTGGTCTGCCGCCGTACCGGCGAGACCGTCGCGTTGAAGGTGATCGCGCCGGAACTGGTCGAGCATCCCGACACACGCGCACGGTTCACGCACGAGGCCGAGATCAGCAGCACGCTGGATCACCCCAACATCGTCAGGGTGCGGGACACCGGGGAGTACGCCGGGACGCCGTATGTCGCGATGGACTACATCAACGGGCGCACGCTCCGCCAGGAGATCCTCCTCCACGGCCCGCTGCAGTCCGCACGCGCGGTGCGGATCCTCGCCCAGATCGCCGACCCTCTTGACTATTCACACGCGTGCGGGCTGGCGCACCGCGACGTGAAAGCCGCCAACGTCCTGCTGGACGACACCGACAGTGCCGACCGCGTGCACCTCGCGGACTTCGGGATCAGCGCCACGCTCGCCTCCACCAGCGGCGTGACCCGCACCGGATGCTGGGTCGGATCCCTTGACTACGTCGCCCCCGAGGTCATCCAGGGCGACCCCGCGACCGA
>JBKQKK010000312.1:0-13512 GCA_052147535.1 Solirubrobacteraceae bacterium | reverse complement strand
CGGAACCCCGGACTGTTGCCATGAGCACGAGCTACAGCATCGCTTGTAACGCGAAGCTCCCGCGGGCGGTGATCGTTGTCGATCTGAATTGAAGGGAGCTGGTGATGGAGCGGATCGTTGAGCGCCCAGGCGCGCTGGATGTGCATAAGGCGAGCGTGACCCCGACTTCGAGACCCACCGGGTCGAGCATTACGACAAGGTCCACAAGCCGCTGGACCCCGCGGCGTTCACCGCACAGCTGCGGGAGGAGATCCGCACCGAGCTCGCCGCCCTAAACGACGCGCTTCCCGGTCGTTGACTCGCACGGGACCAGCCCGACGTAACTCATCAGCTGCTCCGCTCGGGCGAAGCGCTCGAAGTCGCCGATCTCGGCGCACAACCCGACGGCGGTCAGCGTGTCGACACCGCGCAGGCACCGCAACCGGCCGACCTGCACCACCCACGGCGAGCTGGGCAGCATCGCGACGATCTCACGCTCGAGCTGATCACGACGGTGAGCGAGCCCGTCGATCGCGCCACGCGCGTCCAACAGCGTCGCCTGCGCCGCCGCCCAGTCCAGCGTGACCGTCGCCAGCCACTGGCGGTGACGCTCAGTCCACGCAGCACCATCATCGAACCGGATCCCATGGCGCAACTCTTCACGCGATCACCACTCGCGCGCGGGATCTTGCTCGGCGCCGCGACCACACACTCAACGCCGCGCTTGGCGAGCTCGCGCGCCAGACCGTAACCCGTCGGCCCAGCCTCATACGCCACCCGCACGGGTCTCGGCAACCCCGCACAGAACCCCGCCGCGGTCGCGTTCTCGCCGCTCATCGCGAACGTCTGCAACTCTCCGGTCTCGGCGTCCAGGACCGCCGCCACGATCTTCGTCGCGTGCACATCCAGGCGAACGAGGGTCTTAGCATTCGCCATGGCTGGTTCCTCCAATGTGCGATTGTGGGCCTGTCGCGCGGCGGCTACCGCGCGGCATGAACCTCACCCCACGACCGTCGAGGGGGAGCCGGCCACTTATACACCGCGGGCCGGACGGACGGTCAATCCATATTGTCTAACTAACGGAACTCCTCCGGCCAGACCGCCCGTGGCGGCTTCGCCTCGCCGCAACGCGCCGGCGCGTGGCTGCGAGAATCACGTCAATGGGAACCGTCAGAAATAGCGCCAGCGAATCCGTCGGGGCTTCTCCGGGGCGCGTGCTCGAGATCCTCCGCGACTACGCCGCGCGCCCGGAGTTGCTCACCGACAACTACAGCCAATATCGCGTCGAGGCGGGCGGAAGCGGCGCCGGCACCGTCGTCGCATGTCACTTCGCAGCCGGTGGACGCGAGCGCGACTACCGGCTACGGGTCGAGGAGGAGGACGGCGTGCTGCGAGAGCGAGATAAGCTCTCGTCGTTCGTCAGTACCTGGACGGTCAGTGCCGTGGGTGCCGGCTCGAAGCTCACGCTGGAGGCGAGCTGGGATGGCGCGGGCGGGATCGGCGGCGCCTTCGAGGGCCTGTTCGCGCCGGTAGGTTCTGCGGCGAGTCTACGTGCAGGTCCTCGTGCGGCTTTCGCAAGCTGTCGGTCGCGAGTGAGGTGTTGAGGAGTCGGCGGCCGCAGCGCAGCGACGGGCGCCATCCGCGTCGCGGTCGGTGATTGACAACCGCAAGGCAGCGCCCAATCAACGTCTGAGATCCTGCTCCCAGAGCGTCCCAAGTCGGATCGATCAACGAACGCTCAGAACGGCCGGGACGCCGGTGGATGCCGCTGGCGAGGTCGTCGCAGATGGCGAAGGTTGAGCGAACGCCGGGCTTGCGACCCAGCAAATGCCGAGGGACGCTCTCGACGCATAAGGGCGTCCTGCGAGACAGAATGTCGAGGGGGGCCGGTCAGGGCAAGTGGAGTGCAAACGTCGCGTCGATCGCGGCGACGATCTCGTGTTCTCCGGTCTCGATCGGCATCTCGCCACCACCGCTCGCCGCCCGGATCATCTTGTTTGAGCTCGAGATCATGCGGCGGGATCCCGACTCAGGCTCGGAGAGCCCCATCAGCGCCCCGAGCTGCGCGTCGACGCCTGCAGCGTAGGCTTCTGCCTTGTCTCTCGCGTTCGCTGCCGCTTGCTTGGCGGCTTCCAGCCGGTTCGGGTTGGTCGGTGAGATGTACCAGTGAGGACCGTCGATATGCGCTTGGAGATCCTCGCTCGCCAGCGAGATCAACCGCCCGATCAACGAGGGGGCTGTGAAACGCACCCGCACCTTGGCCACGGCGCGGTGACCGAGCGAGCGGCGTCCGGCTGGTGTGTGGTCAAAGTCCTCGCCAACAGTGACTCCGGTCGTCGATCGGTCGGCCTTCGGGATCGCCAACTTGTCGAGCAGCGCGACGAGTTGATCGCTGCGAGCGGCGATGTCGGCCAGGGCTGTCCCCGGAGAAGCCTCCAACGCGCTCAGCGTGATCCACAGCATCGCTTCATCAGGCTCCGCGCGGACCACTGCTACGCCCTGCACGCTGACCGTCGGTGATGCGGTGACTGGCTCGGGTTGAGGCTGATCGGTTGGCACTGAAGGCATCCTTTCAGAGGTTGCTCCGCTACACCAGCGAGCAGTCTGGCTGGGATACACCGTGTTGCGTCCTGCGTCCGGCTGGCGAGCGGGCTGGAGACGCGCTCCGAGCTCTCAGCACCATGTCATATGTCGAACCTCCAGCGAACACGGTCGAAGCGCTTACGTGAGCGCTGGTCGAGCGACGCCATCACCGGGTGCTGTTGGTGTACACGCGGGCCTTGACCCAGCTGCCGGCCAGCGCGCATCGGCTCGATCCCCGCCAATCGTGGTGAGCGCAAGATGGATGTCAACGCGCAGTTCCTGCGCCTCGGCGCCCTGGGAGATCTGGATGTCGAGCGGTGGTGTTGTCGCAACCGTGGTCGCCTGGTGCCCAGAGAGCGAGTCGACTGGTTCGACAACGCGAGCCAGGTTTGGGACAAGGCGGAAGGTGACGGCGCCGCCACGGTTGAGCGCGACGCGTCGGGCAGGATCGGCGCCGAGCTCGTATGTGATCAGATCCGTCGCCAGTTCGACTGGGGCTAGGAATCGCAGCGTCCACACGCGCGCGCCGCGCGGGCAGAGCCCGTAGAAGCCTCCAACGCTTGGGACGCCAACCACCTCATCCGATGCGCTCACCGGCGTCGTGGCGTGACTTGTCGCGGACCGAGCTGGAGTCGCGATCGGGCCTGTGGTCCCCGACCCGCCGCAGCCTGCGGTGGTCAGTGCGACCACAGCGGCGACTGCCGCGCGCTTTGTCATGGGGCGATGTTATCCCCCACGAAGCTCTGCTCCTTGGCCACTCGTCGACCAAAGGGACTTCCCCGGTCGGGTCGGCGAGCGCGTCTATGGCCGATGCGGGACGTCCGGGAAGGTCACGAAAACGCCGTTCGCCAAGCACCTGCAGCGAACGGCCGCGAGATCGAGCGCCGCTACGCTCCGGGGCATGAAAGGGATGGATCAGCGCCTCGGCCGGATCCGAAGCCCGCCGCTGCCAGGGTCGATCGCGAAAGTCTTCGATGCTTCTGCGGTAAGGCCCACGCCAACGTCCGAGACATGGTCTGCGGTCCGACGCCGGTCGCGATCTGTAACGAGTGCGTTGAGCTGTGCCGCGAGATCATGTTCGAGCAGCGCGGCGGACCGACCCAAGCTGCGTAAACGTATCTCGCTTCGACGATCCGGCGGCGGCTGCCGAGCCGTCCTCACCGACGCTCAGCGAACGTCGGTCAGACCTGAGAACTTTGGTGGAGATCGGCGATGGACCACCACGGCTCGCTAGTCAGAGGTAGCCTCGAACGAGATGGACGTCTCGTTTGTGAAGGTTGTTCGACTGCTCGCGGCGAGCGCGGACGAGCAGCGCGTCGGGTACCCGTGGAATCTGCCGGCGATCGACCGACTTGCGCGGGGGGCTGGCGTTGAACCCGAAGGTCACTTGTGTGATCGGCGAGAACGGGAGCGGCAAGTCGACGTTGCTTGAGGCGATTGCGGTCGCGGCCGGGATGAACACGGAGGGTGGCTCATCGAACTTCGCGTTCTCGACCCGTGATTCGCACTCGGAGTTGTGGAAGGGGATCGAGCTTGTTCGCGGTGTCCGTCGACCGAAGACGGATTTCTTTCTCCGGGCGGAGAGCTTGTTCACGGCGGCGACGTACCTCGAGGGGCTAGGCGTCGATGCGCTACACGCCTACGGTGGCGCGTCACTACATCAGCAGTCCCAAGGGGAGTCGTTCTTGGCCGTGATGATCAACCGGTTCGGCCCGAACGGGGCTTCTACCTTCTCGATGAGCCGGAGGCGGCTCTGTCCACGCAGAATTGCCTCACGTGCTTGCGACGGATCCATGAGCTCGTCTTGGAGGGCTCGCAGTTCATCATCGCCACCCACTCCCCGATCATCCTCGCCTATCCCGAGGCAACGATCTACGCGTGCACCGACACGGGGTGGAGGAAGTCACCTACGACGAGGCCGATCCCGTGCGGCTCACGCAAGCCTTCCTCGACGCCAGGGAGCGGTTCTTGCAGCAGTTGTTTGCCGACTGAGGGCGGTCAACGACCCGCCACCGCAGAGTCTCGGAAACGGCAACGAGCAGCACACTGTGCGGCTCGCGAGGAACGCGGATCGCACCGTGTTCTCGGCATGATCGCCCACTGCATGCGCGTTGGCGTCCGCAAAGGGCATCCGGATCCCGGCCGACGGCGTCGCACCAAGCAACGAGAAGAGAGCCGATGCGTGCTCCCGCGGCGACGTCGACGGCGATCGCCTCCCGGACAGCTCGCATCCCGTCGCTCAGTTCGGGGGTCTGAGCGAGCGCCGGGCAGCCATGATGGCTGGCTCGAACGCGCAGCCGAACCTCACCGCTCTCGGGCCCTTTCCGTCGACTGACACTGTCGCCGCGAAGCGACACTGGCCCGTGGCCAGCTCCACCGGGTCTGGCAACCGCCATGGGATCACCCACCCGGGCGCTTGCTGCGATGGAGCAGTACAGCAAGCACTGCGCGTTAGCTGGATCGCCGCCGACTGGCGATCAGCAAGCGGTTGGTGGCCGCCGGGTGCGGCTATTTATGGTGCGCGACCGACCGGGTCGCTCGCGTGCAGTCCTGAAACCGGACGGGTCGTGTGAGAGGGCCGGGGCGGCCTGGCGTCTGCTGTTCGATGAGGTGGACACGAGCCCTGATCAGCTCATATCGTGCAGCGCCTGGCGCCTCGCATCGACCTTCCGCACTGGGCTTAGCTTGTTCCGGGGGAAGCAGCCAGCTAGCCAGCTAGACGGCATCCGTTGCGAACCCCGGTTATCCACTGCTGGCGGTCAAGGCGGTATTTCACTCCCGTGTAGACCCGGCGGCCCCCGCACATCTGAATGTCAGATAGCTGCACCTGCGCCCGGGGAAAGACGAAAACGCCGCCGCCAGAATTCATGCTCTCGCGTCCGCTGGCTCTGGCGACCGCATTTCCCCAGCCGTTCCAGTGCAGGTCGATCAGCCCGCCCACCGCCCACAGCAGGAGAGTGCCTGGCCATTCGCTGAACGCTTCATAACCGCCAGCGAACACGGCTGTCTCGCGCGCGCTGCGACCACGTCGCCACCCTGCGCGATTGCCTGCTGAAAGCGCGCGCGCGTCATAGCGTCTGCCGCCGGCCACGGTCTCGCTCGTGGAGGGGCTCACCCGCTGGATCCTGCGGGGTGCGCTCTGTGTGATCCTGGCCGCTATGGCGCCAGTGGGCGTCAAGGCCGCCGTGAGGACAGCGGCGAGAAGGCACATTGCGCCTTTAGCGGAATGCCCATTCATCTCAATCGATTCGTTCGTCTTGTGATTGGCGGTTGTGGGTAAGGCCAAGCGACTCCGACTGGGCAAAGCGCGGGCCATCAGACGCTGACGGTTCAATCCCGTGTTCCCTTGCCACCAGCCGGCAGGCAGCGCTCTCCGCTATCGACCAGGCGTGGCGGGTCGCTCAGCTGACTGACGGCTCGCTTGCTTTACCGGCGCTGACAAACCTAGTTCGGGCCATATCGCAATTATTGAGTCTTACGGTGGAGGGTCGACGCGTGTCCTAGCCGAATTCACCGTTCTAAAGCATTCGGGTGTGTTACCGATGGACGGCATATGACCGCATCACGAATGGGACCGAAGGCCCCGTCGATCATCGTTGGGCTACTAATGTCGTTTATGTTGATCAGCACAGCGAGCGCGGAGCGACCGCCAAGCAAATCGGAGCGTGCGAAGATCGAGCAACTCGAGGCTCCAGAGCTCCGAGGCATTGGCGACCACATCACCAAAATTGAGGTGAGCACCAAGGGCCCGTACGCGCTTGTCTTGAGCGCAGGAGGACAGCCTTCAGCCGACGTGGTCAAGCGCACTGGATCGCGGTGGCATTACGTTGCAACAATCTCGGACGAGGGGCTTGCCTGCTCAGTGCCGGCGGCGGTTGTCGCCGATCTGCACCTCGAGCGCTACAACGAAGGCCCTAGACCATGCACCCCGGGGTTGGGTTAGGCGTGACTTGTAAGTAACTGTCGGTAACGGGAGGTGATGGTGTATCCGTCGCCGCCGTTGCGTTTGGTGTGATACATGGCTTGGTCGGCGGCGCGCATCGCGTTCTCGATAGCCGAGGAGTCCGTGGTGATCGGCGCGCTGCCGATGCTGACTGTGACGCCAGGCTGGTCGTGTAGGGAGTTGCGCGGTAGCCGGCGGACCGCGTCCACGATCCGCGCCCCGACCGCTCGCACGTCCTGCGAGTCGGCGTGTGGCAGGAGGATGGCGAACTCGTCGCCTCCGACGCGGGCCGCGAGATCGGTTTCCCGCAGTGCCCCCGTCAACGCGCCGGCGACGGCTATGAGAACCTGATCGCCGACCTGATGCCCGTGCGCGTCGTTGATCGTCTTGAAGTGGTCGATGTCGAGGGCCAAGAGCGCTCCGCCTGGACCGTAGCGCGCTGCGTGTGCCGCGTGGCGACGCAGCGCCTCGCCGAACCCGCGGGTGTTCAATAGGCCGGTGAGCGCGTCGTGATCTGCGAGATGGCGGAGCGCGCGTTCGTTCTGGCAGCGCGCTGTGACGTCATGGCAGTGCGCGATCAGACCTGGACGGTCGGGATCGGCGAGGCGGTGCGCCACGACGCTCAACTCAACCCACGTCTCCGAGCCCCCGCCTTCTGCGACGCGGTGGGTGGCGCGGTACAGCGCGAGCCTGCCCGCCACCAGCTCGCCGACCGCGCCCCGAACGTCCGGGCGATCCTTCGTATGGAAGAGATTGGACATGTTCAGGCCACTAAGCTCTCGCACAAGGTGCCCGAAGAGGAGCACTGCCGCCCGGTTCGCGAGAAGGACGCTACCGTCCTGGTCGCAGACCACTGCCGGCGCCGGGGAGTGTTCGAAAACGCCATCGAGCCCGACGCTCACCTCGCCGCCCCGATGCGGCGCACTGCCGCGCAGAGCGACTGGCCGCGCACCGCCACCGTCCACCGAGATCACGTCAGCACTACGGTCGCCCGCCGAAAAGATTGCGTCCGGTTCCTCCATGTCGGGCCCCTAGCTGCCGCGAGCACAGAATCTGTGAAAAGCCAGAGCGTGGGCCCTGGAGAACTCACGCGTTCCCGTGGTGAGCACCCGGCAGGCCTGGCGACCTACGAGTAGAACGCGGCAGGTCTTCCTGCTTCTCGCCGGGACCGACCGCGAGGCGTTCTCTACCGCAAACCCCGCCCGTGACGGTGTTCCGCTTGTCGTCGTCGGTGGATTCATCGGCGTGGTCCCGAAGATGCCGTTATTGAGGCCCGCTGCCTAGAGCTACAGCGCCGGCGCGGTTTCGAGCTGGCGGTTGAGGTTCAGCAGCGAGACGTCGAGCGCGCCCGCTGCGAGCAGGCCGTGGAAGGCGCGTGCGAGCAGTCTTCCGAGCAGCCCGCGCCCGTCGACCGAGACGGTCGCATTCACGTTGATGCCGCCTCGCTCGGAGGTGATCTCGTAGACGGCGTTGATCGAAACGGGACCGTTGGCGGTCAGTGATAGGCGGTCGCTGCTGGCCTCGTGGATGTCGATGTCGAAACTAAGCCGCCGTCCGGCGAGCGTTCCGGCGACCTGCGCGTGCGCGCCGGCGTCCAGCCGGTCGCCTGCGAGGTCGAGCACCTCGAACGCAACCGGAGACCAGCGCGCGATCGCCTGCGGCTCGGTGAGCAGCTCCGCGACTTCATCAGGCTGACCGGCGATCCACTGCTGAGTTGTCCACGTGCACACAGCTCCTCCTCGAACTCTTCCGTTTGTGCCCTTGACCGCGGGCCGTTCGGTGTCTGAGGAGAAGATCGCGCTGTAGCCCGGGCCTTGCGACCCTCCCGCGGGTGGAAACAGCTCACACCGACTCCTCGCGGGCGTTAACACCGTTCCAATGTCCGCCGGCGCGGCGTCGCCCGGGCGGGCCGTGGCGGTGACGCTCTGCCCCTGTGCAGAGATCGACACACGACCTATGCGGGACCGGCACCCTGGCGCAGCTCGACGCGGCGGCGCGAGAGAACCGCCCACCGGCAGGCTCACGGTGCCGTGCGCTGGCATTCGCGAGTGCGGCATGCCGCCCGGTGTGAGGCGATCCCCTCCCCGGGGGGATGAGAGCCGCGGGTGTCGGCAGCGATGTTGAGGGCATCCCGTATCAACTAGGAAAGGAAACTCAGATGTCCCTAGTAAAGAATGCCCCTGCAGGTTCAGATCGGTCTGCTCCTGTCGTCGGCTCGTCCGCGTCCACCGGCTCGGTGACGGTCGAGTCCACAGTGTCGAATGTCCGCGGCGGCAAGGCCGCCAATCCGCTGGTGGAAGCGCTTGCGGAGACCTCGGTCGGGTCGTGGCTGTCCGCGGCCAGCGGCTTGGTTCTCATCTGCTCGCTGTTTCTTGCTTGGTTCACGAACGGGCTGCCGACTGGCGGGGTCGCTGGCGTGTTCACTGACGCGGGGCTGGCGAGCCCCAGCGCGACCGCGTTCGGCTCGTCCGTCCTACTCGGGCTGATCCTCGCTGTGTGCGGCGCGCTCCCGATCGCGCTTGCGGTTGTGCCCCGGCGCGTTCTCCCGGCGTTCGCCTGGCAGCCCCGCATCCTGTTCGGCTGCGCCGCGGTCGCGACCGTGACGATCCTGTTCATGCGCACCAGCCCCCCGGAGCTTCTCGCCGGCGGCAGCGTGGTCAACGGCATCGGGACCCTCGCTGGAGTGGGGCCAAGGAAGCGTTCGGGATCTATCTCGCACTCGCGGGCGTTATCGGGATCGCCGCAGGCGGCATGCTGTGCGAATCGGGGCCACTCGCGCCGGCTACCGTCGACAGGCCCGCAGCGGGGCTGCGCAGCGCGATCGGGCGTGCTCGCGCGACCGGCGCGTCCCTCGCGCTCGGCTCGCTCGCAGTCGCCGCCGGCGCGGTCGTGCTCGGCCTGACCGGGTACATGGCTGACATCGCGGTGCTGCTCGGCCTCGCGCTCCTCGGCGCAATCGCCACGATCGTGATGGCGCGGTTCGCTCGCCGCCAAGCCAAGGCCGCCGGCGAGGACGCAATCGTGTACCTGACCAGGTTCGGCCAACTGTCAGGCTGGGCGATCCTCGCGGTCTTGGCAGTCCTGTTGGCCCTCACGATCCTTGCCATCGGCCAGGCCGTCAGCCAGGTCGCCGGCTACTAGCAGTCAGGATCGCTCCGCCGGTGCGGACATCCGTCGAGTTTTCCCCTTGTCCCCAGCTTGTCGGCACCGTACCGGCCGACAAACTGGAGACAACAGGGCTGCACGACGGACAAGCAAACAGGCTCATCTTCCATGAGAGATGACGACAATGAGACCGCGCGGCAACATCGAACGGGCGTTGGGGCGCTGCCAGTGCCACAGCCCCGCACGCCGTGTACGCCCCCTCTCGGGCCCCAGCAGACCGCGAATGGACCGCAAGGATGACTTGTTCTTCGCTGCTGGCTGACGGGACGGACTTCGCCTGTTACCGCGTCGAGCGGACGATCGCACGGGGAGGCATGGGCGTCGTGTACGAGGCCGTGGCCTCGGACACCGGCGAGACCGTCGCGCTCAAGGTGATCGCGCCGGAGCTCGTCGAGCATCCCGAGATTCGCGCGCGGTTCACCCAGGAAGCGCAGATCAGCAGCACGCTCGACCACCCGAACATCGTCAGGGTCAGGGCCACCGGCGAGTACGCCGGGACGCCGTACGTCGCGATGGAATACATCAGCGGCCGCACGCTCCGCGAAGAACTGCTCGCCAACGGAGCGCTCTCGCCCTCCCGCGCGGTCCGGATCCTCGCCCAGATCGCCGACGCTCTTGACTACGCGCACGCACGTGGCGTCGTGCACCGCGATGTGAAAGCAGCGAACGTGCTGCTTGACGACACCGACGTCGCCGACCGCGTGCATCTCGTGGACTTCGGGATCAGCGCGACGCTCGCGTCCGCCAGCGGCGTGACCCGCACCGGCTGCTGGGTCGGCTCCCTTGACTATGTCTCACCCGAGGTCATCCAGGGCGGCGTCGCGACCGAGCGCTCCGACGTGTACTCGCTGGGCTGCATTCTCTACGAGATGCTCGCCGGCGCTGTCCCGTACCTCAAGGACAGCGACGCCGCTCGGCTTTTTGCTCACCTGAACGGCGCCCCGCCGAGGGTCGCGCTTCCCGACCCGCACGCCTCCGCCCTCCTCGACGACGTGATCGCGCGTGCGCTCGCGAAAGATCCCGCCGCCCGTTACCAGACTCCGCACGACCTCGCCGACGCGGCAGCCGCCGCTGTGGCGATGGCGGATTCGCCGGCCAACGGACTGCAACGCGCACGCAGGGCCCTCAGGAATCGCCGGATCGCTCGGCGGCGCATGCACCGTCCACGCCGGGCCGCGCAACGCGGCTCCGCGCGCTCCGCACTCGCCGCCATCGCCGCCATCGCCGCCATCGCCGCCGTCGCGTTCGCGGTGAGCCTGACACTCGGACCTTCAAGCGGAGCCTCAGATCTGTCTGGAGCGGCCGCCCAGTACCGCCAGCAACTCGCGAGCAGCCTCCGGCTGGTCTGGTCGACGAACAGTGTCGTCGCCGCAAAACTGCGCGCCGATAACCGGACTGGCGCGATGAACGCGATCAAGGGGCTGAAGTTCATCATCTCCCAGGAGAGCCCCACAATCGGGGAACTCCCCGTCCCCGACGGCTCCTCGCAGCTAGCGCGCGGCGTCCAGACAGCGCTCCGGGCGGAGAACCACTTTCTGAACTCGGTTCTCGCCACCTTGGGACAACCGTCGCGTCTGGCTCAGGCCGAGCAGGCGTTCTCCTCTACATCGAACGCGATCGGCGAGATCTCAACAGTGGCGCCTGACGGGCCTCAGAGCGTCGCTACAGTCAACAGCCAGTTGGCGGCTTGGGTGTCAAGCCGGCAGGCTTTGGAGGCGCAACACGCCGCTGTCGCGGCGGCCGCCACCCAGGGTCAGAACGCCGCCGCCCTGACCACCTCCAGGGACTGCGGCGCGGGCATCTACGCGGGGCCTGACACGAGCTGCGAGTTCGCGCTGAACGTCCAACAGGCCTACTACAAGAACCCGCTTCCAGGCGCGATCTTGCAGGTTTATTCGCCGCTCACGGGGGACACATACCCGATGAAATGCACGCCGCGCGGCGCCGGAGCCACGTGCATAGGCGGCACCGACGCGACTGTGTGGTGGTGAGAACAGATCTCCCGCGAAGGCTTGTACGCAGGGACTGGCTTCGATCTCTCGCTCTCCGACCGGCTGGCACCTCCTGCCCCTCGGCTTGGGAGACTCGGCTTCCCGCGCGCCGAGCAGCCGAGAGTCACTGTCCACACAGCGCGACGCCGCGCTGGCGACCGAGTCGCACCCCGTACGAGAGCCGTCATCGACGAAACTCGGCCGAGCGGGTTCGGAGCGGAGCCGTGAGACAACGCTGGCTTTCGACCTGTCACCATGTGACCTGACGACACGTTCTCCCGTCCCGTTGCGCGCTTCGGTGGGGCGCGCGCCTGAGCGGGCTAGGGCGCGGTCATTGTTCGGTGTTCAGGCCCCAGCGGATCGCGTCCCTGGCCATCGCGTAGCGCCGCTCATACTGGGGGAGATGGTCCACGGAGAACAGTTGCGCGAGGGTGCGCATGTGCGTTTTGACGGTTTCTACGCTGATGTAGAGCTCCTCGGCGATCTGCTTGTTGCTCGCGGGCCCAGCGCCATCGCCGCCGTCCGCCAGCGGCCTGCACATTGCGGTTAGCACGCGGCGCTGCCCGGCGGTGAGAACGATCCGTGACGGGCCCGCGACCGACGTCGCGGTCCGCCCCGCGTTGGTCAGCTGCGGCGCTCGGAACGTCAGCAGCACGGTTCCGACGAGGATCGCGTCGCGGTCGCGTAGACGCCGCGGTCCCTTGACCCTATCGCCGTTGACGAACGTCCCGTTGTGAGAGAGGCCCTCGTCGGTGATCACCCATTCCGCGCCGATCAGCGACAGGACCGCGTGCACGCGCGACACCGATTGATCCCAGCTCAGCGCGATCCCGCAGTCCGGCCGGCGGCCGAGAACGACCTCGGCGGGATCTGCCAACGCGTGCAACGCGAACGTCTCGTCGGGCTTTCGGTGGTAGACGAGCGGATTCCCCTCGTCCAGGCAGCGAAGTATCTGCTGTAGCTCCGGCGCGGATAGCAGCGCATGCGCGGCCATAACCGGCTAGATGATGCCCGATCCGCCGGCCTGCCCGACCGCCGGTTAGGCGCCGTCCTGCGCGGCGCTCCAAGCTGGCTCCTCCGCGACACGGAACCTCTCGACCACGACCTTTGTGTCGTCATCGAGATCGTGGGGGGCTGAGAGCTCGATGAGAAGTGAGGACGTCGCCGCCTTCTCGCCGAGAGCGCGACGAGCCGGTCGCGCATCGGGCCCTGCGCCCCAGCTCGAAGATGTGCGGCGTCCATGTCCACGCCTGCAAGCACAGGCAGCAGCCGGGCATCGTCGCAACGACGACCAGCCGCCGTCTGCGAACATCCGACACCGATCGCGGGTCTCGCCAGCGGCTCGGGATCGACTGTCCGCTCGGTTCGCTCGGCATCGCCGTCGCCGCGGCGGCGATCGGCCTGTTCGGATCTGTACTCGACAGCGACGCCATGCGCGGGATCGCGATCCTGGCATCACTCTCCCGGGCCCCGATATGCGTCGAATCTCTACCGGTCTCCCGCTTGTCCACGCCCTTTCGGCCGACAAGCCGGAGACAGCAGGGCTCAATGACAGACACAGACCGGCGCTCATCTTGCCGAGATGACAGCGATTAAACTGATCAATGCCACCGAAGAACACGCGCAGGAACTGCCGGGGTCCAGCGTTCTCGGTTCGGCGCGGCTGGCTGACGGGGCGGACTTCGCCGGGTATCGTGTCGTGCGGACGATCGCGCGGGGTGGCATGCACCTCGCGGACTTCGGGATCAGCGCCACGCTCGCCTCCACCAGCGGCGTGACCCGCACCGGATGCTGGGTCGGATCCCTTGACTACGTCGCCCCCGAGGTCATCCAGGGCGACCCCGCGACCGA
>JBKQKK010000311.1:0-10234 GCA_052147535.1 Solirubrobacteraceae bacterium | reverse complement strand
CCCGCCCGCTCGCTCGCTCGCCCGCCCGCACGCCCGCACGCCCGCCCGCCCGCACGCCCGCTCCGCGGCTTGCAGGAGCTTTCCGGCATTCAGCGCCGATCCATCCAGGTCACTCCAGTGGGAGCCGCACCCCCCGGGCCCTGTAGATGCCGGGTTGTCGGTTCACGTTCGATGCCGGCCTGCGCCGCCACGGCACCGGCGTCGAACGCCGGTGACCATCAGATCGGCGATCACCTTGCATGCAGGCGGCGACGCAGCACAGGATCGAGGTCGTCAGCGTCCTCGGCCCGCGGCGGGCCGCTGATCCGCTCGAAACTGTCGACGGCCGCCGCCTTATCAGTGGCTGTTTCGCGGGGGTTCGTTCGTCGTCTTGAAGAGGTTGTGGACTGCGGCTCTTACGTGTTCGGCAAGCTTGGCTAGGCGCGCTTCGCCGAAAACCGCTTCCCCGGCGGCGAGTACCCCGACGATCGCGCTGATCGAGCACGCCATTCGCACGCGGTGCTCGAAGGAGGTCGTATGGTCCCGTAAGAAAGTGCGGGTTTTACAGGAGTTTCTCGAGTGGCGAGACCCGGACTTGAACCGGGGACACCACGATTTTCAGTCGTGTGCTCTACCAGCTGAGCTATCTCGCCGTACGCAAGCGATCCTATCGGCTCGTTACGAAGGCGGCACGCTACGAGCGCGGCTCGGCGCTTGGCGTACAGAAGCAGGCGTCTGCCGGGGCGGGGATTCGCGACCGCCGCAGGACGCCGCTGCAGTGGCGACAATGATGCCATGAATGATCAGCGATGCCTGTACGTCCTACGCCACGCGAAGTCGAGCTGGGACAATCCCGCGCAAGATGACCACGACCGGCCGCTGGCGCCACGCGGTGAGCGCGCGGTGGCGGCGCTCGCCGCCCACATCGCCGCGAGCAACATCCGGCCCGAACTGGTGCTTTGCTCATCTGCGCGTCGCACCCGCGAGACGCTCGAGGGCGTGGGAGTCCAGGGCGAGCAGCGGATCGACCGCCGGTTCTTCGACCTGACCTGCAGCGATCTGATCGAAGATCTGCGCCGGGTGCCTCCCGAGACCAGCTCGGTGATGGTCATCGGCCACAACCCCACCATGCAGATGGTCGTGCTGAAGCTGGCCGGAGGCACCGGCTTGCACGAGTCCGGCGAGGCGGCGCAGAATCTCGTGGACATCGAGCGCAAGTTGCCGACTGGCGCGCTGGCGACGCTCAGCTTCGGCTGCGAATGGGCGGAACTCGGGCCCGGCAGTGCGCGGCTCGCTGGTTACGTGCGGCCGAAGGCGCTGCTCTACGTCGCCGATTAGGGTTAGGACGCCAGCGTGAGCCGCGCGAGCAGCTCCAGCGACCCCGCTTTCGACAGCGGTTCGTTGAGGTTGCCGCACTTCGGGGACTGCACGCACGACGGACAGCCCGAGCGGCAGCCGCACTCGCCGATCAGCCGTCGCGCGTCGCCGACCAGCCGCGCGAACTGATCAAAGCCACGGCGCGTGATGCCGACGCCCCCCGGGTGACCGTCGTAGATGAAGATCGTCGGGGCGCCGGTCTGCGGGTGCGCGTTCGTGGAGAGCCCGCCGATGTCCCAGCGGTCGCACATCGCGATCAGCGGCAGCACCGCGATCTGGGCGTGCTCGAGTGCGTGCAGTGCACCCAGCAGGTGCTCAGCCGGGAACGGCTCGGCGGCGATCAGCTCGTCGAGCTCGTACCAGAGGGCTCGGGTGGAGAACTCGTGGGTTGGCAGATCGAGTGCCTGGAAGTCGATCACGCGCTGGTCCTGCAGGTGCTTACGTTGGTAGCCGATGACGGTCTCGGAGTACGCGACCGTACCGTAGGAGAGCTTCACGCCGTGCGTGCGGCGCTGCTCGCCGAGCCTTTGGATGTAGATCATGCTCTCGCGCTTGGTCTGCGTGAAGTGGTCGCCGGAGAACGGCTCCAGCAACGCCCGGCGCGCCCTCAGGTCGAGCTCGAGGACCTTGTAGGAGCGCCCCAGGTGCAGGTAGATCGCGCCGTCGTGGACGGTCGAGTAGGCCCGCGCCGACTCGATCGTGCCGAGCACCTCACCCGAGCTGGCGTCGATCAGCACGAAGCTGTCGGCGGAGGCCGTGCGCAGCGCGACGCGGGCCGCTGGGTAGTCGTCGGCGCGCGCCGGGACAAAGCCGGTCGCGCGCTCGCGCAGCAGTCCCGCGTGCGCGAGCCGCTCGGCGCCCGCGATCACGCCGGGTCCGAGGATCTCCTCGTCCGCTGCGCTCAACGGCGCCTCGTGGGCGGCGCAGAGTAGGTGCTGATCGCGGATCTCCGGGCTCGACGGGTCGATGATCGCCGCCTCCACCGGCCGGCGCAGGAACTCATCGGGGTGCCGGGCGAAGAACTGATCGAGCGCGTCCTCGCCCGCGATATACACCGCTAGGCCACGGCCGCGCCGGCCGGCGCGGCCCCACATCTGCCGCAGGCTCGCGACCGTTCCCGGGAAGGTCACGCAGATCGCGGCGTCCAGCCGGCCGATGTCGATCCCCAGCTCGAGTGCGTCGGTCGCGACCACGCCGAGCAGCTCGCCGCCGGCCAGCCGCTCCTCGATCTCGCGCCGCTGGGCTGGCGTGTAGCCGCCGCGGTAGGGGGCGACGCGCTCGGCCAGCTCACTCGGGAGGCGATCGACGGCGTGGCGCAGGATCAGCTCGACTCCCTTGCGGGATTTCATGAAGCAGATCGTCCGGGCGCCGCTTTTGATCAGCTCCGAGAACACCTCGGCGGCCTCATACAGCGCCGAGGCGCGGACCCCGAGCTGCTCGTCGAGCAGCGGTGGGTTCCAGATCGCCACGCGCCGCTCCGCTCGGGGAGCACCGTCGCTGTCGAGAAGGCTGATGCCGTCGAGGCCGGTGAGGCTCTCCGCCAGCTCGAGCGGGTTCGCGATCGTCGCGCTCGTCAACAGGAAGCGGGGCGCCGTTCCGTAGAACGCGGCGGCGCGACGCAGGCGTCGCAGCACGTTCGCGACGTGCGATCCGAACACGCCTCTATACACGTGCGCCTCGTCGATCACCACGAACGCGAGGTTCGCGAGCAGATCGCCCCAGGCGCCGTGGTGGGGAAGGATCCCGACATGGAGCATGTCGGGGTTGGTGAGGATCAGGTTGCTGCGCTTGCGGATCGCGGCGCGCTCCTGGCGGGGCGTGTCGCCGTCGTAGATCGCGGGGCGTATCTGCTTGGTCAGACCGAACGCGTGCAGCGCGCGCGCCTGGTCCTGCGCCAGCGCTTTGGTCGGATACAGGTACAGCGCGCGCGCTCGCGGGTCGCCGATCAGCACCTCCAGCGTCGGCAGCTGGAAGCACAGCGACTTGCCCGACGCGGTGCCGGTGGTGACGATTGTCGGGCCGTCCCACGCGGCTTGCACCGCCTCCCGCTGGTGGGTGTAAAGGCTCGTGATCCCCGCTCTGGCGAGGGCGTCCTGGACCAGCGGGTGGAGGTCCTCGGGGACCGAAACAAGGCGCGCGGAGCGCGCCCCATAAAGATCGTCGTGAACGAGCCGCTCGTCGCTGCGGCCGGTTGCCAGGAGCCCCTCCCAGGGCGCCGTCTCGCGTGTCGTGGACACCGCCCCAGTATGGCGGCGCCCGGTCGCGTCCATGCGCTGCTCCCGGATCCCGCGGCTGCTCCCGTTGAGGCCCACCGTGGAGCGTGGCGGCTGCTAGGTTCGCTGGCCGTGCTGCGTTGCATGTACGTGGATCTGGATGGCACGCTGCTCGGGCCGGGCGGCTCGCTGCTGCACGCCGGCGACGGCTCGTTCGCGCTCGACGGGATCCGTGCGCTGCAGGCCTGCGCGCGGGCCGACGTCGAGGTGGTCCTCTACTCGGGGCGGATGTACCGGAGCGTGTTCGAGGATTCGCGCCTGCTCGGGCAGGCCTCGTTCATCTTCGAGCTCGGTTGCGGGCTGGTGCTGGATGGAGAGCTCGAGTGGCTCACCGGCGGGATCGAACCGTCCGCGCAGAAGGGCTCGATCCACGACCAGATCGAGGCGACCGGCGCGCCAGCGCTGCTCCTCGAGCGCTTCGCGGGAGCGCTCGAGTACCACACCCCGTGGTCGGTAGGGCGCGAGGTTTCGCACCTGTTTCGTGGTCTGGTGCCGAGCGCCGAGGCCGAGGCCGTCCTGGCAGATGCGGGACTCGAGTGGCTGCGAATGGTCGACAACGGGGTCATCTGGACCGGTGATCCACGGCGCGATCGGCACGAGCCGCGGGGCGGGGCGGGGCCGTCCGTGGGCGGGGCGGGGCCGTCCGCGGGCGAGGAGCGACCACCAGCGGGCGGGTCCGGGACATCGCAGGGCGCGGACGAGTCCCAGCCTGCTAGCGGCCCGGCGACGCGGACCGCGCCCGGCCCGCGGGCCGGGCACGGCTGGGGTGTTGGCCCGGGGCGGGTCCACGCGTACCATCTGATTCCGGCCGCGTCGTCAAAGGCGCTGGCGGTCGCGCGTCACATGCAGAACCGCGGCTACGGACCGCGCGAGTGCATCGCGGTCGGGGACTCGCGCGAAGATATGGATGCCGCCGGCGTGGTGGGGTCCTTCTGGCTGGTCGCGAACGCCATCGAGCGCGACCCGACGCTGACCGACGACGTCGCCGGCCGGGCGGGTGTGCGCGTTGCGTCTGCCAGCTTCGGGGCTGGCGTGTATGAGGCGGTCATCACCACCCTTGCGGGCGGCTCGGTCTAGCAGTCGTCCCTCAGGCGGCGCCGCGGCTGCGCGTGCGCGCTTGGGCCTCACGGACGATTGCGTCCTCGTGCTCGACTGCGTCGGCCAGCTCAGCGGCTGCCTTCGACATCTCGCCGAAGGCGTTGGCGAGGTTGACCGCGCTCGAGCCGGCAATCGCCCTGTTGAGCTCGGCGACCGCGGCATCGAACGCCTTCCACAGCTCGTCGGGTCCGCGCCGTCCGGTGGCGGGGCGCAACTCGTATGGCGGCTCGGCAGATTCGGCTCCCGGGATGGGCCGCCAGAGTAGTCCGGCTGAGTGCGCGTGCTCCCACGCCACCTGCTCGGTCGCGGCGGCCTCGGCGAGCGTTCTCAGTCGCTCGGCAAAGCCGGCATCGGGTGGCGCGAGCTTGTGCGCCCGCATCGCCTCAGCCCAGCCGGCGCTGGCGTGGCGCACCAGACGCATCACATGCGCGCGCTGGCGGTCGAGATCGTCGCCGAAGCTCATGGCCGATCGCTTCCTGCTTGTGAAAATGTGACGGCGTGGGTCATGCGGGATCGCCCTGCTTGGCGAGCGGGAGGACGACGCGTGAATCTTCGTCGTCTTGCGCCGCCTGGGGGTCGTTGGCCGCCGGCTCGCGGCCGTTGGCCGACGGGTCGACCTCGGCGACGCCGACCGGCTCGCCGCTCCAGAAGTCCTGGGCGCTGGGTCCGGACGGGTGCGGCGCAGAACCCGCCGAACGGTAGCCCTGCTGCACCAAGTGATCGAGGTCCGAGCGCTTGATGCGCACCCGGCGACCGACCTTTACGGCCGGCAGCGAGCCCTGATCAATCCAGTTGCGGACCGTCTGCTGGTTGAGCTTGAGGAGCTCTGCCACCTCGGCAACCGTCAGAAACGTTGCTGCGGAATCGTTATGTTCCATCCCTAAATGTCATCCAATTGAGACAAACTATTTCTAATCGAGTGCGGTTATACTAGCGAAGAGTTCGGACGGAACGGTCGAGATGGCAGGAGGCGGCGGGCAGCATGGCGTGGGACGAGCGACGTCAAGGACCGAGCACAGACGATACGGCTGACAACGTCGTGCGCTTTCCGCGGGACTGGATCGGTCCGCTGGAAGAGCTCGTACCGTTCGGGCCGTCCGCGGACCGCGCCGCCGCGGTGGAAGCACCGACGCTCAGCGCGGACGCGTTCTGGGGTGAGGACTCCGGCTCACTGCACGCGGTCATGCAGGCTCCGCGTGCCGCCGCGGACGCCCGGCCTGACGTTCCCGCGCCGGTGTGCGAGGAGGCGCCGATGACTGTGGAGGCGCCGATGACTGCGGCCGAGACCCGCGTCATCCGCGCCTGCGCCGACGCTCATACAGGATCGCCCTCGGCGCCGGGGCGCAAGCACCGCGGGTCGGCAGCCCTTGCCGTCCTCTTGGTCCTCGCGCTGCCTGCGCTTGTCCTCGCCCCATTCGTGGGGTACTTGCTCGGCCACGAATCGGATGTCCACAAGTCAGCGGCGCACGCGCGCGAGCGGGTCACCGCCTCGCGTCCGTCCGGAGCTACGCGCGCGCTGGCGCGAACGACCTACGTCGGCGGCGGCAAGGCCGCCAAGCCTTCGTCGCCGGCGTCGAGGTCCGCTGCGCGCGCCGGCCACCGTTCTCGGACGGTGCGCGCCCACCCGCGATCGATCCACGCCGCGACTGAACCTGTCGCGAACGAAGCGCGATCGAACAACTCCACGAACACGCAGCCCACCGCCGGCGTCTCGGGCGTGCCTGCCACGTCGGCAAGCGTGCCTGCCACGTCGGCAAGCGTGCCTGCCGCGTCGGTAAACGCGCCGGCCGTGACCGTAACTCAGACTCGTGCAGCAAGCGGGTCTTCGAGCGTCCTTGCCGGTACCGACGGAAGCTCGCGCGTCTATTCCGCCAGCCCGCTGCCGGTTCCCGGCGGCCCGCCCGCACCTTGAGCAGCGAAAGGACCCAACATTGAAACCCAGCTCCCGATTCCTGCAGCTCCTCACCGCCCTGCTCGTGGGCGCTTTGCTGGCCGGCGGCAGCTACGCGCTCGGTTCGACGAGCTCGAGCAAGACCGTCTCGGGCTGTGTCGTGAACGCCACGCACGAGCTGCTGATCCAGAAGCGCTGCGGGCGCGGCCAGAGCCGGCTGTCGTGGAATAAGCAGGGCCCGCAGGGCGTACCGGGGAACACCGGGCCGCAGGGCCCTCCCGCCGCGGCTGCGTGGGCGCGCGTCCTGTCAGGCAACGGTGGAACCGTAGTCCAGGACAGCGAGGACCTCAGCGTCCAGTCAGACGGTGACGGTGTGTACACGCTGACCGCGGGCGGGCCGTGCAAGAGCGGCAGCGATCCATCGGAGGTCGTCACCCCCTCGAACGGTGACGTCGACACGAACGGCATTCCCGTCGCGTACGTCGTGACTCCGAACGGCCCGGAGAACATCTTCCAGGTCGTCACGGGTGGGATCAGCAACACCGGCGCGTTCACGCAGGGCAACGTCGACTTCGGCGTCGCGGTGTTCTGCCATCAAGGCTAGAAAGGGGGACGGGATCGATGTCGGTGAAACCAATTGAGCGAGCCGGGCGTCGGCTGGCGCGAAGCCTGTCGATCGCCGCCCTGGCTCTCGCCGCGGCGGGTGGTGGTCTGGCCGCGCTGCCAGCAGCCGCGACTGCCGGCACCTACGGCGTCTACATGTGCGAGAACGGGTACGGCACCGCAGCGTTTCAGAACGGCTGGTCCTCCGATGCCGGGAAGTCGCTCGACGCTTCTGCCAACTGCACCCAGCCGGGCAACTCAATCGGGAAGGGCGATGGCCTGCAGGTCTGGAGCGGGAGCTCGGCGGTCGGCTCGGAAGCAGGCGCGTATTGGCTGCGCGCGCCTGCCGGCACGTCGATCACCGGCTTGACCTACGCGGGGCTGTTCAACTCGTACGGCGGCTGGGTCGCGCACTGGGCGACATCCGAGAGCGGCGGCGGCGATCCCGTCGACGACTGCGACACCACGCAGAGCTGCACGGGTGGAGCCCTGAGCGACGAGTCGCGATCCGTCGCCAACGCCAGCCTGATCGGGTTCGGGTTGTGGTGCGCTGCGTCCACCTGCGAGCAGAACTCCTCCGAGTCGGCTTTCGGCCCGGCCGGGAGCGCGAACGTGTTCAACGCTACCGTCACGATCACCGAGCCGAGCCCGCCGTCGCTGAACATCACCGGGTTCCCGACGGGCTGGATCAGCAACAACAACGCCCCCAGCAGGACGGGTTGGACGGTGAGCGCTTCGGCGAGTGATCCGGCAGGTGTGTGCGACCTGAGCCTGTCGGTCGCGGGGCTCAGCCAGATTGCCGACGTGACCCCGAACTACGGCTCAGCGACACCGTGCCAGACGGGTACCCCGCAGGCCGCGGTGAACTTGAATCCGTGCGAATCAGGAGGGCTCGGCGCCGGCAGCTATACGCCGACCGCCGCGGCCGACAACCCCGCGGGCATGCGGTCGTCGGCAACCAGCTCGCAGTTCAACGTCGAGTGCTCGGGTCCGCAGCTGTCGGTCAGCAGCACCGAGAACCTTGGCGTCTGGTACGCCGCCCCGCAGACGGTCGACGTCGATGCCAGCGATCCCTCCGGCCTGTACGGCGACGTGGACTGCAGCGTGGGTCAACAGACCGTTGCGATCGCGCCGTCGCAGCTTCCCTACTCGCTGGTGGTATCCCAGAACGGCGCCAACAGCGTCAGCTGCACCGCCGCGAACAACGTCAACTACTCCACGAGTACCAGCCTCGACGGACAGGTGCGGATCGATGACCAGGTTCCGTCGGTCGCATTCAGCGGCGCGACACCCGCGCCGGCGTGGGTAAGCGGCCCGCAGACGATCAGGGTCACGGGCAGCGAGGCGACGCAACTCTCAGGCATCGCCAGCGTCTTGTGTGAGGTCGACGGCGGCGGCTGGACGACCACCGACGGGAGTGTCGCGAGCATTACGATCTCCACCGACGGCGTGCACACGATCAGCTGCTACAGCACAACCGGCGCGGGCGTGAAGAGCCCGACGGAGACCTACGCGGTGCAGATCGACTCGGTGCCGCCCACGATCAGCTTCTCGAACGGTCCCAGTCAGTCGACTTGGGCGACCACCGCGCAGTCGATCGATGTGACCGCAAGCAAGGCGCAGGGCAGCTCCGGCGTCGCGGAGATCAGCTGCGCGCTCAACCAGCAGACCAGCGTCTACACCAACTCTGGCGATCCTGACAGCCAGACGGTGAAGATCACCGTGCAGCCACCCGGCGGCGACCTCTCGTGCAAGGCCCAGGACAACGCCGGGAATTGGTCGGCGGCGCAGGCTTGGAACTTCCTGATCGACAACACCGTCCCGACCGGCGAGTTCCTGCCGCCGGACCCGACCAACCCGACGCAGGTGGCGGTACAGCTAGCGGACACCGCGTCGGGCGTCGCCGGTGCGCAGATCGAGATCCAGACCGCCGGGGGCTGGCGACAGCTGGCGACCAACTATGACGCGAGCACCGGCATCGCCACCGCGACGATCCCCGATGATGGCAGCCTCACCGACGGCACGTACAATCTCCAAGCGCTCGTCTGGAGCGTCGCGGGCAACGAGGCGACGATCACTCAGGGCGCTGCTGGGACGCCTGCCGCGGTCACGTTGCCGCTGCGGATCGTGACCCAGTTGCTCGTCGGTCAGGCGAAGGCCTCGGTCGACGACTGCAGCATGCGGCGCGCAGTCCTACACGGTGTCGACCGGTACCACCAGACGCTCGTCACAAAGCTTGTCAAGCGTTGTGATGTCATAGAGGTTCCGCACGCCCGCATGACCAGGCTGCGCTACGGTCAGCGAGCATCGGTTCAGGGGTTGCTGGAGACAGTTGACGGGACGCCGATCCCAGACCAGAAGATCACGATCGCCCAGCAGGCGACCGGCTGGCGCAAGCAGGCGGTTGGGTCGCTCCTGACCAACAGCCACGGCCGGTTCACCTATCCGCTGCGCGCGGGAGCTTCACGCACTGTCACGTTCTCCTATCCGGGTACGGACATCCTGCGTTCGACCAGCGCCACGACCGGCGTTCGGGTCGTTGGCAAGGGCACGATCAACGTTGGCGAGCAAGCCGTGGCGGGGCGCACGCTGCGGATCAGTGGACGCCTTGACGGCGGCTACATCCCGTTTGACGGCGTGCTCGTGCAGTTGTGGTATCGCGTGAAGGGGATACCAGCCTCGTTCGGGCCGTTCGATAACGCAATCCATACCAATCGCGCTGGGGCTTGGACCGTCACCTTCCCGGTCTCCACCGGGGCGCGCGGTTACACGTACCTGTTCAAGGCGGTGATCGCACAGCAGACCGACTGGCCGTTCCTGACCACGTCCACGAACGTGGTCGAACGCTACGTGAGCTGAGCGGCAACAAGAATGTTGCCGCTCAGGCTAGTAGTGCTTTGGTAGACGTTGGGAAGGGTTATGTCGCCCGGTGTTGAACCTAGCTGGCATGGTTGCTGCCAGCGTGATGGACATCGGGGTTCATGATGAGGTGGTTGGGGTTGCGCCTGCGGTG
>JBKQKK010000310.1:0-10761 GCA_052147535.1 Solirubrobacteraceae bacterium | reverse complement strand
ATCCGAGCCGATGACGGCCGGCCTTACCCGCTCGTGCTGGCGGCGGTCGGCGATGCGCCGCCCCAATACCCGGGCGAGGTTGACGCCGCCTGATCAACGGGTCTCCCGCTGATCGTAGGCGCGGGTTTCCGGCGATCACCATCACTACGGCGGCACTCCGCCGTTCAGACCCGCCCCGACCGATAGAGACCTTGCTTCTAGCCTTTGGAACGTCGGAGTGTCTCAGCGCGCGTCGGCTTGGCGGGGGTGGGCGAGCACCGATTTGAGTGTTTCGACGACGCGGGGATCTAGCTGCGTGCCAGCCGCGTGATCGAGCTCGAGGAGTGCCGCTTGCCTGCTGAGGGCCGGCTTGTGTGGGTGTGAGCTCGTCATGGCGCTCCATGTGTTTGCTGCGGCGATGATCCGGGCCTCGAGCAGGATCTCTTCTCCCACGAGGCCGTCGGGGTAGCCGGCTCCGTCGTAGCGCTCGTGGTGCTCGCGGACGATCGGCGCTACGGGTCGGAGGTCGGGGACGGCAGCGACGAGGATCTCGCCGAGCTCAGAATGACGCCGCATGAGCGTCCACTCGTCGTCGCTCAGGGGTCCTGGCTTGGATCGTACGCTCGCGGGCAGTTGCACTTTCCCGATGTCATGGAGAAGGCCGCCAAGGCGACAGCGCAGGATTCGCGCCGGCGATCTGTCGAGGCGCCGGGCTATGCGCGCGGCGAGAAGGGAGACCTCGGACAAATGGCCGCCATCGAGTCCGTCGACTGCCGTGGCGACGGTAGCCATCGCCTCTGCTAGGCGCAGCGTCGCGCAGTCGCTGACGATCTCTTCGTCGAAATCTGCGTTTGGCGAGGCAAGCTGGACGCGGTCGCGCCCACCGCGCTTGGCCGCGTAGAGCGCGCGATCTGCCGCCAGTAGTAGCGACTCGGGAGCGACGGCGGGCGAATAGCTGCGTGCGGCGCCGATCGACACGGTCAGGTTGATGCGCTCGTGTGAAAACAGGACCGGCTCGGTCTTGATGCGGTGACGCACCGCTTCGGCGACATCGAGCAGGGCCGCGTCGTCGGGCAGGCCGGGCAGGATCAGTAGGAACTCTTCGCCTCCCATCCGGAAGATGGCATCGCTTCCGCGTGTCGTCTCCCGCAGGCGCGTGGCTACCGCTACGAGAACCGCATCGCCGGCTGCGTGGCCAAACAGGTCGTTGATGTTCTTGAAGTGATCGATGTCGACGCTCAACACGCCGACGGGCTGGTCGCCCAGGGTTGCCAGTCGCGGCTGCAGCGAGCGGCGATTCGAGACGCCGGTCAGTGGGTCGATCTGCGCGGCATGCTGCGCTTCGCTCTTCGCCGCTTCGAGTGCCACGCGGGCGGACTTGATGGCAGTCACGTCGAGCACCGACCCGTCGAGCAATCGGCGTCCGCGTTCGTTGCGCAACCGTCCGCGATCGCGCACCCAACGTACGCAGCCGTCGGCGCCGACGATCCGGTATTCGGCGTCGAGGCGGCCCGTCTTGTGCGCGCCGACGTGCGCCTCGTTGAAGAGCGCCATGTCGGATGGGTGGACGTAGTCGGCCCACACCGCAACGCGTGCTTCCTCGATCGTCATGCCCAAAAACCGTTCGCGGCAGGGTCCGGCGAACACGACACGATAGGAGTCATCGGGTAGGAACTCGCCCGTGTACACGTACTCCTCGATGGCACCGAGAATTCGTTTTAGCGTCTCGTGCGCGTCAGCGAGGCTCATCTCCTCGCGCCTCGCGGACGATCGGTCAAAGCCTTGAGTTGACAGCGCCATCGAGGATCTATCGGTTCCTGCGCTTGGATCCTCTAGGGCGCTCGTGCTGGGGAAGGGAGCAGAATGCGCTCTTATGGTACAGCGCGACGAGGACTGCGTCCTGGTCCTCGGCCTAGGAGATCTCGGGCAGCGGATCGTCAACGCTCTAGCGCACCGTCCGGGAGGACGGTTGGTGACTGTCGCGCGCGACGTAGAGTTTGCTCGTTCGGTCGCTGGGCAGGCAAGTCTGATCGCCGCGCTGTGCGATGGCCCGGGGACCGTCGAGGCCGCCCGTATCGACCTCGACGAGCCAGACGCAACGGCCACAGAGCTTGCGCGACTGCGACCGAGCGTGATCGTTCTCGCTGCATCCCGGCTGACGTGGTGGCGATTGCCCGAGCGCGCCGCATCGGTCCCATACGGCGCTTGGCTTCCCTTCCACGTGACGCTCGTGCGCAAACTCATGCAGGCGCGAGCGGCGGCGGGAGTCGACGCGCCTGTCGTGGCGCTCCCGTATCCCGATGGGGTCGGCCCAATTCTCGCCGGCGCTGGGCTCGCTCCCGAACTTGGAGCCGGCAACGTCCTCGAGATGGCGGCCAAGCTGATGACCGTGGCCGCCGCTCGCGCGAACGTTCCGCGCGAGAAAGTGAACGTGCGCCTGGTGGCCCACCACGCCGTCCAGCGGATGGCCTTCAGCGCCTTCAAGGCCCTCGGTGGCAACGGTCCCCCCAGCCCACCTCCGTTCCTCGCGAAGGTTCTCATCGACGGGGAACCTCTACCTGACGCCATCGTCCGCGACTACCTCACCGCCCCGTATCCCTTCCCGAGCGGCCGTGCCACACATCGGCTCACCGCCGCGGCAACCGCGGCGACCGTCGACGCGTTGTTGTCGCGCACGCCACGAAAGCTGCATGTTCCTGCGCCCGCTGGGCGCCCCGGCGGCTATCCCGTCACTGTCTCACGCGCCGGCATCGAGCTCGACCTCCCGGACGGGCTCAGCGAGACGGACGCAATCGCGATCAACGCTGTCGCCGCCCGCTGGGACGGGATCGAAATGATCGCCCCCGACGGCACCCTGACCTTCACGGCCGCTGTCTCCAACGAAATCGAGCGCATGCTGGGACTGCGCATCAAACGCATCACGCTCGACGAGCAGCAAACGGTCGCCGACGAACTCGTCGCACGCCTGAACCGCTGAATCTCCATGCCTTCCATGTTGGGTAGGCCTGCCGGTAGTAATGGGGCAGGAACGTACGCTAAGCCGCCGCGCCGCGCCCGCCGTGCCGCAGGTCGTGGACGTACGAGGGAAATGGAACGTCTTCTTGGGACCGAGCTGTGGGAGGGGTACGGCCCACATAAGGCGGAAAAGTCCATCAGGACCCCCTCGGAGCCTCAGAAAACAGCGGTGAGCCGTTCGCTTTGGTGACAGGGTCTGAACGCTCACGGCGATGACGTGCCCAGCTCAGCAACCGCTGGCGCGAGCTTCTACGGCCGCAACACGCCAGGCACCTCGCGACTGGTGGTCGACGCGGATCGCGGCGTGATCGTCGGCGCGACGTTCACCGGCACAGACGTAGCCGAGTGGCTACACGCAGCCACGATCGCCGTCGTCGGCGAGATCACCGTCGGAGTGCCTGTGGGAAGCCGTCCCCGCCTTTCCGACGCGCAGCGAAATCTGGCTCAACCTGCTCGAAAAGCGCGAGACCGAGCTCGCCGGCGCACGCGGCCGGCGGACATGAGATAGGCGACGCAACCTTTGATTTGCGAACCGGCATCCGGCGCGGTATGGGCGGCCGATCAGCTGATCAGCGTGTTCATCACGCAACCGCAGCGCTACGAGCGCCGCCGCCGCGGCGGTTGCGGTGGCTGTCGTCATCGTCCTGGGCTCGGCGGGCTCGCCTGCAGGTCGGGGGAGCGCACGAGCACGGTCGGCTGTGCGCGTTCGCGCGACGCGCGCGCGACCCAGCGGTCCGCCAGAAGCACGGCGCCATCGTCCATCGGCACGCGCAGGTCGGGCTCGCGCGCGACGGCATGCGTGTGAGCGCGGCAGCCGCATGCTGCGGGCGAGGATCTCGCTGACAAGGCTCATCACGTCATCTCGATCCCGGAATGGCGGGCGCCGGACTGCTCCGACTCCTGCTAGGCCTCGATCTCGCTGACGAGGATTCGCACGCCGCCGGTCGCCATGGAAAAGACCTGCGGGACCAGCTTCTGCCCCTCGACGCTGCCGATCGATGCGCAGGCAGCGTCGTAGTCGTCGAAGTAGACGTCGAGCGTCCGGTAGGCGGGGGTGGGACTGCCGTCCTCCTTGGGCCAGACCTTCGCCGATTCGACCCGCCGCGCGCCCGGCAGGCTGCGCGCGAGCGCGACGTGACCGTCCGCGTACGCCGACTCGAACGCGTCGGCATCGGCGGGGTTGTCGTAGATGAACGTGATCTTCGTTGCCATGGTGCCCTCCTTCGTGTCTGTCCCGACATCCTCGCATGCAGTCGACCAGTCGCGGGCAGGGGTTCCGCGGAGCTGGCGCCCGCCGACGCCGACGCCGACGCCGCGGGCCGGCACCCCTGCACCTGATTCTTTTCGGGTCCTGGGCGTGCGACACTCTCCTTGTGGCCGCGCACATGTAGGCGTTCACGGGGTGTCGTCGTGGTCGCCGGGTTTCCTGCGTGGGCTATGTCGGGACGAGCGAGGGGGCTGGGCGGCGGTGGTGCCCGGCGGTCGCTGCGTCGGTCAGGTAGGTGAGGACGGGGCGGTGTTGTAGGCGGCAGGTCTCGCGGACGGATTGGATCCGTTCGATCCAGCGGCTGCCGCGCTCGGATTGGGTTCCGCCTTGGAGTTTGCGCATCAGCACGGCGTGACGGACTGCCCGCTCGGCGATGTTGTTCGTCGGGTCGACCTGGAGGTCGGGGACGTCGCAGAAGGTCCATAGCGCGTCGTACTCCTCCAGGAGCCCGAGCGCGAAGTTCGCTGTCTTGAGGTGCCGGCCGGTGGCGCACTGCTTGAGCAGTACGCGGATCTGCTCGCGCAGCGGCGCCAGCTTGCTGGTGAGCCAATCGGGGTCGTGGCTCTCGGTGAGGAACTCGCGGTGCACCGCGATCACCCGCCGCGCGAGCTTGACGAGCGCCGTGCCGCGACGGCCGCTCGCGCCGGTGCGCTGGGAGACCTCGACCAGCTGCCGGATCACGTGACACCAGCAGATTTGTTGTTGGAGAACGTCGAGGAAGTGGTAGCCGGCGTAGCGATCGGACACCACGAACCCTCCGAAGTCCTCGCCCAGCAGCTCTTTGGCTGCGCGCTGGGTGCGGGTCGGGTCGATCCGAAAACACGCGACCAGCGCGCTGGCGGCGACCCACAGCCATTGCTGCGCGCCCCGCAGACGCCAGGTCGTCTCATCGGCATGCACGACCTGAGCCTTCCCGATCGCCGCATGCAGCTCGGCCCATGGGTCGGCCAGCAGCGCGCTCATCCGCATGATCGCGCTATCGATCGACCCCTTCGACGCTGGGATCCCGAACACCTCAACGACCGTCTGGCGGACCTGATCACGCGAGAGCCGAAACACCCCGGCGAGCATCGCGATATGCGCATCGACCCTCGGCCCGAACCCCGACAAAGCGCCCGCCGACAGGCTCGCGAGAACCGCCTTCGCGCACACCGGACAGCACAACCGCAACCGCAAATGCTCAAACACCAACGGGCGGATCACGGGCAGCTCGAACTGCTGATGGGCCACGGGATCCCCGACCCGCTCCTCGCTGCCATCAAACACATGCCCACAATCACAACGATCCGGCAGATGCTCAAAGTGCTTATCGACACGCTCACGCGCGACCAGCTCACGCGTCTTGCCCTGATGCCCAGGCTGGCCACCAGACTTCCGCATCGAGCGCTTATACGCCTCCTTCGCCACGCGTCGACGCTCCGCTCGCGACGCCGGACGATCCGAGCCCGGCGGGTTATCGCTGTTACCCGAGTTCTGGTTGAGGCGCCGCTCAAGCTCCTCCACGCGCTCACGCAGCACCACGACCTCGTCAATCAGCGCACGCACCACTTCCCACGCCGGCTCTCCGCCAGCACGAACAACCGCCTCGATCTCTTCACCCCGCACGCATGCAAGATTCCATGCAAAACGCAGGAATCCTGCTCACAGCCACGACACCCCCTGAGCGCCTACGCGCACATCACGCTTGCTGGCGATCTGAACGGCGAATACGTCGTGGACGAGGTGCTCACCCAGCCGACCAGCCAGAAGCCTGACCCACCTTGAGGTTGGTCGCCGCCCCGGTCGCACTCCAAGCGCGCCGTCGCCAACAGCAACCCGTGACGGCCGGCCACGGCGAGCTAACGCTGCACGGCTTCGCTTGCGCCGCCGGACGGTGAGATCTACGAGGTCCGGCTGCAGCGCGGCTTCGGGAATCGATCCCCGCCAACGAGCTGTTCACTGTCACCGCCGCCGACGAAGTCGATGTCCTCGTCCCCTGGGCGTCGTGGACCATCTCGACGAGCTGCGCACGAGACTGATCGCGTCGTTGCTCGCCGTCGCGGTCGCGTTTGGCGTCTGTTTCTGGCAGAACCACCAGCTACTTAAGCTGGTCAACGCGCCCCTGGCGCAGAACACCCAGCAGCAGATCCGCGCGGGCCAGGGCCCGCTTGGGGCCACCTACCGGGTCCAGCAGGGCGCTCGGGACGTTGCCAAGCAGCTCGCCACCGTTGCCGCCGTGCTGGGCAGCGAGTCTCACTCCGCGGCAGCGCAGACCCAGTTGTCAAAGGTGCAGCGCAGCCTCGCCGGCGATGTCAAGCAGCTATCGACGCCGCCGCGCGGCGATCTTCCCGTGACCCTCGGAATCGGTGAACCGTTCACCAGCACGCTGACGGTCACGTTGATCTTCGCCCTGATCCTGTCGCTGCCAGTGCTGCTGCTACAGGCCTACGGCTTCCTCATGCCGGCGCTCGAGCCTCACCAGCGGCGGCGCATGCTGCCGGTGACGCTGGCGATCTCGATCCTGTTCGTGGTCGGGGTCACGTTCGGGTACCTCGTCGTGCTGCCGGCCTCCCTGCATTTCTTTCAGAACTTCAACTCCGGCCAGTTCAACGTTCTTGTGCAGGCCAGCCAGTACTACAAGTTCGCGGCCACGATCCTGCTCGCCATGGGCCTGTTGTTCCAGGTGCCGGTGGGGATCATCGCCGTCACCCGCGCCGGACTGATCACGCCCAGGCAGCTGCGACGTCATCGGCGCTGGGCCGTGCTGGCCTGCTGCGCAGTCGCCGCCGTCATCCCCGGCGATGCCATCACCATGCTGCTTGAGACGCTCCCGCTCTACCTACTGTTCGAGCTCAGCGTCCTCATCGCCGCCGTCTCCGAGCGGCGAGGCATCCACCGCGCCGCCCAAGCAGCGTCAGCGGCCGAGCATCCCAGCGAGCAGGTCCCGGGGGCCGCCTTGGCCGCGGGAGCCCCGCCGGCGAGCTTTGGCAAGGGCGACATCGGCATCCTCAACTACGCCCTCACCCTCGAGTACCTCGAGGCGGCGTTCTACGACACCGCCGCCAAGAACGGCATCGTCAAGAACAAGGCGCTCAAGCAGTTCCTCCAGACCACCAAGAAAGATGAGAACACCCACGTCGCCACCTTGAAGAAGGCGCTCGGCGGCATGGCCGCCAAGAAGCCGAGATTCGACTTCGGCCACGCCGTCGAGGACGTCGACACGTTCGCTGCCACCGCGTACGTGCTCGAGAACACTGGCGTGCACGCCTACATCGGCCAGGCATTCAACATCAAGGCAGCGGCCTATTTCGCCGTGGCGCTGTCGATCGTGGCCCTCGAGGCCCGGCACGCCGGCGCCATCGGCCTGTTCCTCGGCAAGCCGATCGCTCCGAATGGACCCTTCGACAACGGCTACACGGCCAGCCAGGTGGTGACCGCCGTCGCGGGCACCGGCTTCATCAAGAGCTGACCCTAGAGGGGACCGATCACGCACCTGCACCCGAGCGGGCCCGCGAGCCCGCTCGGGGCACGGCCAAGGCGACACGACCCGATAGCGAAGCGCGAGCCCGGCCACGGACGCGGTGTGGGTGTCGGTGTAGTTGGCTTCGATGTCGGCGTCGGTGCAGTGGTGAAGCAGGCCTTGGAGCTCTGTGACCTCGAAGATCAAGCTGCGGGCTGGGACGTTGGTGCGCGCGAGCTCGTGGCTGACTAGCGTTAGCAGCTCGGGGTCGCCGATCGAGAGTCCGGAGAGGTTCACGGCGAGGACCAGCTCCTCGCCTCGCGCGCGCTCGTGCGATGGACGTGATCGCCTGCTTGGTCACCCACCGGTCGATCTCCTGCACCATCCCTGGCCGCTCGGCGATCCTCAGGAACGCGCCCGGCAGGACAAGATCGCCGCGTTCGTCGCGCATCCGCAACAGCAGCTCGTAGTGGCCGGTGTGGCTGGTAGCGAGGTCCACGATCGGCTGTGCCAGCAGCACGAACCCGTCGTGGTGGAGCGCTTTCCCGATCCGTTGCGCCCATGTGCCGCGACCCTTCGCCTCGGAGCCCCCGGGGTCAGCGGCTGCGTAGAGCTCGGCGCGGTCACGGCCGGCGTGCTTGGCGTCGTACATCGCGAGGTCCGCGTTGACGAGCACGTCCTCGCCGCTCAGGTCCTTCCTCGGATCCGAACAGCGCGATCCCAGCGCTGGCCGCGAGTGACCGCGGGCGTCCGCCGAGCTCGACTGTCTCTGCCCGCAGCGATTCGAGCAGCTGTCGGTCACGAGGCACGCTTCGCGCGCGTCGGCGTGTTGGAGCAGCACCGCGAACTCGTCGCCGCCGAGGCGGGCGAGCCCGTCGGCCTCGCGTAGCCCGCGAGCGCAACACGTCCGCGGCCCGGGTGAGCGTCTCATCGCCCGCGCTGTGCCCAAGCGTGTCGTTGATGAACTGGGTTGCGGTTCGTAGGGCGGAACGAGTCCGCGGTCACACCTGTGGCCGCAACATCTGGTCCGTGGATGGGCTCGCCTCGGCCAGGAATTCGTCCATGCAACGATCACCGCTCGCCCGCACATCTCAGAGGACTCCTCGACCGCTCGGCCTGTCGCTGCCGCGGCGGGGCTCGCTCTGCTCGCTGACGGCGAGCCAGCTCTGATCAGGCGTGAGTATGTGCACGTCGCGAGCCGCCTGCGCTTGTGCTGGTTGGCGCGTTTGCGTAGTTGCCCGCGACGACCGCGCGGGTTACCACGGCGGATCGTCGGAGCCCCGGGTAGCCCGCCCGAAGCGACGAATACTCAGATTTTCAGGGCACGCGTTAGCGAGTGTCGCGCAAGGCGGCCCGGTGTGGGGTGCTGTGTGTCGGACTGCTCGGTCCGCTTCTGACTTTATGCCTCGTTGGTAACGCGCAGGCCGTCTATTACGGAATCTCCCAGAACCCTCCGCCGGGATGGGCCGTTCGGATCGGCGTGTACGTGGGGAGCGGGAAGACCTGCAGTGGTGAGCTCATCGCTCCCCGCTGGGTGATCACGGCCGCGCACTGTGTCTTCGGTTTAGCCCGCTCCCCACAAGTAGTGCGCGTGCAGGTGGCCGGAAGCCCCGTCATCGTGGCGGCGGCTAACGTGGTTCCCGAGCCGAAATACAAGATCCCGGATCGTCTCGCTTATCCCGACCTCGGTCTGATCGAGCTACCGGTAAACGCGGTCACCACTTACGGGGCCACGCTTCTGCCGCTCGCGACGGCAGCCGACGTGTCCTCCTTTGCGAATCGCGGCATCACGTTCTTCGGCTACGGGCACACCCAACCTGGCCGGTATCCGAAGGAGCTTCAGAAGACACAGAACGGCTACTGGAAGCTTCTTGCCACATGTCCCGAAGTACCGGGAGACCTGTGCTTCCGTCGTCGCAATGGCGTTCGTTCGGAGATCACAGGTGGCGACAGCGGCGGCGCAGGGTCGGCTGGGGCAACGGCGGCTGGCGCTTGCTCGCCACCGAGTCAGGCCCTCCGACCGGGTCTTGTAAGAGACCTTCCAAGGACATGACCTGTCCTCTTCAAGCAGGCACGTCGCCGAGTTCTGATATGGCCTGGATCAACTCTGTTTTGAACCCGGGCTCGACGTCGACTCCTCCTGCAGGAGGTTCCGGCAGCGGCAGGCCTTCGGTGGCCGTGACCGACCCGGCAATCAGACCGGAACCGTCGGCACCCCCGTCAATCTCCAGATTCAAGCCAGCGACACCGACGGTGGCACCTTGTCCTACAGTGCGACCGGCCTCCCGAGCGGTTCCCGATCAACCCGTCGACTGGGCTTATCAGCGGTACGCCAACAACCGCCGGCGCCTCGAGCGTCACGATTACGGCGACAGATTCGAGCGGGCCATCGAGCAGCACCACATTCGACTGGACGATCGGAAACAAGCCAGGTCCCTCTTGGAGCGCCCCAAAAGGCATCGATGACGGCCATCAGCTCAACTCGGTGTCGTGCCCTTCGTCCTCGTTCTGCGCGGCAGTCGACAACGACGGCAACCTTCTGACCTACACGGACGGGTCTTGGTCATCTCCAAGCCCGACAGGCAACCAGCTCAAGTCGGTCTCGTGCCCTTCGTCTTCCTTCTGCGAAGCGGTGGGCTACGACAATAAGGGCGGCAATGGCTTCGTCACCAGCTGAACTCCGTTTCATGTCCCTCGTCATCGTTCTGCATGGCCGTGGATAAACGATGGCAACGTGCTGATCAGACAGTGAGGTCATGAGGTCAAGGAACTGCTGAGCGACGCTCGCGATCGCGTTCTGGTAGCGAACGAGCAGCTTGTGCCACGGCGGGCTAGGAGCGGGCTTGCTGGCGCTGCCGTAACCCTGGTCTCGCTTTCCTGATGTCCCTTTGTCTAACCGGCTGCGGCATAGCTCGACCGAGGGCGGACATTGTTCGGCTCCTCGACGATTTGTGTGGATTGACTCCGCCCCGCACGACGTCCGCCGCAACAGCCATAAGGTTCGCATGCTCGGCGGACGCGCCCCTGGTGTATCGCACGCACGGCAGCTCCGCCGCCTCTC
>JBKQKK010000309.1:0-10816 GCA_052147535.1 Solirubrobacteraceae bacterium | reverse complement strand
ACCGGGCTCCAACACCCCTCCACGTAGGACACCGCCGCAGGCGGCGATCCAGGGTCGAAGGGTAGGCGAGTGGCGTAAACAACATCGTTGGCGACACAACCAACGATCCAATACGTGACCGAAGCGCGCCCAGAGCGGCCCGCATGTGCGTCGAGCTCCCGACCCGGGGGCTGGACAGACACGCAACCCTTTGCGACGACGGCGGGTAGCTCAGTTGGAAGAGCGCCTCTCTGATGAGAAGGAAGCCGCCGGTTCGAGCCCGGTTCCGCCCATCGACGTGACCGTAGCTCAGCCGGTAGAGCGCTCGCTTGAAACGCGGGGCGTCGCAGGTTCGACCCCTGCCGGTCACATCATCACGGCTCCGTAGCTCAAGACGCGGCAGAGCTCCCGGCTCTTAACCGGGATGGTGCAGGTTCGACGCCTGCCGGGGCCACTGCTCGGAAGGACTGCCATCGGTGCGGTATCCCGTCCCGAAAACGGGTGGGCCCTTGGGTCTTGGGGGTTCGACTCCCTCTCCTTCCGCCTCCTGGAGGTATGGCCGAGCGCTGGAAAGGCAGCGCGTTGCTAACGCGCAGGCGGCCACCACCGCTCGCAGGTTCGAGTCCTGCTGCCTCCGCCTGTCCCGTTCCGGTGTGGTCGAGTTGGGAAGACGCGCGGTTGTTACCCGCGAGATCGCAGGTTCGATCCCTGCCGCCGGAGCCTTTGCATGCCCTCGTGGTCGAACCGGTGATGACGCCGGCCCTCAACCCGGAAGCTGCGGGTTCGAGTCCCGCCGAGGGTGCTGATGATCAACGACGCGCTGGTCGACCTCGCGGTAAGGGGCGACTCCGGTCCCGAGAGGGAGAACGCGGGGAAGTAGACCCGGGTCGCCCACCAGCGTCAGCGTCGACTCCACGTCGATGTGCGTTGTCAGTCACCTCCGTCGTCATCTGGCTGTGGGGGAGCTGGCCACCCCACCGGCCCTGGAAGCCGGGGATCGCAGGTTCGAGTCCTGCCAGCCAGACCTTGCGCGGTAGAGGAGCGGTTGTCCTCGCGAGCCTCATGAGCTCGAGACCGTGGGTTCGAATCCCACCCGCGCGACCTTCGATGGGGGCGTAGCTCAGACGGCCAGAGCGCTCGCTTGTCAGGCGAGAGGCCGCCGGTTCGAGCCCGGCCGTCCCCGCTGTGGCCGTGGTATGGAGGCAAATACTCCGGGTCGTGATCCCGGCGACGCCGGTTCGAGTCCGGCCGGCCACCTCCTTCAACAAGCGGACGCTGAGCATCGGCGAGCTCATCGGCCTGTAACGCCAACGCCTCTGGCTGTGGTGGTTCGACTCCACCCGTCCGCATCACCTTGGGGATGAAGCTCAACCGGGAGAGCGCCTCGCTTGCACCGAGGAGGATCGGGTTCGACTCCCGGCATCTCCACTACTCCTCTGGGCTGCCGCCCGTCGAGTGGCGGCTCCGCCCTACTTCTTCCCGCCTCGCCGGAAGCGCGACGTCAGGCGGCTCAGCCTGCTCCCGATCTCCTGGCTCGCGTCAGCGGCGATCTTGCCGACCGTGTCGTCGGTCTTGATGATCCCCAGCTCCTTGTCCGACGCGCGCGTTTGACCCCCGCGGGCGACTGTCTCGGCGGCCTCTGCGCGATAGCCCGCGCGGCGGGCCTTGACGGCGTCGATCTCCGCCTGTAGGCGGGCGACGTGGTCGTCGGGATCTGGCGCGGCAGTCGTTGTGTCGGCGTCGTTGGTCATGGGACGCATTCCAGCATCTATCCGGTCGTGCCGGTCCCAACCGCGAGGACCCGCCGCACGGCCACGCCCGTGTCTTGCGTGGTGATCGGGCACGCACCACTCCATCTCCCGCCTCCGTAGTGTCAGCGGCAAGCACGCGCCCGTCGTACGGCCGAGGTGCGGGTTCGAATCCTGCCGGAGGCTCCTCCCCACGCCCGTAGCTCAGAGGACAGAGCGCTGCCCCGCGACGGCAGCGGCCGCTGGTTCGACTCCAGCCGGGCGTACTTCCTGTACCTCGCGGACGTAGCTCAGACGGAAGAGCACCGGGCTTCCACCCCGGCGAGGCCCGTTCGACCCGGGTCGTCCGCTCTCTGAAGGCCCGTGGTGTAACCCAGCGAGCACGGCGAGCCCTGACCTCGTCGGTCCGGGTGCAAATCCTGGCGGGCCTGCTCCCCAAGAGGCCGGTGGTGTAACAGCAGCATCGCGAGCTCCAACCTCGCTGGTCCGGGTGCGAATCCTGGCCGGCCTGTTCTTCATGTCGTTCGTCGCGGGCCGGAGCGGCTCGGTTATCTATGGGCAGAACGGCTCCCCAAAGCCGTGCGGTTCGATTCCGCGCATCCGACTGCACCCCACGACCGCGACAACACCCTTCCTGCTGCGGGCCGGAGCGGCTCCGGTTATCGCCTGTTAAGCGGACGGTCGCAGGTTCGAATCCTGCCCGGAGCGCTCGCTCGCGCTCCGGTAGCTCAGCGGTAGAGCAGTCACTGCCGGTCTGCACCACCACGACCGCAGCAGCAACCTTGTGATCCAGCCCGCGGGCCGGAGCATCGTCGGTTATCGGTAAGAGCGCCCGGCGCGTGCGTCGGGAGGTCGGCGTGTCAAGTCGCGCCCGGTGCACCTCGCTCCGTAGCTCAGTGCAGTTCTCGCCGTCGGGCACCACCACGACCGCAGGCTCATCGACTTTGGCTGTGGGCCGGAGCGGCACCGGTTATCGCCTCAGGAGCGAGAGGGCGGGCCCTTCGGGGCTGCGCGCTTGATGGAGAGGGGCCTTGGCGGCCCCACCCGCTTCGGCGGGCTCCGTCCGGTCTGCACACCACGACCACAGCCCTTGACTTTCACCAACAACCAGCACCCCAGAGAGGAGGTGTGAGATGTCGTATCTGAAGCGCCACGGCACGCGACACGTGCCGCAGCGGGCACCGATCCCGGGCTCGGGCCAGGTGCCCAACTCCGCGGGCGGGTTCACCTGGGAGGTCGACGACTGGGCGCGACTGCGCCGGTTCCTGATCCTCGGCTCCGAAGGCGGCAGCTACTACGCGACCGAGTGGACGCTGACGCGCGAGAACGCGCAGGCGGTCGAGCGCTGCATCCAGACGGACGGGCCGCGAGCGGTCGCGGAGATCGCGCGGGTCAGCGAGGAGGGCCGGGCGCCGAAGAACGACCCGGCGCTGTTCGCGCTCGCGATGGCCGCCGGGCTCGGTGACGAGCAGACGCGACGTGCGGCGCTCGACGCGCTGCCGCGAGTCGCCCGGACGGGTACGCACCTGTTCCAGTTCGCCACGTTCGTGGAGCAGTTCCGCGGCTGGGGCCGCTCGCTGCGCCGCGCGGTCGGGCGCTGGTACGCGGGCCGGCCGGTGGACGCGCTCGCCTACCAGGCGGTCAAGTACCGCCAGCGGGACGGCGTCACCCACCGCGACCTCCTGCGACTCGCGCACCCTGCCGGCAACGTGTCGGCGCGGAACCCGTCGCTCGAGGTCTCGCCGCAGCACGCGGCGCTGTTCGAGTGGATCGTCCGCGGCACCGCTTCGGACGACCTGCCGCGCATCGTCGAGGGCTTCGTCGCCGCCCAGGCGGCCGAGACGTCGAAGCGGGCGGCCGCGCTCGTGCGCGAGTACCGGCTGCCGCGCGAGGCGCTCCAGCCGGAGCACCTCTCCTCGCCCGAGGTGTGGGCGGCGCTGCTCGACGACATGCCGATGACGGCGCTGCTCCGCAACCTGGCGACGATGACCCGCGTCGGAGTCATCGCCCTGGGATCGGACGGGACCGCCTCGGTGCTCGCGCAGCTCGGCGACAGCGAGCGGATCCGGAAGGCTCGGGTCCATCCGATCGGCGTGCTCGCGGCGCTTCGCACCTACGGCGCCGGTCACGGTGCTCGTGGCCGCGGCGTCTGGAACCCTGTCCGGGAGGTCATCGACGCGCTCGACGCGGCGTTCTACACCGCGTTCGAGAACGTCGAGCCGACCGGCAAGCGGCTGCTCATCGCGCTCGACGTCTCGGGCTCGATGGTCGCCGGCCATGTCGCGGGCGTGCCGGGGCTGACGCCACGGGACGCATCGGCGGCGCTCGCACTCGTGACCGCGGCGACGGAGTCGCGCTACGAGACGGTGGGCTTCTTCGCCGGCGCGGGCGGGTTCCGCAAGCGCGGCGGTGGACGGTTCGCCGGCCACGCCGACGGTCTGACGCCGCTTCAGGTCTCGCCGCGCCAGCGGCTGGACGACGCGGTCAAGACGGTCTCCGGGCTGCCGTTCGGCGGCACGGACTGCGCGCTGCCGATGCTCTACGCGCAGGCGATGGGGCGGGAGATCGACACGTTCGTGATCTACACCGACTCGGAGACCTGGGCGGGTGACATCCACCCCGTCCAGGCTCTCCGCGACTACCGCAAGGCGTCGGGGATCGACGCCCGGCTGGTCGTCGTCGGGATGGTCTCGAACGGGTTCTCGATCGCCGATCCGGCCGATGCCGGAATGCTCGACGTCGTCGGTTTCGATACGGCGACGCCGCAGCTGATCGCCGACTTCGCCCGCGGAACGCTCTGAACCCCAGAGCCCAAAGCGGGCGAAGCGAAGACGCGCCGCCACCCAGCAGCTCCCGGGTGGCGGCGCCGCAGCGCGGGCGTGGCGAAACCAGGCAGACGCACCGGCCTCAGAAGCCGGCGGGCTCACGCCCATGGGGGTTCGACTCCCTCCGCCCGCACTACCCAAACCACAGGAGGCACCTCCGATACGCACCAACACGAACACCAGCGAGCAACCGTCCTTTCGAGCCGATGAGCAAGCGGCGCCAGGGCTTCCCGTCCGAGACCCGCGTCAAGCGGGGTGATCGCACGATCAGGGGCGGCGAGGTCGAGCTGCTCGAGCGGCTCGGCAACAACGACCCATGCCCGTGCGGATCCGCGCGGCGCTTTCAAGAACTGCTGCCGCAACGGCGGCAGCTTTTGACGGCGCAGGCCGCCACGACTACTACCGCGAGCGCTGAGAGCTCGCACACCGGAGGGACATGCGCCCTCCGGACCCCGCCTTCGTAGCTCAGAGGAAGAGCGCCGGGCTTCGAACCCGGAGGCAGAGGTTCGACTCCTCTCGGGGGCTCTGGACACCGTGGCCGAGTGGTGAGGCGCGCGCCTGCAAAGCGCGTCGACGGCGGTTCGAATCCGCCCGGTGTCTTGCCGAGACGACAACCACAAAGGAGGATGAGTGCAGTGAAGATCAAGACGTTCGGCCCCGTCGACGAGCGGAGCCTGAAGCAGCTCGAGCGCTGCATGGAGGCCGGCGACGCCGAGTACGGCGTGCTATGCGCCGACCATCACCCGGGCTACAGTCAGCCGATCGGGGGCGCGATCGCCTACGAGGGCTACGTTTCGCCGTCGGGCGTCGGCTACGACATCGGCTGTGGCAACAAGGCCGCCTGCACCGAGCTGACGGTCACCGACCTCGACGCGCTCGGTGGCGTCCGGCGGATCATGGGCGAGATCACGCGCCGGATCTCGTTCGGGATGGGAGTCCCGGCCGTCGAGCGGGTCGACCACCCTGTGCTCGACAAGATCGCGGCGGCCGAGTTCGAGCCGCAGCGCAAGCTCGCGCAGAACGCGGCGAACCAGCTCGGCACGGTCGGATCCGGCAACCACTACGTCAACCTGATGGAGGACGAGCAGGGCCGGGTCTGGGTCGGAGTCCACTTCGGCTCGCGCGGCTTCGGCCACAAGACCGCGTCCGGGTTCCTCGGGCTCGCGCAGGGACTCCCGTTCGACGGCCGCGCGGCCGAGGGTGAGATGGACTCGCCGCCGGTGCTGCTCGAGCTCGGCACCGAGCTCGGGGATGCCTACATCGAGGCGATGCAGCTGGCGGGCGAGTACGCGTACGCCGGCCGCGACGTCGTCGTCTCAAAGGTGCTCGACATCCTCGGTGCCGAGGCGATCCACGAGGTGCACAACCACCACAACTTCGCCTGGCGCGAGGAGCACGGTGGCCGCACCTACTGGGTGATCCGCAAGGGGTGCACGCCCGCACGGCCAGGACAGGAGGGGTTCGTCGGCGGCTCGATGGGCGACGAGTCGGTCATCCTCGAGGGCGTCGAGTCCAGCGAAGCCCGTGAGTCGCTGTTCTCGACCGTCCACGGCGCCGGCCGGGTGATGAGCCGCACGCAGGCGGCCGGCAAGGTCCGTCGCCGCAAGCGCTGGGCATGCGCACACCGCGACTGCGAGCGCGTGTTCGACATCGACGGGATCAGCGCGACCAACCCCGCCCCCAAGCGGGGCGTGTGCCCGGAGCACCCCGACTCGCGCCTGATGAAGGTGTGGATCGAGGAGCAGCTCAAGCCGGGGAAGGTCGACTGGCCCGCGGTCCAGGCACGCCTGCGCGAGCAGGGCATCGTGCTCGTCGGCGGCGGCGCCGACGAGGCGCCAGAGGTCTACAAGCGCCTCCCGGACGTGCTCGCCGCGCACAGCGGCTCTATCCGCGTCAAGCACACGCTGCGCCCGCTCGGCGTGGCGATGGCGGGCCGCGACGTGTTCGACCCGTACAAGGACTGAGGGGGCCGCCGTCTGGCGGCCCCCTCACCCGTTCCATCGCAAGGGTCACTCCTCCGACAGAACGAGACAAACGGCTCTCGACGCCACCAACGGTCGCATCCGACGCATCCCGGATGCCGCCGCTGCCGGCGAGCGGCCCGGTTGAGGCGAACGAACGCTGGCAGACAGCCGTGCCGGGTCAGGTCGCCGCACTCGCCGACGACTTACCGAATGTACGCCGATGACGCGACCTCACCTCGATCCCAAGAGCGCATGCGCCACTCCGTCGACCTCCGGTCGGGGATTGACCGTGGGTTCGCTGGCCGCCGGCATGCTCGACCGGGCGCGCGGCGCGCTGCTCGGGCTCGCGGTCGGCGACGCGCTCGGCGGCCCGCTTGAGTTCCTGTCGGCTGACGAGATCCGCGCCCACCACGGTGCTCCAGTCCGGGACTACATCGGCGGCGGCTGGCTCGCGCTCGAGGCTGGCCACGGCACGGACGACACCGCGCTCGCACTGGCTTTGGCCCGGTCGGCGGCGACCTCCATCGGCTACGACCCGGGCCGTGCGCTCGCGGCCTATCTCGAGTGGTTCCGCTCGGACCCGCCCGACGTCGGCGCGACGACTCGTGCCGCACTCGCCGCGGCCGACGCCGGCATCGCGACCACCCTGGCCACCGTGGCCACCGAGGAATTCCATCAGCACACCGGAAGGACTGCCGGCAACGGCAGTCTGATGCGGGTAGCGCCGATCGCTCTGCGACATTTCCGCGAGTCCGAGCGGCGCGCTCGCGCCGCTCGGACTGATTCGAAGCTCACTCACTACGACGACCACGCGGCGGACGCTTGCGCGTGGCTGTGCGACGTGATCGCTGCGCTTCTCGCCGGCGTCGATCCGGCCGAGCTGGCCGCACCGGTGTCGCTCGAGCGCGAGTGGGAGGTCGCGCTCGCGGACGCGGCAGTGGTCGCCAACGGTCCCGCCGCCGGGCACGTCGGCACGACCCTCGGGGTAGCGTCGGCGGCGCTGCGGACAGCGGACTCGTTCGAAGAGGGCCTGGTCTGGGCGGTCAACCTTGGTGGCGACGCGGACACCAACGGGGCTGTCGCCGGCGCGCTCCTCGGCGCACGGTTCGGCGCGAGCAAGATCCCATCGCACTGGCTCGAGCAGCTCGCTGTCAAGGACGAGGCGGACGCGCTCGCCGAACGCCTGCTCGTGCTCGGACAACAAGACATCCGGCCCGACAACAGGGCGCAACGTCGCCGACGCGCGACCTCATCACTCGACGCTGCCGCAAGGCTCAAGGCAGCGCTCGAGCCATTCGCCGGCCGGCTTGGGCACGACCCCGAAGCCAAGCTTGCTGCCGAATGGGTGATCGCGGACAGCGGCGCGTTCCGCGAAGGACCCATAAGCGTGTCCAACGTGCCGGACCGCGACGTGCTGTACGTGCTCGAGCGGGGCTACGTCGATGACGGGCTCGAGCGGGAACGGAAGCTCGAGATCTGCGAGCACGTGTCGTTGATCCTTGACCTCGACCGTAGGCGATGCGTCGGGTTCATCTTCGGCAAGCTGTCCGACTTCGACTTTGAGGCGCCCGCAAGCTCGGTCGTGTGGTCCGGCCCACGGTTCGACGTGCCCGCGCTTGGCGTCGAGCAGGGCACGGTGGGGCTGGTCGCTGCGACCGCGCGCTTGGTCCTCGGCGAGCTACGCACGCCTGACCGCGTCCTCTTCGACGCGGCCGTTCGCACGGAAGACTCGATCGAGGCGCTGACACTTTGGGAAGCCTGCCTTGACGAGGGCAACGAGCTCGCGCGCTACGCGCTCGGTTACACGCTGCTCGCCCTCGGCCGAGCTCGTGAGGCGCACGAGCAGCTCAAGCGTTACTCGTCGCGCGTGCGCCGCAATGCATGGGCTTGGTGCTACCTGGGCCAGGCCTGCGAGCAGCTGGAGGACTCGGAAGGCGCCGAGTACGCCTATCGCCAGGCTCTGGAATCGACTGACGCCGGGTCTTTCGACACCGACGCGGACGAGCGCCTCGCCGCTCTGCTGCATCGCCTAGCCCCGCTGCGACCCGAGCTCTCACCGTGACCCTTCCCGGGGCGACGTCGAATCCGGTTACCGTGGCCCTGTGAGCCACGATCTCGACAGTGGGCGATCCAGCCCGATCGTGCTCGGCGAGCGTTTCGAACAGGCGCTTCAGTTCGCAGCCGCAACCCACCGGTCGCAGGTACGTAAGGGCAGCGGCATCCCCTACGTCGGCCATCTGCTCGGTGTCTGCTCGCTAGTGATCGAGGACGGCGGCGACGAGGACGAGGCGATCGCCGCGCTGCTGCACGACGCCGCCGAGGACCAGGGCGGCGAGGCGATGCTCGAGGAGATCCGCACCCGCTTCGGCGACCACGTGGCCGACATCGTGGCCGCTTGCAGCGACACGTTCGCAACCCCGAAGCCACCGTGGCAGGCGCGCAAGCAGACCTACATCGACCACCTCGAGGACCAGCCCGAACCCGTGCTGCGCGTATCGCTCGCCGACAAGCTGTTCAACGCCCGCGCGATCCTGCGGGACTACCTCGTTGTCGGCGATCAGATCTGGGACCGGTTCAAGGCCGGCCGGGACGGGCAACTCTGGTACTACCGGGAGCTCGCCGACCGCTTCAGCCGCCGTCTGCCCGGCCGGATGGCCGCCGAGCTGGCCGAGGTCGTCGACGAGCTCGAACGGGTCACCTGCTCCTCGCCCGAGCGAGGAGCGCAGTAGCGATGTGGCTCTGTACGCCGCGCGGGTTCTACTCCGCCGTCGCCAAACCAGACTACGGAGACGAGTACGTCCGGCCTGCGGGGGTCGGATCGAGGACGCGGTCGACGCCGAGTAGCGCAGCCACGAGGAGACCGTACGGCACACCCGCTGGGAGCGGACCCTGGGTGGTCACGGACCGCCCCACTGACGACCGCGATCTCGAGACAGGGCTCCCTTCCGAAGGAGCGCTGAATGCCGGCGTGGCATAGCTCCGAGTCTGAGGAGGAGCGCAAGCGGCGCGAGGCTGCCGAGGCCAAGCGGGCGGCGAAGGCCAAGCGCAAACGAGAGCGCAAGGCGAAGCTCGCGGAGGAGCAACGCGTAGCCGCCGAGCAGAAGGCAATCCATCGCAAGCAGGCAGCCGAGAAGGCGATCCAGCGACGCAAGGCGAAGATCGCGGAGCTCAGCAAGCGTCTCGCGACCACCGGGCTGGCGGTTCCGGAACGCGAGCTGAACAGCTGGGCACCCGAAGGGCTGACCGCAGGGCGGCTGTTCGATCTCGCGGCGATGCGCTGGCATCCTGAGAGGCTGATCGACTCACTCAAGGCCAACTTCGACGCGACGGGACTCGACCTATCCGCCAGGCGCTCCCCGTCCGGCATCGTGCTCCATCGGTACGGCACCAACCTCGTCCTCATCACCGCCAGCCACGCCGCGTTTCGCTTCAAGTCGCAGCCACCGATCCCCGGTCCCTTCCATCGCGAGGGAGTGCACTGGGACAAGCTGCGCTCGCGGCTGATCGAGCAGAAGCGGAAGTCTGAGAGTGCTCGCCTGCTGGGCGCCGAAGCTCAGGATCCCGTGCGGCGGCTCCTCACGGAGCTCCCCGAGGACACGCCGGCGGAGCTCCGACAGAATGCAGCGGCATGTAGCGAGCGGATTCGCAACGAGAGGACCCTCGCGTTCGGTCACCCGGTCGTGATCGAGCACGCCGGAACACGCGTCACCTTCTCGCCGACCGTCTACGCTGACGCCTCGGTCTCGGTGCCATTCGTGTTCCGGCCAACCGACGATCATGAGGTAGCCGGGGCATTGCGCATCACGTCGCTCAACAACCCGCTCCCAATCACCGTCGAGGGCCCGGTGGCCGAGAGCGACGCCGTTCGGGCCTGGCTCTACGTGCTGGCGGCATTCGCCGACCTGACCTGCATGGTGACGGCTTCAGAGTCGAGTCACACGCCAAGAGAACAGCGCCCGTCGGTCAGCGGATCACGTGGTGCGCGGAATGGGGCGCCGCGGTCAGCGCCGCGCGCGACGACGGGGCTCATCATCTCCGACCGACTGACCCCGATCGGTCTCACCGCCCGACACATCGCGTCGTACGTTGCCGGTCACCGTCGCCGGCTTCGGCCGGGGCAGCGCAGCAGCGAGTCGGCACGGGAGGCGGCGCGCCGCGAAGGGTTCGAGCTCCGGCCGCAGGAAACCTGGGTGCGTCCCCATGCCCGCGGCTTGGCACCCGATGCCGAGCTTCGGTTCAGATGGAGCCCTCCCGCAAGCTTTGCCCGAGTTACGTGAAGGGCCGGTCCCGAGGCCACTCG
>JBKQKK010000308.1:0-10019 GCA_052147535.1 Solirubrobacteraceae bacterium | reverse complement strand
ACTTCACACGCCGGCTCTCCACCAGCACGAACGACCGCATCGATCTCTGCACCTCGCACGCATGCAAGATTCACTGCAAACCGCAGGAACCCTGCTCACAACCACGACACCCCCTGAACGCCTACCTGCACACGGCGATCGTCGAGCGTCTCTGCGGAGAATGCACGTTGTTGTTGACAAACAGCGACGACGTGCCATTGCTGAGTTCCGGCAACCAGCACTTCCAGCGTCTGCTTGGTTATTCGATTGTTCGGATTCGGGCGCGACGATCGTGGTCGGAGTTAGTCAGCGACGTGTACGTTCGTACCGTCGCGATGTGTCTCACCGTGGCCGCGTTGATCGTCGCAGTGGAGCTAGGAACCTAGGTCTCCATCGGCGTGGGCACGAGTGGGCGGCAAGGGTTGCTGGCGTGCGGTTGGTCGATCCCTCACAATGGGGGCGTGTCTACGGCTCTGGTCGCGCTGACCGGCAGGGAAGGGGTTGTGCGCCGTGACGACGGCGAGGTGGTGGTCTGCTGGGATGTCAGCGACGACCGTGGTCAGCCGCTGGACATCCCCGATCGCTACCGGCCGGTCAAGACGTGGCTGCATGCTCAGCCGTGTCTTGTTGGAGGTCTGTTGCCGCGTGCGGCGGTGAGCGCCGAGGTCATCGACGACGCGGGGTCGCGGGTCGCCGCGGCGGTCGGCGCTGGCGCATATGTCGCGGTCCTCGAGCAGTCCCATGACGGTCATGAGCCGGTTGTCTGCTGCCGCGGCGATGCTGGGAGGCCCGTCCGTCGCCCGCTCCCGGGCGATTATCCGAGCGCGCCTGAAGCCGTAGTAGCTGCTGCTGATCGCGTTCACACCGGTGCTCGCTGAGGTCGCCGTCGGCGACCAGACGTCGCTGCCGCCGTTCCAGAATCCGCCTGCGTTCCAGCCGGGCCCGCTGCTCAGCCCCATCGTCTGGAGGAGCGTGATGTAGGCCTCCGTGATGGTGAGTCCCGCGGGCGCGTTGATCTGCCACTGACCGGCGCCAACGGGTGCCGGCGTCCGGGAAGATGCTCCAGCCGTTTCCCGCCGTCCGGGAACGCAGGGCGGTCACGGGGAACCGCATGCGTCCTGGACGTCGAAGGCGTGATCGCTCGGCGTGGACGTGCCGCTGACGACGTCGCCGGTGTAGACCATGAATGTCGGCCCGAGCCCCTCGATGCCGACCCAGGCAACCGGGAACACCTCGGCCAGCTGCCCGCCGGGGGGATTGCCGTCGGAGAGGGTCACGACGGGCGCGTTCTGCCTTGCCGGCGCAGGCGGGCGCGGTGACGGTAATCTGGTAGGTGCCGGCCGACACATGCGTGGCCGTGATTCCGTCACCTGCAAGAGCGCCGCCGGCGTTGGCGACGTCCGCCCAGGCGCTGGGGGGCGCCGCCCCAGCTGGCCCGGTCGCTCCGGTCACCCCTGGAATGCCGTGTGGGCGCTGTGGCCTCAGAAGACCTTCTGTTGTGTCTTTGTGCAGCGTCCGCGGATGCTGAGGAACAGTTCTCCGGTTTGCTTGGTGGTGCACGCGTTGATCGTTTTCGTGGCGGTGCTCGCGGTGTTCGAGGCGATCGCGTAGCCGCCGCTGAGCGCGAGGAACAGCGCGACGATCGCGATCGCGTTCGCGTGCGTGAAGCCGATCAGTCCTCAGATGCCCGCACCGAGGCTGAAGCCGGCAGCTTGCGTTTCACGCGTGCGCTCCGCGAGCGCGTGCAGATCGCCAGCCCGGTCGGCGGCGAGCGGGCGAGAGAACAGGTAGCCCTGCCCGAGCCGGCAGCCGATCTCGCGCAGGCGCGTCGCTTGGGAGGTGTTCTCGATGCCCTCGGCGACGACGTCGAGGCCGAGCGCGTTGCCGAGCGCGATCACCATCCGCACGAGCTCATCGCCCCTTTCGGTCGTGTGGATGTGGTCCACGAAGGACTTGTCGATCTTGATCTCGTCAACCGGCAGCCGCTGTAGGTAGGAGAGAGATGAGAAGCCCGTCCCGAAGTCGTCGATCGAGAGCCGGACGCCGAGCTGTTTGAGCTGCTCGAGGCGCGCGATCGTGTCGTCGCTGCCGCCGAGCAGGATGCTCTCCGTCAGCTCGAGCGTGAGCCGCGAGGGCGGCAGGCAGAAGCGCCCGAGGACGTCGTCAAGCGTGCCGCGGAGATCATGGCTCACGAGCTGCCGCCCCGAGACGTTGACGCTCATCGTCAGCTCAGGGAGGCCGAGCTCGTCCCACTGGCCGAGCTGCATGATGGCCTGGTGAAGCACCCAGCGTCCGATTGGGACGATCAACCCCGTTTCTTCGGCGACGGGAATGAACTCGAGCGGTGGGATCGACCCGCGGCTGGGGTGCTGCCATCGCAGGAGTGCCTCGAAGCCGACGATCCGGCTGGTGGACAGCTCGATCAGCGGCTGATAATGGAGCTCAAACTCGTCCCGCTCGAGCGCCCTGTGCAGGTCGCTCAGCAGCTCGACGCGGCGCACGACCGCGTCGCGCATCTCGGTGCGGAACACCTTGTATCCACCCCTGCCACGGGACTTGGCGCCGTACATCGCGATGTCGGCGTTGCGCAGCAGCTCGGTGACAGAATCGCTCAACGCGCCTCCCAGCGCGATCCCGACGCTTGCGGTCACAGCGATCTCGTTGCCGCCGATCAACACAGGCACCGACAGGGCCTGCTGGGCGCGCTCGGCTGCGCCGATCGCGGCAGGCTCGCCGCAGTCCTCCAGCAGCAGCCCGAACTCGTCACCTCCCAGCCGCGCGACGGTGTCGCCGGGACGCGCGTTGGCAACAAGCCGCGAGGCGACCTCGCACAGCAGCTGATCCCCCGACGCGTGACCGAGCGTGTCGTTGACGGACTTGAACTCATCGAGGTCGATGAACAGGATCGCGAGCCCGCTGCCTGAACGGCGGGTGCGGGCCAGGCCCTGCTCGACACGGTCGCCGAACAGCGACCGGTTGGCCAGGCCGGTTAGGGGATCATGCAGCGCTTGGTAGGCGAGCTGCTGCTCGAGCTGCTTCTGCTCGCTCACGTCGCGGGTCGCCAGCACGAACGTGCCCCTGTCCGGATCGGCGACCGCGTCGGCCGCCGCTGTCTCGGTCGAGCGCCAACGCCCGTCCTGGCTGCGCAGCCGCAGCTCCAGACGCCGGCCGGGTCCGGCTGTGCGCTTGCGGTCCGCGAAGAACGCCATCGCGCGGGGACGGTCGTCGGGGTGCACGAGATCGAAGAGGTTGCCGCCGGTCAGCTCGCTCTGCGAGAAGCCGAGCAGCTCGCGCGCCGAAGGGCTCGTATACAGGATTGTGCCGGCCGCCGAGATCACGCTGATCACATCCGACACGCTCTGGATCACCGAGCTCAGGCGCTGCTCGCTGAGACGCAGCTCGCGCGTGCGGACACCGACCTGGTTCTCTAGGTCGTCCGTGAGCGTGCGATTCTCACGCAGCGTCAGCAGCTGACGGACCACGACGAACAGCAGGACGGCCAGCACGCACCACGCGCCCAGCGAGTCCAGGCGCCCGCCCGCGAGGCGGACCGCGACGAGCGCACCGCCGATCACCACCGGGATGTAGGGGAACAGCAGGCTGTCGCGCTTGCCGACGCGATCAGGCTTCGATCTGGCCGGCGAGATCGCGGCCAGCGCGAGGACCAGAAACCCTATGAACCAGCCGCTGTCTACGACCCGATTGGCGCCGTAGATCCCCTTCTGAGACAGGTACAGAAAGGCCGCGTTGGAGAACGAGATCGCTGTCGCTCCGACCATGATCCAGCCGAGCGGCAGGCGCTCGACGGATCGGCTGCGCTGCGTGACGATCACGGCCATCGACAGGACCACGACGGTCCCGATCAGATAGAAGAGCGCCAGCGCCTCGAAGGCGAAGTCGCGGCTGCTTGCGTCATAGGCCGGTCCGAGTACGAGCAGCCAGCTGGCGAGCAGAAGTCCGGAGCCGACGATCAGCGCGTCGACCACGAGCCGCAGGCGGGATGTCAGGCCGACCGGTGGAGAGAAGAACACGAAGATCGCGCTCACGGAGAACAGGATCGCGAGCAGGAACGCGGGATCGGCAAGCCCCGGAGACGCCGTCAGCCGTCGTCCCAGAACGAGTTCGTACCACGAGTAGACGCCCTGCCCGACAGCGTAGGCAAGCTCCGACAGGGCGAGCAGGCACCAGCCACAACGGATCCGCCCGTGCTCGCGGCGGATCGCGCACACGCCGCCAGCCGCCGCGAGCAGCGCGGCCGCCGTCTGCCCGAGATCATCGACAGCGATCGTCAGCCGGGCGCCCCCGAACCGCAGCGAGAGCCACAGGCAGAAGACAAGTGAGCTCGCACCCGCGACGGCTGCGAGCCCCCAGAAGCGCCGCTGCGGCACGCTCGCCGACCGCAGATCCCGCTCGCGGTAGGCCAGCTCTTCACTCCATGCCGATGTCAGGACCATTGAGAGTCGCCCGTCCGGGTTGGCGTCCTGCCAGGACGCCGTGTGGCGGGAGACTCTCGCGCCAAAGCGGACCTGGCCGTCAAGGACACGTCGTTGCCAGAGGAATCGACCGCCTACGGGAAAGCTTGAATGATTTGGCCATTGGGCTGTCCCTTAAGCGCTGGCCGTCCGGGTGCTCAGGCCGATCCTGGCGCCGGCGCAAAGGATGAATCCGCTTATCGCGGTTTCCGCACGAACTCTCGACGACCCAATGTGCGGCTATCTACGCGTTCGGTCCTATCGACGTGGTCGCCGATCGCAACATGAGCCACAGCGCCGTGCCGCGCGGCAACCTCTCACAACCGGTTTCACCGAAGCCGAAGCTGCGGTAATACAAGACGTTGTCCGGCTTCGTCGTCTCGAGGTAGACCGGGAGCGTCGCGGCATCCGCGTCCGCGATCACGCGTGTCATCAGCGTACGCCCGATGCCAGAGCGCTGCGCTGACGGGTCGACGGCGAGTTGCGATAGGTAGACGTGCGGCTCGTCGAAGTGAGCCCGCTTCATAGTTGCGCCCGCCCGCGCGCCGCGCGCCGCAGCAGACAGGCCGGCCAGCGCGAACGCCGGGATGTCAAGAAGCGTCGCGATCGGCTCCGGCAGCGGCCATCCGTCCGAGTCGAATACAACCGCAACACCAACGAGCCGCCCTTCCCGAAAAGCCGCATAGCCCGGGCGGCCCCAGCGCAGCGCCTTGCGATAGAGCATGCGGTGGTAGTGCAACATCACAAGCCGCCGGTGGCGCTCGCGGTCCGGACCGGTGTCCCGCCAGCCGGGAGCATCCAAGAGCGCATCCGTGAGAACCTGCGCTACGTCCGTACCGGCCGCGACGCCAAGCGAGGTGACATCAAGCGTCGGATCGGTAGCGTTGCGAGGTTCGACAGTGGCGGACATCTCAAGCGGGGTCAAGTTGGCGCGGGGACGCATAGTTCGGCCTCCACCACCAGCAATCGTCACTGACGCGGCAACGCTTTAACGACTCTCCTGACCCTCCCGGTGGGTATTTGACCGTGTAGCGGCGGGAACAGGCCGGCGAGCTTGAGCATCGCTCAGGCGATCAGCCGGGCCGGTGGTGTCACGGCCCGAACACGGACCGGCGTAAGCGTTGCCACGATCGCCCGCGCCTTCGGAGCGCTCGCGGTGGCGGCTGGCGTGGCGTTGCTGCGGCGCACCAGATCCTCCTATTTTAAGCGGAGCGTGGTGATTGGGGCCCCGTCGACGTGTCGATGGGGTTCTTGAGGAGGTTGTAGACCCGTCGGGAGAGATCGTCGCGGCGTTGAGCCGATTGAAGATTTTGGGCGGGCTGGCCGATGTCTGTTGGGAGAGGGATCATGAGCCTTGCGCCAGGTCATACAGCAGGCCGCTCGATCGTCGCTATCCGAGGCGCTCGCTGGGCGCTGCGATGAGAAGACACTGGACTGGGCTGCTGAGGGGAAGGTGCTCTACGCGGCGGTCGTGTCCGCCATTGGTGGGGAGCAGCACGCCGTCGTCGACAGTTTGGCGGTGTTTGAGATGACCACCCAGCGCGTAGAGGCGGACGCCGTGTTCGAGACTGACTGCGACTTGCGTGCGGTCATCGAGCAGTCAGCCGACATGCTGACCCGCCACGACTCCGATGCGCGTTACCTGTATGTCTCGCCGGCTTCCGTGCAGGTGATCGGCTATCGGCCCGAGGAGCTGATCGGTCGTCACCCGTTGGATGTCGTCCATCCCGATGACCGCGCGCTCGTGCGGGCTGCGATCGACGAAGCGCTGCGCGCGGGCGGCGGGTTCGAGGTCGAGCACCGGGTGCTGCGCCGGGACGGAAGTTGCGTCTGGGTGCAGTCGCTCGTGCGCCTGCAGCACGACGAGTACGGGTGTCTTGGCGGGGTGGGAGCCGTGCGGGATATCTCTGCCCGGCGCGCGGCGGAGGCGGCGTTCGCCGAGGCCGAGAGCCAGTCGCGCGCGATCATCGAGCTGTCGGGCGACATGCTCTCCCGGACGGACCCTGAGGGTCGCTACCTGTTCGCCTCGCCGAGCTCGCTACAGGTCCTCGGCTATGCGCCCGAGGAGCTGATCGGGCTGCGTCCGCGTGACTTCGCTCACCCAGAGGATCTCGAGCGTTTCGACGCTGCTGGTCGCGCGGTGCGCGCCCAGGGGAGCGCTGAGGTTGAGTACCCTCTCTGTCAATGTAGTTTGAGACGTTATTAACAGTAGTAATTTTTTCTGTAAATAACGTCGATAATGTTGATAACTGGGCGGAGAAAGGGCTTCTCTGACGAGCATGAAGGAGAACGAATCCAATGGGAACGGCGCGGTGCTCGTGCCGGATCCGGAGTTGGTGGCGCGTGCTGCGCGGCGTCGGTTCACGGCGGCGTACAAGCTGCGGATTGTGCAGGAGGCGGACGCGTGTAGCGAGCCTGGTGAGGGTCGGCGCGTTGTTGCGCCGCGAGGGGCTGTACTCGTCGCATTTGACGAAGTGGCGCAAGCAGCGTGAGCAGGGTGCGCTGGCGGAGTTGGGTCGCCCGCGCGGCCGCAAACCCGCCGATCCCCGCGACCGCGAGATGGCCGAGCTCCGTGTCCGGGCGGAGCGCGCGGAGGGCGAATTGGAGAAGGCCCGCAGGGTGATCGCGATCCAGGGAAACGTCTCCGCGCTCTTGGAGCAGATGCTCGGTACCGAGAGTGCGCAGGGGAGCACCGAGCGATGATCGAGCAGACGGTCGAGGAGCTCACGCCGATCATCGGTATCCGCCCGGCGTGCCGCGCGCTGGGGGTCGCGCCAGCGACGATCTACCGCCGCCGCCGGCCGCATGAACCCAAGCCCCGCCAGCCGCGGCCGTCGCCGCCCAGGGCGCTCTCAGCGCCCGAGCGCGAGACGGTGCTGGCCGAGCTGCGCTCTGAGCGGTTCGTGGACTGCGCGCCGGCGCAGGTGTACGCGACGCTGCTGGACGAGGGGCGCTACCTGTGCTCGGAGCGCACAATGTACCGCCTGCTTGACGCAAACGGCGAGATCCGTGAGCGCCGTGATCAGCTCACGCATCCCGCCTACGCCAAGCCTGAACTGCTCGCCGAGGCGCCCAACCAGGTCTGGTCATGGGACATCAGCAAGCTCAAGGGCCCCGCGAAGTGGACCTACTACCAGCTGTACGTGATTCTGGACATCTTCAGCCGCTACGTCGTCGCCTGGACAGTCCAGTACCGCGAGGACAAGCAGGTCGCCAAAGCGCTGATCGCCCAGGCCGTCGAGCAGCAGCATGTCACCCCCGGGACGCTGACCGTGCACGCCGACCGCGGCAGCGCGATGCGCTCCAAGCCAGTCGCGTTCCTGCTGGCGGATCTCGGGCTGACCCGCACGCATAACCGTCCGTACACCTCCAGCGATAACCCCTACAGCGAGGCGCACTTCAAGACCCTCAAATACCGCCCCGGGTTCCCCGAGCGCTTCGAAAACATCGAGCACGCACGCGCCTTCTGCCGCGGCTTCTTTGACTCCTACAACCACCAGCACCGCCACTCAGGCATCGGGCTGATGACCCCCGCCGCCGTGCACCACGGCCACGCCCCCGCGCTTCACGCCGACCGCCAACGCGTCCTGGACGCCGCCTACCTCGCGACGCCCGAACGGTTCGTCCGCAAACCCCCCGCACCGCCAAAGCTGCCCATCGCCGCGTGGATCAATCAACCAGAGCATCAGGAGGCTACTCCCTAAATTCGATCGTAACACGTCTCATTCGACTTGACAGGTTCCGGTATCGCGTGCGGCGGCCGGATGGGAGCTACGTGTGGGTTCACGTGCTGTTGCGCGCTTGCCGCGACGAGCACGGCCGGCTGCTCGAGGTGGTACGAGCTGCGCGCGACATCTCTACCCAGAAGACGCAGCAGGCACGGCTGCTCGAGGCCACCCAACGCTTCGAGCGAGGGTTCGAGCACGCCCCGATCGGGATGGCGCTGGTGGGCCTGGACGGCCGCTGGCTGAAGGTCAACCGGGCGATGTGCGCGATCACCGGCTACCCCGAGCCCGAGCTGCTCACGATGAGCTTTCGCGACATCACGCATCCCGATGACATCGGGCAGAGCCTTGACGGTCTCCGGGGTGGGCAGGCCGGGCAGACCTATACGGCGGAGAAGCGTTACCTGCACGCCGACGGTCACGTGATCTGGGTGCAGTTGGCCTGCAGCGTGGTCTGCGACGAGCAGGGCTCACCGCAGCATTTCGTCACCCAGACGCAGGACATCACCGAGCCCAAGCAGTTCCAGCAGCGCCTCGCGCACCTGGCCGACCACGACTCGCTGACCGAGCTTTATAACCGCCGCCGGTTCGAGTCAGAGCTCGAGCATCAGCTGTCGCGCACGCATCGCTACCACGAGACGGCGGCTGTGCTGATGCTCGATCTTGACCACTTCAAGTACCTCAACGACTCCCTCGGCCATCACGTCGGCGACGGCGTGATCGCGCACACCGGGCAACTGCTCGCCACGCGGCTGCGTAGCTCAGACGTCCTCGCCCGGCTCGGTGGTGACGAATACGCCGTGATCCTGCCGCGGGTCGGCGCGACCCAAGCGCGTGAGGTCGCCACCGAGCTTGTCAGCGCGATCGAGCGAAATCCGTTCGAGCATGATGGGCATCGCTACGCGCTGTCGGCCTCGGTCGGCGTGGTGCTGCTCGACCACGACACCGCCTCCGCCGAGGACGCGCTCGTCAGCGCCGATCTGGCGATGCACGACGCCAAGCAACACGGGCGCAACCGCGTCGCTGTCTACTCACCCGAAACTCGACAGGACATTCTCGCCGGTCTGTCCTGGTCACAGCGGCTAAAGGAAGCGCTGGCCAACGAGGCTTTCCGGCTGCGTGCCCAGCCGATCGTTGACTTGGGTACCGGCGAGACGGTAATCCTCGAGCTGCTGATCAGGATGTGCGCGACGGACGGGGAGCTGGTGCCACCCGGACGTTTTCTGCATGCGGCGACGCGCTTTGGCTACATGCCAACGATCGACCGCTGGGTCATCTCCGAGGCCGCGCAGCTCGCTGGCGTCACACCCGGGCGATGCCTGGCTGTCAACCTGGCCGCGACCACGATCGCGGAGCCGGGGCTGGTTGCCTACATCACCGATACGCTGCGCGCGGCGGGAGCTGACCCGGCCGATTTGATCTTCGAAGTGTCAGAGAGCGACGTGATCGCGAACCTCGAGCACGCGCGCTCGGTCTGCCAGCGGCTGCGCGCGCTGGGCGCGCGGATCGCCCTGGACGACTTCGGCTCCGGGTTCTGCGGTTTCGCCTACCTCAAGGTTCTCGAAGTCGACCTGCTCAAGATCGACGGACAGTTCGTCCGCGAGCTGGACTCAAACCGGGTCGACCGCCTCGTGATCGAAGCGATCGTGCACGTCGCCAACGGCATCGAGATTCCAACCGTCGCCGAATACGTCGTCAACGAGACAGTCGAGCAGCGGGTGCGCGAGCTCGGCGTGACCTACGGCCAGGGCTTTCACCTCGGCAAGCCAGCCCCACTGAGCTAAGGCCCACGGGCCTTTCGCCGCGCTCCGACCGCGAGCGGCTCGTCATAGGCGCGGACATC
>JBKQKK010000307.1:0-25305 GCA_052147535.1 Solirubrobacteraceae bacterium | reverse complement strand
AGCGTGTGTAGAACGAGCGAAGATCCTCGTCGACCGGCTCCTGCGGGCCGCGACCCAGGAACACCGGGATCCGCACGCGCGCGCCCTCGAACTGCCCGTCGTGGTAGAGCCGTGCGCCCTGCAGCGTCGAGATCACGACCGCGGCGGCGCGCGCCTGCGGGCGCGCGAACACGGCTGCGGCACGCGGCTCGTCGTGGTTCTCGATGAAGCGGATCAGCCGCTCCTGGTAGGCGGAGTCGGCGCTCAGGTGCCCGCGCACCGCGTCGGGTGGATCGTGCAGCAAGCGGTCGTAGAGGCGCTTGTCATAGCAGAGGTCGAAGCCCTGTTGCTGGAGCGTCCATTCCATGTCCCAGTAGGCCTCGGCCATGAACAGCAGGTCTGGGTGGCTCGTCTTGACGCGCTCGATCAGCGCCGGCCAGTACTCCCGCGCGGGCACCGATCCCGCACGCTCGCCCCAGGTGCGCGCGAACACCTCGTTGGTCATCAACATCGCCATGTCGCACCGCAAGCCGTCGCACTGATAGCCGATCGCGATCAGGGTGTCGGCGACCGCGTCGCGCAGCGCGGGCGCGAACGCGTTCAGCTGCACGACGTCAGGCCACGGCGGGAAGTAGGGATCGCGGCCCCTCGCGACGATCGCGCCACCGGCGGCGCGGATGAATTCAGCCGGGCGCTGCTCGAGCTCCTCCTCGCTACCGGCGATGAAGCAGTCGCGCCGCTCGGCGAGCCACGAGTGGTCCGGTGCGACGTGGTTGGGCACGTAGTCGAGGATCAGCCCGACGCCCCGGGAGGCGAGCTGCGCGCGAGCTTCCGCGAGCCCCTCGGGCCCGCCGAAGCTGGAGTCCACGACGTAGTCGCGCACGCAGTACGGCGATCCGATCACGTCTTCGGTGCGCAGGTCCGGTAGCGCGCTGCGGCTACCCGCGTCGAGCTCGGGGTTCTCGAGCGCGATGCGCAGCCCCGCGGGGCTGCGCTCCCAGACACCCATCAGCCAGACGGCATCGACCGGCAGCGCCGCCAGCGCGTCCCAGGTGGACCCGGGAACCTCGCCGAGCCGCAGCGGGGCGCCCCGCACGCGACCCAGACGCTGCAGCCAGACCGCGGTATTGATCTCGTAGACGGTTGGACGAGCAGGAAGGCGCATCGCTGGGCGCCTTACTCCCCGAGTCCCCCGAACTGGTTCTCATGCGTGGTGTGCAGTTCGCTCGCCGCCAGGAGCAGCAACGCAACGGTGCCCGTCCAACCGGTCTGGTGGCTGGCGCCGATGCCGGCGCCGTTGTCGCCGTGGAAGTACTCGTGGAACTGCAGCAGGTCGTGCCAGTGCGGGTCTTTCTGGAACTTCTCGATTCCGCCGAACACGGGCCGGCGGCCGTCCTTGTCGTTGGTGAACGTCGTCGCCAGGCGGCTGGAGATCTCGCTGGCGACCTCGAACAGGTTCAGCTCGCGCCCGGACCCGGTCGGGCACTGCACCTTGAGGCGGTCGCCGTAGAAGCGATGAAGCTGTGCCAGGCCGCGTAGGATCACGAGGTTCATCGGGAACCACACCGGGCCGCGCCAGTTGGAGTTACCGCCGAACATGCCCGTGTCGGATTCGGCGGGCAGGTAGCTGACGGTGTACCCCTGGCCGCCCCAGTCGAACCTGCAGGGCTCCTCGAGGTGCCGGCGCGAGATCGCGCGGATGCCGTGCGGACCGAGGAACTCGCCCTCGTCGAGCATGATCGCGAGGATTCGCCGCAGCCGGTGCTCGTCAACGAGCGACACCATCCGATGTCCCTCGGGATTTGGATCGGGCAGATGCGCCAGAGCCGGCAGGACGTCTTCGAAATGGCTCAAGAACCGCTCCGCCACCGCCACGATCTCGGGGTGCTGCTCGAGGATCTCGCCGTCGAACACGGTCGCGGCGCACATCGGCAGCAGGCCCACCAGCGAGCGCACCTTGAGTGGGATCCTGGCTCCGTCGGACGTGCGCATCACGTCGTAGTAGAAGCCGTCCTCTTCATCCCACAGCTCGGTGTCCGCCTCAGGGGGGTTCAGGGCAACCGAGATCCACTGGAAATGCACCATGAACTTCATCGCCATGTCGAGGTAGGCGGGATCATGCTTGCTGAGCTCGGCGGCGATCTGCAGCATCCACTGGCAATAGAGCGCCATCCAGGCGGTGCCGTCGGCCTGCTCGAGCGTCCCGCCGCCGGGCAGCGGCGCGGAGCGGTCGAAGATCCCGATGTTGTCCAGGCCCAGGAATCCGCCTTGGAACAGGTTGCGGTCGTCCGGGTCCTTGCGGTTGACCCACCAGGTGAAGTTGGTCAGCAGCCGGTCGAACACGCGCGCCAGGAACTCGCGGTCGCCCTCGCCGCGGATCTCGACCTCGCGCTCGTAGACGTACATCGCGGCCCACGCGGTGACCGGCGGGTTGACGTCGCTGAAGTTCCACTCGTACGCCGGGATCTGGCCATTGGGATGCATGTAACGCGTGCGGAGCAGCAACTCGACCTGTTCCTTGGCGAAATCGACGTCGACAAGTGACAGCGGCGCGGCATGGAACGCGAGGTCCCACGCGGCGAACCAGGGGTATTCCCACTTGTCTGGCATCGAGATGATGTCTTGCGCAACCATGTGGAACCAGGGCACGTTGCGCATCGAACCCGAGGCGCCCGGCTGCCACGGGTTGACGCCGTGCTCGCGCAGCCAGTGGTGCACGTCATACTCGTAGTACTGCTTGCCCCACAGCAGGCCCGCCAGCGCCTGGCGCATCACCATCTTGCCGTCTGGCTGCAGCGTCTGCGGAATCAGCGTGTCATAGAACGCGTCAGCCTCACCGCGGCGGGTGTCGAAGGCGCGGTCGAAGGTGACGCCCAGTGGCTTGGCCCGCGCCGACGCAGCGGCCGCGCTCGCGGAGGACAGTCGCAGGCGAACCTGGGCGCTCGCACCGGGTTCGATCTCGAGCACGTGCTGAGCGGCGACCTTCGTCCCTGAGCGCGCAGGGTTGACCGCATCGGTGCGACCATCGACGACGAACTCGTTGATCCCGTCCTTCACGTACGGCGAGGCGTTTGCGGTCCCGTACAACCGCCCGTTGTTGGTCTCGTTCTCGCAGAACAGCAGCTGCGCGGAGGCGTCCGTGCGCAGCAGCCAGTCGCCGAGCTCGGGGTGCGACACCTGCACGGTGGCAACGCCCTTGTCCCGGTCGACGGCCGCCATGCTCGGCTTCGGGGAGCCGTCAGCCCACGACCAGGTGTTCCGGAACCACAACGTCGGCAGGATCTGCAGGGAGGCGGCCTCCGGGCCGCGGTTGAAGGCGCTGATCAGCATCAGGATGTCGTCGTGGCCGGCCTTCGCGTACTCGACGACCACGTCGAAGTAGCGATCCTCGTCGAAAATGCCCGTGTCGAGCAGCTCGTATTCCATGTCGAGCTTGCCGCGCTGCCTGTTCGTGGCCAGGAGGTCGTTGTAGGGGAAAGCGCGTTGCGGGTACTTGTACTGGCATTTCATGTAGGAGTGCGTCGGCGTGCTGTCCACGTAGAACCAGTACTCCTTGGCGTCCTCGCCGTGGTTTCCCTCGCTGTTGGTGAGGCCGAACATGCGCTCCTTGAGGATCGGATCGGCGCCGTTCCACAACGCCAGCGCGAGACACAGGCGCTGGCGATCGTCGGAGATCCCGGCGATCCCATCTTCTCCCCAGCGGTAGGTGCGTGAGCGCGCCTCGTCGTGGGTGAAGTAATTCCACGCATTGCCGTCAGCGCTGTAATCCTCACGCACCGTTCCCCACTGCCGCTCGCTCAGGTAGGGACCCCATGACTTCCACGGAGCCGCACCTGTGCGTGCCTCCTCCAACCGAACGTGCTCAGGTGTGTTATACGAGGATTGCGCCATCTGAATCGTGCTCCGATCCGTTGTGGTCTCGATCTCGGCCGTGAACAAGCGTGAGATCCTGGTGCTCGGTGATTGGCCCTGCTGCACCGAAGCTGCACATCGACGCCAAATGCTGCCGCCCGCTGCTTACGCCACGAGCCGCCACCTGCTGATTAAGCCCATGCGCCTCCATACCCGTGCGCAGATCCTATCCGCACGTGCCGTCGGCGGTGCGTCTATCTCATGTACGAGCGCTCGCCGTCGCTGCTTGCACCGCCGGATTCGGAGGCTCCGGCGATTGTCGCCGAGCGGCGCGTAGGCGAGCGCGCGCCGCCGAACCACGGGCCGTGGTTGTCGCCGATCGCTTGCAATCGGGCTACGCTTTGCTTGGCAGATGGTCGCCGATAGTTGACGTCGACCGGTCACTGCGGCGATCGCGGCGGAGGTAATGGCCCTGACCGACAACAGGAGTGTCAGATCGCGAGCCCTGCGCCCGCTCGGGGGACGCGGGGCAAAGCTTGCTGCGGCGACGTTGAAGCCGGTTGCTGCGGTGACGCTGCGGCCGGTGGCGCTGGTGGCGCGCAGCCCCCTGGCGGGCATGGCATCCGCAGCGATCGATGCCGGCGTCAACCTCGAGCGTCGTGCCCTTGACCTGGTGCTCGACAGCGATGAGCTCCCGCGGATCATCAGCACGACCCTGGACAGTCCGCGCGTTGCGGCAGCGTTCGACCGGGCCCTGGCTAGCGACGGTGCCGAGCGGCTGATCGCCGGCTTGCTTGCGAGCAACGCATTCGACGAGCTCGTGGACGGCCTGCTTGCCAGCGACGCGCTCTGGCGGCTGATCGACACGGTGCTGGACCGCCTTCCGGCTGGCGATGCGCTGTGGCGGATGGTCGACGATGTCGCGGGAAGCCCGGCGGTCACGGCCGCGATCACTCAGCAGGGCGTCGGCTTTGTCGGTGAGGTCCGGGACGGCGTGCGCGCGCATTCCCGCCGGGCCGATGACTGGCTGGCGCGCGCCGCGCGCCGCCGCGCGGCGGCGCAGGAGGCTCGGCCTGCGGCCAGCGCGCCCGGTGCGCCCGGTGCGCCCGGTGCCGCCGGTGAGGGCGATCCGCCCGCTATCGGTTCAGCGGAGCCGCGTTCGCCCACCGGCGATCAGCCGAGCCCTGGGTGCCCGTGATCGCCACTGGGATCGCTGTGAGCGACGCGACGGCTGGCCTGACGTGCCAATCCCAGGTTCGGCGAGGATCAGGATGAGCGGCCGAACAGCTGCAGGAAGAATAGGAAGATGTTCAGGACGTCGATGAAGATCCCGGCCGCGAGTGGTATTGCCTGATCTTTGCCAGCCCTGCGCAGCCGGTTGAAATCCGCCACCGTGTAGAGCCCGAAGATCGCCAGACCGACCACCGACCAGACGGTGTACAGCGCCTCGATGTGAACGAAGATCAGCACGATCCCGGCGCCGAGCAGCAATAGCATCAGCCCGAACAGGATTCGGTAGAGGAACGAGAGATCGCGACGGATCGCGTAGCCGCCGGCACCGAGCACGCCGACGAACAGGGCCGTCGCGGCGAACGCCTGCCGCACAGCAGTCGGGTCTGTCGCTGAGTAGTAGTTGACGGTCGCCGACACGCTGACGCCCATCAGAAAGCCGAACGCGAACAGCAGCACCAGCGCCAGGGCGTGATTGCCGCGTGCGTTGGCGACGTTCAACCCGATCAGGCAGCCGATCGCGACTAGCCAAGCGATGAACCAGTCGGCGCCGCCCGAGTCGCGGGCGACCCATACGCCGAGCGTGGCGCAGCCCACCGTCAGCGCTACGAGTCCCATCACCTGGCCGAACAGCGTCTGCGTCCGCGAGGCGGTGGAGTGGTCCCCGTAGGCGAGCGAAGTCATCTCGCAGAAACGGTACAGAGGTCGGCGCTGGACAGGAGTGCGGGAAGAATTTGGCCCACCGCAAGTGCGGGAAGAATTTGACCCACCGCGCGCCTGCTGCAAGGATGCCCGCTCCGGAGCCTGCACAGGAGGTTTGAGAGATTGCGTTCGAGACGGATGATCAAGGCCGCGACGCCGGTCGCGACGCTAGCTGTACTGCTTCCGAGTGCTGCGTTCGCGCTCAAGCGCACGCCGATCGAGAGCGGAAGCTACTCGGGCACCACGGCACAGGCCGGACAGTCCGCCGGAAGCGTGCAGTTCAGCGTGACCAAGAACCTCAGGATCGTGAAGGGCTTCGCGGGCGACGTCTGGGCGACCTGCACGAAGGACGGTGCCAAGCTGACCGTTCAGGTCGACTTGAGCCCGTCGAGTGACATGAGCGTCCATAAGCGTGCGTTTGGTTACCACGGCGTCTTCGACATCGACGATCGGAGGGCCGTGATCGCCAAGCACGTCGACGGCACGATCACCGGCACGTTCGATCATGCCGACACGGTGACCGGAACGATGAGCTTCACGTGGTCGTTCGACAAAAGCGCGCCGGCCCCGTTCCCCGGCCAGCACTGCAGCACTGGAAAGGCCGGCTATAAGGCCAAGCGTCGATAGGCCTCTGGCGCTCGCCAGCCCCGCACTGATTTCCACGCGGGCCCTAAACCGAAGTCTTCACTAAAACTTCGGCCTAAACGGCCAACACGACCTCGAGCCGGCGTGGCCCGTGCACACCCTCGACGCGCTTCAGTTCGATGTCCGATGTCGCCGATGGGCCCGAGATGAACGTCAGCGGTCCGTCGAACACGCTCGCGTAGAGCGTTTCGAGCGCCTGCGGGACGCCGTGCACGATCTGCTCGGCGCGCACCACGCAGACGTGCAGATCCGGCAGGAGCGTCAGCGCGCGACGTCCCTGTCCAGGGCCCGCGTCGAGCACGATCGTGCCGGTCAGGGCGATCGCGAGCGCGCAACCCGTGAGCGTGCCGTCGCAGTCATCGAGCGCAGCGATCGACAGCGGCGGGTCATCGCGTCGCAGCTGCAGCTCGGTGGGCGCCAAGCCCAGCTCGAGGTCAGCGGGGATCACCAGCGAGCGAACCTCGTGACGCGCGCACGCTTGGCCCACGGCCAGGCGGATCTCCTCGGCGTCAGCGCCGCAGCGGACAACGTTGGCGCGGTACATCGAGCAGCGCTCCTCGAACAGCTCGACCAGCTGTGGGCCTGCTATCGCGCAGACCCGGGCGTAAGCTGCCGCCGGGTCGCGATCCCGCGCAGGATCCCAATGGTCCGGCTCGTCCGCGGGAACGTCAGCGAGCGCCTCGCGGACGCGCGCGAGCATTTCCTCGCGGTTGCTCACGCGTCCACCTCCCGCGCGCCCCGCGAGCGCCACCATTCCCGGAACGTCTGCTCGGGCGGCGCGGGCAGGTCACGCACAGCCGTCCAGGCCGCGAGCGGTCCCGGAAGTTGTCGCTCGATCCGCCCTTCCCGCGCCAGTCGCTGCCCGCCCAGCCGCGCCGCACGCTGGGCGAGCTCGTAGCGGCGCCGGTTCCCGAGCACGGCTGCGGCGGCGCGCATCAGATCACGCTCGTCGGGCTTGTAGTGACGCCCGCTGCGTGGTCCGCGGCTGACGATCTCGCTGCGCAGGTGCACGAGCACGCCCGGTATGTCGATCTTCACCGGACATACCTCCTGGCAGGCGCCGCACAGCGTCGAGGCCCAAGGCAGCGTTTGGCTGTGCTGCAGTCCCGCCAACTGCGGCGTCAGGATCGACCCGATCGGGCCCGGGTAGACAGATTTATAGGCGTGGCCGCCGGTTCGCTCGTATACCGGGCATACGTTCAGACACGCCGAGCAGCGGATGCAGTGCAGCGCCTGGCGGCCGATCGGATCGCGCAACGCGTTCGTGCGGCCGGCGTCGAGCAGCACGAGATGGAAGTCCTGCGGCCCGTCGCCCGGCGTCACGCCCGTCCACATCGACGTGTACGGGTTCATCCGCTCGGCCGTCGCCGATCGTGGCAGCAGCTGCATCATCACCTCGAGGTCCGCGAATCGTGGCAGCACCTTCTCGATGCCCATCACGGTGATCAGCTTGCGCGGCAGCGTCAGGCACATGCGCCCGTTGCCCTCGGACTCGACCACGCAGACCGTGCCTGTCTCCGCGACCGCGAAGTTGGCGCCGCTGATCGCGACCTGCGCGGACAGGAACTTCGCGCGCAGGTAACGGCGCGCCGCGTCCGCGAGCGCCGCCGGTTGATCGCTCAAGTCCGCGTTGCCGGGCAGCTCACGCCGAAACAGCTCCCGGATCTCGGCGCGATTGCGGTGGATCGCGGGCACCAGGATGTGCGAGGAGGTGTCGCCCGCGAGCTGGTTGATCAGCTCGGCAAGGTCGGTCTCGTGCGCGGTGATCCCGCGCTGCGCGAGCCCCTCGTTGAGCTTGATCTCGTCGGTAGCGATCGACTTGACCTTCACAACCTCGGTCGCGCCGGCGGCCGCCACGAGTTCGCCGACGATGTGGTTGGCGCTGCGCGCGTCCGGTGCCCAGTGGACGGTGCCGCCGGCCCTGGTGACCGATTTCTCCAATGCCTCCAAGTGGACGTCGAGGTGCCGCATTGCCTGCTGCTTGATCCGATGCCCGGCTTCGCGCAGCTGCTCCCAATCGTCGAGCTCGGAGACCACCTCGAGGCGCTTCTCTCGGATCGTGTGCGTGGCCGCGCGCAGGTTGTGGCGCAGCTGCGAGTCCTGCAGCGCGATCCGCGCGGCGGTGGGAAAGCCCTCGGCGCTCATACAGCTTCCGTGGTGGCTAGGATCTCCGCCAGGTGCAGGGTTCGCACGCCGGCCCGCTGGCGCGAGAGGCCGCCGCCGATCTGCATCAGGCACGAGCAGTCGAGCGCTGTGCACACCTCGGCGCCAGTGTCGAGGATGCAGCGCACCTTATCGGTCAGCATCGCTGCTGAGGTGTCGGCGTTCTTCACCGCGAACGTCCCGCCGAAGCCGCAACAGCTCTCGCGCTCGGGCAGCGGCACAAGCTCGATCCCGCGCACGTTGCGCAGCAGCCGTAGCGGCGCCTCGCGAATACCGAGCATCCGCGTGCCGTGGCAGCTCGGGTGGTACGTGACCCGGTGCGGGAAGTACGCGCCGACGTCCTCGACGCCGAGCTTATCGACGATGAACTCGCAGAGCTCGAACATCTGCTCGCCGAGCGCCGCCACGTCGCGCGCGAGTACCGTGTCACCCGCCATCTCGGCCAGCCGCGGATACTGGTGGCGGACCATTGCCACGCACGAGCCGGACGGCGCCACGACGGCGTCGAACGCGTCCGAGCCGAGTACCCGCGTCATCCGCGCCACCAGCGGCAGCGCCTCGCGCGCGTAGCCCGAGTTGACGTGCATCTGTCCACAGCAGGTCTGCTGCTCGGGGAACACGACGACCTGATCGAGCCGCTCCAGCAGCTCCACGGCCGCGCGGCCGGCCTGCGGGAAAAGGGTGTCGTTGAGGCACGTGATGAACAGCGCTATCCGCACAAGCGCTAACTATGACGATTTGGATGCATCGCATGCGCATCAGAATTGTGGTGACATCCATCGATGGCCGACGCGCCCACCGACGCCCGCCCGTCGGCGGCCGGCGGATGAGCCCTGGCGCCGAGCGCAAGGCTGTTCGTGTCGTGGTTCGCGGCAGGGTTCAGGGCGTCTGGTTCCGCGACTCAACTGCTCGCCGAGCGTTCGCGCTGGGCGTGACGGGTTGGGTGCGCAACCTGCCGGACGGCAGCGTGCAGGTCCATGCGGAGGGCGCGCCAACGGCGGTCGACCAGCTCGTGACGTTCCTCCACGACGGGCCGCCGCGAGCACGCGTCGACGCGTTAGACATTGAGCGAGTCGCGATCGAGGGACACGATCAGTTCAAGTTCGCCGGCTGATCGCCGCAACAAACGGCCGGGCAGCTGTCCCTGTTGCCTGGCACTGACCAATGGTCCAAAGACGGCGTAGCCGGAACCTGGAGCCGATCGCTTGGTAGTGGCGTGAGCACCAACACAGCACATTGCGGTCCGTCAAGTTACGATCAAGTAGCACACTCCGATCGGAAGGATCCGTCCGCACAATGCTTGACCAGATACGCCGTGACATTCAGTCCCGCCTAGACGAGCTCCTGAGCGAAGTCGACAGGCTCCGTCATGCCCTGGCGGCGCTCGCCTCGCGTGACAGCGGCTCGTCCGCTTCCGCTCGGTCTGCGGCCGCCCCGGTTGCTCCGAAGGCTTCGGCGCGCAAGCCGGCCGGCAAGGCGGCCGGCAACAGTGTCAATGGAACGCGCACCGCTCCGGGCGCCACGAAGGCCGCGATCCTTGCCGCCCTCGCCTCCGCCGGCGACCCGATGACCGCCGGCGAGATCGCCGATGCCACGGGTCTTGGCCGCGCCACCATCAGCACGACCCTGTCGCGGCTCGCCAAGGCCGGCGAGGTCGATAAGGCCGATCGCGGCTACACCGCCAAAAGCGAAGGCTAGAAGCCAGCACGACCGCAGCGGTGCTCACGCAGGTGCCGCCGCGCCGGCAAGCGTTTCCGGGCGATGCGGAAGTAGCCGTCGGCGTACACGCCTGTGCACCAGGGCGCCCTGCGCGAAGCACAACTGCGAGGGGATTAACTCTTGTGCCTCCGGCCGGGTAAGTGACACTCGGGCCGCGGCAAGGCGCGCAGGACTGCTAGCGCGTCTTGCCGAGGATGACGAGTTTCTACTTCCCTACGACGCCTAGCTAGTTCCCCCGGATAAAGTCTGAATTGCCGCGCTGAGGCCGCTTTGCTGCATACCGGTGCGACCGTGATTGCTGATGTTTCGAGTGTCACCGCGCCGATTGGCGATCCCAAGCGCGCGTTTTTCCGGGGCAACTAGCTAACCGCGAGCGAGCGCACACGCGCGTTGCGGTTGTTCGCGCGCGCCTGCTTGAACTCGACCAGCGCTGCGCTAACAACCTGCAGTTCACCGTGCATGACACTGTCTGGAGCTTCCGTTTGCACGCTACGCGACAGACGGTCCAGGGCGCGAAGCAGGCGATCCTTCCCTTGGTCGACGCTGGCGGACCGCTGGTGGGAAATGCCCTGGCCAGCATGCTGCGGTGCGGCGGTTGAGTGGAGGCCGGCCGTTGCGCCGGCCGTTGGGGAGGCCGTTGGTTCTTGATGCATGAGATGCCTGGTTAGTTGGTTGGTCGATGGCTGACGTGGCCACGTAGGTGCACGCCAATACTCGCGGAGAGTTGTCTCCGTGAAACAAACCGCCTTGCGCTGCCGTCCTCACGCCAGCACCCACTCCGATACAGCAACGCATCAGTCTGGTGCTTTCGCACTGATGAGTGCTTGATAAGTACAGTAGCACCGGTACGACCCGGACGAGCCGGCTTCTTGTTGACGCTGGGTTACCCGAGGGCAAATGTGGCATCTGACGCTTACGGCTGAGCTCGTCGTTGGCAGGTGTGACAACTGTTATTAGTTTGGCTGGCTTGACGTGATCACATCGCGAAAGTGTCTGCTAACCGAGTAATCGGCGCACGCGCGCTTCTCCTGAGCGCACGCGCGCTTCTCCTGAACGCACGCGCGAACGCACGCGCGCTTCTCCTGAACGCCGGGGACCGGCTGCCACTCAAGCAGCGGGAGCGCGACGCCGCGCGGTGCGGCCCACCGGCCACCAGCGGTCTGGATCTGGCAGGCTCTAGCGATCCATGAAGGACCTGTCCGGTCTGCGGCGCGTGCCGCGCGAGCTGGTGGGCCTCTACTGGGACTCGGGAGTGGCGAACGATGTTCCGGCGCTCGCCTGGTTTCTGCTTTCCGCCCTGGTGCCGCTGGCGCTGGGCGTAACCGCGCTGGCGGCCGTCGTGCTCGGCGACTACGCCCACGCCCAGGAGCTCGCCGCGCGCATGTCGGAGGTCTTGCCCAGGGACGTGCACGATCAGGTGGTCGACCTGATCCTGCGGACCAAGCGAGAGTCGCCGCTGCTGATCGCCGGCTCGATTGGCGGCATGGTCTGGATGTGCTCGGGCGTGGTGGGCGTGCTCGAGCGCTGCCTGTCGCGCCTGCTGGAGCAGCCCGGACGCGGGATCGTGCTCGGCAAGCTCCGCAACCTTGCGATCTCAGCGACGCTGACGACGGTGATCGTGCTGATGGTGATCGCGGGGTCCGCCGGAACGGGGCTGGGCAGGCGCCTCGACGTCGACGCGACGTTGATCCGCCTGGCCGTTCCGTTCGTCTTTCTGACGCTGACGGTACTGCTCGTCGCGTCCGTTTACCGTGCGCTCGTCGGGGAATCGCTGCGCTGGCGCGCCGCGCTGGCCGGAGGAGCGATCGCCGGGGTAGTGCTCCAGGCGACGCCCACCGCAGCCGGCTACTACCTGCGGTTCGTGGCCGGGAAGACCCCGGTCGAGCTGTTTCTGATGCTTGCCGGCGTGCTGTTCACCTGCTACCTGGCGGCGATCGGGCTGCTGCTGGGAGCGGGCATGACCGCCCGCGTGCAGCTGGGACGCCGCTTCAGCGACGAACCTCCGCCCAGGTTATAGGTACGTCGGCGGCCGGTGGTTCGCCTGACCAAAGGTTTGGCGGCTAATATTCGGTTGACAAATGAACTTCTCGCAAGTCGCAGCTGGCGAAACCGCGTCGCAAACCGTAGTCGGCGCGGCCGCCACCGGGCCCAGCGCCGGGATCAATGAGTTGCGGGAAGCGCTCAACCACATGTTCGGTGCCGAGCGCCGGCTGCGGGGGCGAGATCACAGCCGCCCTGGTCAGCTCACGTTCGGCCAACTGCGCCTGATCGGCGCGCTCGGACGCGAGCAGGAGATGACCGCCGGCCAGCTGGCCAAGAGCGCTGATCTCAATCCCGCCAGCGTGACCGCGATCCTCGATGATCTCGAGGCGGCCGGCATCGTGCAGCGCCATCGCAGCACCGAGGACCGCCGCGTCTGCAACGTGTCCCTGACCCCGGAGGGCTGGCAGCTGCTCGAGCGGAAGCTCGCCGGCTGGCGGGCGCTGTGGGAGGACGAACTCGCGCAGTTCACCGGAGCCGAGATTCAAGCCGCGGCGAGGGTCATCCAGAGGATCACGGGCATCCTCGATTCGCTCCCGTCGCGCATCGAACGCTGTCAGCCCGCCAAGGAGATCCAATGATGCCGGTAATCATCAGGAGATGCACGTGGAGGCTGGGCGCACTCGCCTCTTCCGCCCGTTCAACCCCTTCAACCCCTTCAACCCCTTCAACCCCTTCCGCCCCTGCCGCCGCAGTGGCAGGCGAGGGCAGTCGATGAGAGCTCTTGCCCGCTGGTGCTTTACGCACCGTCGTACCGTGCTGGCCGCGTGGCTGGCGGCGCTGGTCGCGATGACCGTCATCCACAGTGGCGTCGGCAGTGGCTACAAGGACAACTTCAACCTTTCGGGCACGCAGAGCTTCGACGCGCTGAACCTGTTGCAGCGCGACACGCCCAGGCAGGCGGGCGACCGCGAGCAGATCGTGATCGCCGTCAAGCACCGCCAGATCACCGATCCAGCCGTCCGTGCACAGGTGCAGCGGATGCTCGCCTCGGTTGCGCGCCTGCCGCACGTCTCCGTTATTCAGTCGCCCTACCAGGCCGCCGGCGGCCGCCAGATCTCACCGTCGGGAAACATTGCGTTTGCCAACGTCACCTTCGATGTGCAGGGGCCGAAGATCAGCCCCCAGGCGGCCAAGACGTTTGTGAACACCGCCCGCGCGGGCTCCGGGCATGGAGTCGAGGTGGAGGTCGAGGGCCAGGTCGCAGAGACCGCCGCGCAGGGCGGTTCGGGCGATGTCGGGATCGGGTTTCTCGCCGCCGCGGTCGTGCTGTTCCTGGCGTTCGGCTCGCTGCTGGCGATGGCGCTGCCGCTGATCACCGCGGCCGTATCGCTGGGAACCGGGATCGCTGTGATCGGGCTGCTGTCGCATGCGATCACGATGGCGTCGTTCAGCTCCGAGCTGTCGCTGCTGATCGGCCTCGGCGTGGGCATCGACTACGCGCTGTTCATCGTCACCCGTTATCGCCAAGGGCTGCTGCGCGGGCTCTCGCCCGAGCAGGCGGTGATCGAAGCGCTTGACACTTCCGGTCGCGCTGTGATGTTCGCCGGGCTGATCGTCTGTATCGCGCTGCTAGGCATGTTCGCGCTCGGCGTCAGCTTCCTCTACGGGATCGCGATCTCGGCCACGATCGCGGTCTCGTTCACCGTCGTTGCGTCGCTGACTCTGCTACCGGCATTGCTGGGCTTCTTCGGTATGCGCGTGCTACGCCGCCGCGAGCGCCGGCGGCTGCGCGAGGGGCAGTTGGCCACCAGCGACGAGTCTCCCGCCTGGGCCCGCTGGGCAGGCTGGATGCAGACCCGGCCCGCTGTGTTCGCCGTGGCCGCCGCAGCCATCATGATCGTGCTCTCGATCCCGTTCTTCTCGATGCGGTTGGGCGCATCGGACGCGGGCACCGACCCGTCGAGCTCGACCACTCGCAGAGCCTACGATCTGCTGGCGGACGGCTTCGGCCCGGGCTACAACGGCCCGCTGCAACTCGTCGCGCAGATCAACTCTCCAGCTCAACGCGCGGCATTCATCAAGGTCGAGCAGGCAGTCGCCCACACTCACGGTGTGGTCGGATCGACCAAGCCACTGTTCCTAGCCGGCCACGACGGCGGCGCCGCCGTCGCCACCGCCAACGTGTACCCCGAGGGCTCTCCCCAGGCGCTATCGACCGCGAATCTGTTGCAGACGGTTCGCAACACGGTCGTCCCAGCCGCGCAGCGCGGCACCGGACTGAGCGTGCTGGTCGGAGGCGAGACCGCGATCTTCGATGACTTCAGCACCGTCCTGTCCAACAAGCTGCCGTATTTCATCGGCATCGTCGTGCTGCTCAGCTTCCTGCTGCTCGCCGCCGTCTTCCGCAGCCTCGTGATCCCCACGATCGCCGCGCTTATGAACGCTCTCTCCGCTGCCGCTTCCTTCGGGGTGGTGACGGCCATCTTCCAGAACGGGTGGGGAGCTTCGCTGATCGGACTTGACAAGACCGGGCCGATCGAAGCGTTCCTGCCGGTGCTCATGTTCGCGATCCTATTCGGGCTCTCGATGGACTACGAGGTGTTCCTGGTCACTCGCATCTACGAGGAATGGCACCGTCGCGGCGACAACACGGAGGCTGTCACCCACGGCCTGGCCGCCACCGGCCGCACGATCACCGCCGCCGCCGCGATCATGGTCCTCGTATTCGCCTCTTTCATCCTCGGCGGCACGCGCATCATCGACCTGTTCGGCGTTGGATTGGCCAGCTCCGTGCTGCTCGACGCACTCATCATCCGCTCGGCGCTGGTGCCGGCGATCATGCTGCTGTTGGGCGAGAGCAACTGGAAGCTGCCGGGCGTGATCGACCGTGTTCTGCCACGGCTGAATATCGAAGGCAGCGTCCACAAAACCCCGCACAGCGCCCCCACGGTCGCCGTTGATGCGCCGCTCCCCGAGCTCGCCGGTGGCTAGAGCGCATCCGACGCGCTGGAAGCGACACACTCGCCCCGGTCGTCGTCGCGTGCCGTCGCGTAGGGCTCTAGCCCTCAAATAGCCGGGGGCCACAGCGCACGTTCGAGTCGGAGCCGCGTCAAGCTTTGCTTGACGCTCTGGCTCGGCGCGCGTAGCGTGCTCGGAGTGCGTTTGTTCAGATGGCTCACGGTGATCGTCGCGCTGGCGGCCGGCGGGCTGTTTGCGGCGACAGCCGGAGCGGGCAGCGCCGTGCGCAAATGCCAGACTTCTGACTTCAAGCTCAGCGCGGGGCTGGCGGGAGCCGCCTTGGGTCACTACCGGCAGACGGTCCGCCTGCGTAACATCTCGCGCTCTACCTGCGCCGTAACTGGATGGTTCAAGGTCGAGCTGCTTAACGCGCACGGGCGCGTGCTGCGCTCGCGCGAGCAGAGGATCACAAATGACTACTTCGGCACATCCCCGAAGCCGACGGTCGCGCTCGGGACGGGCGATAGTGCTTCGTTTGCGATCGACACCGTCGCGCCGGAGACGTCATGTCCGTACTCGAAGACCGTAGCGCTCACGCCGCCTGGCGGTCGCGGATCGCAGCGGCTCGCCATGGAGGTGCTGGCCTGTGCGACTTTCGCGGTCCTGCCAACGCAGCGGGACAACAAGGCGTTCCGGCCGTAGCACCTCGTCGACGCGTCGAAGTCGTAAGTCGGCTCACGCGGGCGCATCGATCAGCCGGCCACCGCCTCTCGAACGTTGCGTATCCCGAACGTTGCGTGTGGCTCCTATCGCAACGGGGCATCCAGGTTGCTAAGGAGCGCCTCAATGTCCTCGGGAGGCATCGGCCGCGCCAGCAGGTACCCCTGAACGTAGGCGCATCCGAGTTCGCGGAGGGCTTGCAGTTGCTCGGGAGTCTCGATGCCCTCGGCTGTGACGTCGAAACCGAGCGCATGGGCCATCGTGATGATCGTCGCCACGATGATGCGATTCTCGATGCACTCATCCAGGTCTGAGACGAACGAGCGGTCAATCTTGAGTACGTCGAGGGCGAAGCGCCGCAGATAGCTGAGTGATGAGTATCCGGTGCCAAAGTCATCGAGAACGATGCGGATGCCGCGCTCGCGCAGTCGGGCGATTGCCGCGGCGGTCGCGCTGGAATCCTGCAGCAGGACGCCCTCGGTGATCTCCAGGTGGAGCGCGTGCGCAGGCATGCCTGTCTCAGACAGAACGCGGTCCACCTCGGTGACGAACGATGGCTGGTCAATCTGGCGGGCGGAAACGTTGACGCTCAGCGCGAGCTCGCGCGCGGCAGGCAGATTTTTGCGCCAGACTGCGACCTGCGCGCACGCTTGTCGCAGGACCCTTGATCCGAGCGGTAAGATCAAATTGGTTTCCTCGGCGACGGCGATGAAACTTGCGGGTCCCAGCAGCCCTTGTCGGGGGTGCTGCCAGCGGACGAGTGCCTCGACCATCGCCGGCACCTCCACGTCGATCGCGTGGATTGGCTGATAATGGACGAGCAGGTCGTCGTGTGCGAGAGCCCGACGAAGTTCGTCCTCGAGCTCCAGCCGTGCGAGCGTTCGCCGGCGCATGCCAACGTCAAAGATTTCAAAGCGTCCCCGGCCGCCCTCCTTGGCGCGATACATCGCGGTGTCCGCATCGCGCAAAACTTCCTCTGGAGTGCAGCCGGCTCCGTTGGTCACGGCCACGCCGACGCTGGCGCTCGCCACGTGGTCTCGACCGTCAATGTCAAAGCAACGACGCACAGCGTCTGTCAGCCGCTGAGCCAGACGCCCCGCGTGCTGTTCATCACGGACGTCCTCGCATAGCACCACGAACTCGTCGCCGCCGAACCGGGCGACGGTGTCTATCGGACGTACGGCGGCGCACAGATGCGGGCCAAGCAAGCACAGCAGCCGGTCGCCGGCATCGTGACCAAGCGAGTCGTTGACAAGCTTGAAGCGGTCGACGTCAAGAAACATCACCGCATGGCGCTCCCCGCTCCGAGCACTGCGGACCAGGGCGTGACCCAGGCGATCGGTCAATAGCCGGCGGTTGGGCAGGCCTGTCAGCGCGTCGTGCAGCGCATCGTGGCGAGCTGCGTCCTCGGTCCGGTGCCGGGCGATCGCGTCGCGCAGGATATTGGCGACCGCGACCAGGAACATGCGGTCGTCGTCGTTGAAGTCCCGCTGCACACGGCTGTGCACGGTCAGCATCCCAAACGGCCGGCGGAGATCGGCGAGCACCACCCACATGCCACTGACCGCACAATGCTCGCGCAGCAAACGCCTCCATGAGGCCTGCGGGGGCAGATCGGTGAACACGACCGGCGCGCGGCCCAGTCGTCGCAGCCATGTTTCGACGCCGGCGCGGTTCACGATCGAGCGCCCTAGCGTGCCAGAGCGCCAGCCGGCGCAGGCCCGCACGCGCAGCCCGCCGTCATCATCGCCGTCAGTCAGCACCGCGCACAGCGGGACGTCGAGAATCTCGGCGACGCTCGACGCTGCGTCAGCGAGGAAGCGACCGAGGTCAGCCTCCTCCAGCGCGCGCTCGCCGAGCTGGGCGATGGCGGCGGTCTTGCGTAGCCGCAGCTTCAGCTCCGCTGTGGTCGCTTGCAGCTCCGCCTCGCGCTCGCGCTGTTCGGAGATGTTCTGCGTCGAGGCGCGCACCCCCGTGACCGTGCTGCCCGCCGGATCGTGCAACGCCCGCGCGGTAGTCCGCACCCACACAAACGAGTCGTCGCGACAGATCACCCGGTACTCGATCTCGACGACATCCTCGCCCGCCAGCAACCGCGCGTGGGAGCCCTCCACGAGTTCCCGGTCATCTGGATGCACGAACTCTAAGATGTGGCGTCCGATGTGCTCCTCGGGCCGGCGGCCGGACAGTGCGGTGGCCGACGGCGACATGTACTGGTACCGTCCGCCACGGTCGCGCAGAGAGACGACATCCGTGGCGCTCTCCGCCAGCAGCCGGTAGCGCGTCTCGGCGGCCGTCGCTCTCGCCGAGACGGCCGCTGCGTTATAGGAGAATACTAAGGCGCCGTCAGCATGTCCGCCGGAGTCGCGTCTGGGCATGAACATCAGCTCGTCGCTCTTGACGCCGTCACGGTCTGGGAGTTCGAATGTGCCCTCCTCGCCGGCAAGCGCGGCCTGCACTTCGGGCAACAGCGCCTCGAGCAGACGGGCATCCACGACGTCATGTAGGAGGCGGCCCCGCGCACCCTCCATACCGATGCCGTGCCGCGCGAGTCCCCGACCTTCGGCCACGACCACGCGCAGGTCGGCGTCAACGATCAGCAGTACGCCAAAAGGCAGCCGCTCGAGAGCTGCCTCGGAAGGCGAGCAGAAGCCGTTGTTGACCGGCACGGGGAACCCCGTCTGCGACAAACCCTTCACATCTTCGGTCATCGGATAATCACGAGGCGCCTAAAGCCCGCACCGACGCATGTTCGCCCCTGATCGGCCCCGGGCGAGGAATGCGCAGGTCCCGTTACGCGGCTCTACGCCGGCCGTGCAGCCCGCAAATCTCGCCTCGATGTTCGCGTATGGGTGTCGCGCCGACCCGCACGCGCTCGCTTCCAACCCCGTCGATGGGACCGACAACAGGCGCCAGCCGCCGCCGGCATCGCTGGACTACTACGAGGTCGACGAGGTCGAGGCCCTCGCCGTCGCGTGTTAGCGCGGCGCGCACCGGCTCACAAGAACAATGACCGACGCGGCCGAGATCGAGGCGCGACGTCAAGAGGACCAGCGAGACGCCGATGCATTCCGGCTGCTGTTCTACACCGGAGTGCGACTTGGCGAGGCGTTGACGCTGCGTTGGGAGGTCGTCGATGTCGAGCGGCGGGTGCTAATCGTGCGACGCGGCCTGTCGGCTGGCGAGGAGCGGCTGCCCAAGGGCGGACGGGCGCGCTTCGTTCCGCTGTCGACCCCCGCGGTAGCGACGTTCGAGCGTCTCCGGACGCGCGAGGAGTTCATCGGCCCCGATCTACGTGCTCGTCAACCGCCTCGGACGTCGTCTCGACCCATCGGCCAACCTGCGCGGTACCGGCTACGTAGCCCGAGACTTCACATGGCAGGAAATCACCGGCGAGCTCACCGACGGCACCGAGGTGACAATCCGGGTGCGCTTCGCTGGACTGCAGGGATACCTCCTGTCCAAGTGCATCACGGTGCGCAACCGCGCGGCCACCAAGGACTACTACGACCTCGCCTACGGCTCACCCAACCTACGCTCTCAAGCCCACGCACACGAGCTCGTCGCCAACGTGACGCGCTTGGCAGTTACTCGCCGTAGATCCTCAGATGGGTGTCAACTAAACGCGCGATTTGCCTGAGCTGTTCGTGGTCGGCGACTGAACCAGTGACAGTTACGACGACACTTCCACTTCTCCCTTCGCGCCAGTCAGCGTCGCAGCCGGGACCGCGATCCAGGATGACCTGCCTAATCTGTGGCTGCTCGCGAAGACGATCGATGCCATCGATAGCAGTGACGCGACGCATCCCTGGGGGACCGTAGATGTTGAGGATATAGGCGACGCCGGTTGGGGTCGGAATGGCGTCGAAGATGATGTCATGGCCAAGCGCGACCCTCATCGCAATCGGCAGGAGTTCGACTCCAGTGACAGTCGCAAGCAGCTCCGGGACGGACCCGCCGATACGTCCGTTGACCTCAATCACCCTTGCCCCATCGGGTGTGAGCTTGATCTCCGTGTGCACACAGCCGACCTGTATACCAACGGCCGTCAGTGCAGCCGTCGCCACCTCGCCCACGGCCTGACGATCATCAGCCTCAAGTGCGCTAGGAATGAACGCTCCGCCCTCCCGAAGCGGTTCGACCAACGGCATCCGCCCGGTGATCGCGACATGGGTGATCCGTCGCCCGCTGACGACACTCTCCACGGACACGTAGCTCGCGAAACCGGCACCACCGCTCGCCGGCCGGTCGCGCAGATACTCTTCCAAAATCATCTCAGCATCATCTGCCTCCCGCGTTGCGGAGATCTCAGCAACGGCCGAGTAGAGCTCGTTGAGCGACTGCACCACCACCGTGTCTCGGCTGCCCCAACCCCGCCGCGGTTTCAACACCGCCGGAAAGACCGCGTCACGCGCCAGCGCCGCCCAGGCCGGCCCATCACCGAGCTCAGCGACGCGCCAAAAGCCTGGTACCGGCAAACCAGCATCCCGCAGAGCCACCCGCTGCAGGTACTTATCGGTCAGCCGCCGCGCAACCTCCACGGATATGAACGCCAGTCCGAGCCGCTGCGCCATCTGCGCGGTCCACACCAACGCGCCATCGAACTCCGTCATGATTCCGTCAGGCGTGCACGCCGCGATCGCGGCTGCAGCCTCGTCGACAGCCATGCCGGCAACGTCCACGACCGTCCCCAGGTGACGCAACACCCGGATCGTCGAACCAACCTCGCCGTCGCTGCTGTCGACGACCCAGACAAGCTCACAAACAGCCGCCGCCGCTTGAGCAACCGCCCACGTTCCAAACCAGTCGTTAAAGACATACGCCAAACGTGGCAGCCGACCAGCAACAGACGGACGCTTCAACGGCGCCGCCCGCTCCGTAAGGCGAGCATGCTCGCGACGGCCATCACGCGAGAGTACCAGCACGGACCAGCGTGTCCTCCCAGACACCGCGTCGAGCTTGAGCTGCGTTGCAAGGCTTGATTCGCCGATCCTTCCAAAGCGTGATCACGTTTGGATTCGCTCATTCGTCGGCTGCGTCGGGCCGGTTGCATCCCTGGCCGGTGTCTGACATTGCTCGCAACACTAGTGGCCTTTTCCCGCCCTGCGGGCGTCGTGAGATCTGTCGGGCGTGAGCGAAGTCGCGCGCTTGAGTGCTGTCAACGACCCTGCAACCGGAGCGGTGCGAGGCCGCGTTGGCCGCGGGTCGGCTGTGCTGTCCTGGCTGCGACGGGCCGCTCTCAGCCTGGGGGTTTGCGCGCGAGCGCGAGGTGCGCATGCTCGATGGCGTGCGGTCCGTGAGGCCGCGGCGGGAGTTGTGTGGCTCGTGCCGCTCGACGCACGTGATCCTGCCGGCGTGGTCGGTGCCGCGCCGGCGCGACGGTGTCGAGGTCATCGGCGGCGCACTGCTGGCCAAGGCACAGGAAGTTGCGCACCGCACGTGGCGCGCTCTCCAGAGTTGCCCCGACGACCACCGTCTGCGTCGTGTCCGTCGTTATCCTCGCCGCCCTGGTGCTCCAAGCGCTGCGCCGGGCGGTCGAGCTGCCTACGCGAGTGACGCCTCCAGTGTAATGTCGGGCACGCTGGCGAGCGCGCGGCTGACCGGGCACCCAGCCTTCGCGCCTTCGGGGTGCCGCCTGGAAGGCCGCCGCGTCGATTCCGGGCACCTTGCCGACAGTCCGCAACGCGATCGAGGTAATCGTCCGCGTGCCGTCGACAAACCAGATCGTCACCGTCGCGTCCGTCGCGTCCGTCGTGACCGACTCGACCGGCGTCCCGGCGTTGGCGAGCGCCGCTGAAAGCGCCATCGAGACCAAGCGCCTGGCCTCGATGAAGCCCGGCTCGGTAACCGGTTGGGACGTGGCCGGGGTCGTCCGCGCCCCGGCGGCCGACGGCGGAAGTGCCTGATCGTGTGGGCTTCGAGCCGGCCGCGACGCTCCCGGTCGCGGGGCTGACGGCGCCGCGCGCGCTCGAAGTCGCCGGCTTCATCCTCGGTAAGCGGGTGCTCATGACCGGCGCCAGCGGCGGCGTTGGGCGCCTCGCGGGCCCGCTCGCCAAGCTCGCCGGTGCGCATGTGACGGCGCTGGCAACCCGCACAGCCGGCCTCGCAGAGCTCGGCGCCGACCGGGTGATCAACCAGCTCGATCCCGAGGGGTCGAGCTTTGAGGTGATCGTCGATGCCGTCCGTGGATCGACGCTCGCCGCCGCGATCGGCCGGGTCTCACGTTCGGGCACGATCATCAACTTCGCGGCCACGACCGACGACCCGGTGTCCTATCCAACCCGCAAGCTCTTCGACCGCGCACCGGGCGCGTGCCTATACGGCTTGCTCGTGTTCGACGAACTCGCCAACCACGGCAGCGGTTCGAGCGACCTCCGGCGTCTCGCCGAGCTGATCGCGAGCGGCGGGCTGGACCCCCAGATCGCGCTAACCGCCCCATGGACCGAAACCGACCGAGCGATCGAAGCGTTGCTCGACCGCCGCGTCAAACCGCAAAGCCGTGCTCACGATCGAGTAGCGTCGGAGCACCTCCCGTGAGCCTCCCCCACGCCGCCCCCAACTGATGGCCAAGCTCCGCTTGCTCATCGCTACCTGCGCCCTTCTGGCTGTGTCCCTGAGCGCCGGCGCGTGCGGCGTCTCGAGCTCGACGGGGACCGCGCACGCCCCGAGCGGCTCCACCCCGGCGGCTGCCGCCAGCTGGTCGGCACCGGTCAAGGTTGCCGGCGTGAAGTCGCTGAACGCCGTCTCGTGCCCGGTCGCCGGGAGGTGCGTCGCCGTTGCCGACAAGCAGGCAGTCGTGTACGCAGACGGCGCCTGGTCAGCTCCCGTAACGATCGAGTCCGGACACCCGCAGATCAACGCCCCGCCCGCGACCGCCAAGCTCGGGCCGCTGCTCGCGACCGTCTCGTGCGCCTCCCCGGCGTTCTGCGTGGCGGGAGACGACGCCGGCCGCATGCTCACGTTCGACGGCACGCACTGGACGCGCGGCAAGCTCGTCGATCCCGCAGGCGTGGCCGATATCTCGTGCGCGACCGCGAGCTTCTGCGGGGCCGTCGACGACCCGGGCGATGCGCTCATCTGGAACGGCTCGGACTGGTCAGCGCCGCGGCAGCTCCCAGGGGGGCCTCAGCTGGCCGCGATCAGCTGCACCACGGGGTCGTTCTGCATGGCCATCGACGGCGCCGGCAACGACGCGTACACCCTGCAAGACGGACGCTGGAGCGATGCCGGATCCGGAAGCGCCCCCGCTAACCTCGCTGCGCACGGAGGCTCCGAGCCCGAGACGCCGATCGGGGTCGGCTGCTCGGCGCCGAGCGCGTGCGCGGTGGTCGATAACTTCGGCGTCGCCTGGGCGTGGATGAAAGGCGGCTGGGGCGCGGGCTACCAGTTCGACACGCAGCTCCTGGACCAGGCGAACTACGTGGCATGCCCGTCATCGAGCTTCTGCATCGCGCTCGACGAGATCGGCGTCTACAGCACCTGGCGTGGAGGCTTATGGTCGAGCGGGAAGGCCGTCGAGGGCGGGCACCCTTTCCCCACCGGCCTGTCATGCTCGTCCGCGCGCTTCTGCATGGCCGTCGACACGGCCGGGCGGGCGCTCCGCTACGGCTGATCGAGGGTCGCCGCAGCCCGTACAGCCTCGTGATCTACCGCCCGTGCGCTCGGGCTAGTGGTCCTGGAATTCCCGTCCCGCGACTTACAGGACGGACCGCTAGCGGATGCCAGTGCGCCGCGTGCGTGCCGGGTCGCTATTGGTTGGCAGCGTGGACAGGTTGCGGGGTTTTCCGGGCAAAGAAACCGTATGTCGTCCCGATGTCACGCCGGCCCGTAGGGGCGATCTTAGGTTCCCACTAGATGATCGGGGATTGCTAAACGAGTGCCGAGCATTACGTGCTGTGTTTACGTCTGGCCTCTAGCAAGGTGCTGACACAGCTGGCTGCCTTGAGCGCGAACCGGAGGAGAGCGAGATGAGCGCGAGGACACTGACCGGTCTGATGATGGATGATTACCCGCTGTCGCTGACGGCGGTCCTGGAGCGGGCCGAGCGTTTCGGCGGGGAACGAGACGTCGTGTCGCGCCGTCCTGATGGGGCGATTCATCGCACGACCCTGGGGCAGTGCAGTAAGCGTGCGCGGCGGCTTGGGTCTGCGATGGCGGGGTTGGGGATCAGGGACGGCGATCGGGTCGCAACGTTGCTGTGGAATCAGCCCGAGCACCTGGAGCTGTACTTCGCGGTCCCATCGATGGGAGCCGTGATCCACACGCTCAACCCGCGTCTGCACCCCGAGGAGCTAAGCTTCATCGTTAGCGACGCAGAGGATCGGGCGATCGTCGTCGATGAGTCGCTGCTCGAGGTGTTCGAGTCGTTCCGCTTGGCCTACGCGTTCGAGCATGTGATCGTCGTTTCTCACTCAGGCGAGGTGCCGGACGCGACGATCGATTACGAGTCGTTGATCGCTGGCGTCGAACCGATCAGCTGGCCGGCGCTCGATGAGCGCAGAGCCGCGGCGATGTGCTACACGTCGGGCACCACTGGGCGTCCCAAGGGGGTCGTCTACTCGCACCGCTCGCTCGTCCTGCACTCGCTCGTAGCGGCGTTGCCCGACGTGTTCGGCGTCGGCGCACGTGACACGGTGTTGCCGGTCGTGCCGATGTTTCACGCCAACGCGTGGGGTCTTCCGTACACCGCTGCGTTGGCCGGCGCGGCGCTCGTGCTGCCGGGTCCGCGACTGGATCCGGTCAGCGTGCTCGACCTGCTGGCGGGCGAGCGCGTGACGATGACGGCGGGCGTACCGACCGTGTGGATGGCGGTTCTGCAGGCCCTCGACGACGAGCCGCAGCGGTGGGACCTGAGCTCCTTGCAGCGGCTGATTGTCGGCGGCTCGGCGGTGCCGAGGAGCATGCTCGAGGGCTTCGACCGGCATGGCCTCACGATCATCCAGGCGTGGGGGATGACCGAAACCGCTCCAATCGGCAGCGTATGCCGGCTACCAGCGGCGCTCGAGGAGGCTCCGGTTGATGAGCACTACGAGTACCGGATTCGGCAGGGCGTGGCGGTGCCGTTCGTGGAGATCCGCGCGCGGGACGACGACGGCTTGCTGATCGCGTGGGACGACCACACGATGGGTGAGCTCGAGGTGCGTGGACCGTGGGTCGCCGCGGCCTACCACCAGGGTCACGCTGCGGAGAGGTTCACGCCCGACGGCTGGTTTCAGACCGGCGACATCGTGCGGATCAACTCGCGCGGCTGTCTGCGGATCTGCGATCGCTCCAAAGACCTCGTGAAGTCCGGGGGCGAATGGATCTCCTCGGTCGATCTCGAGAACCTGCTCATGGCCCATCCGGCCGTCGCCG
>JBKQKK010000306.1:0-2532 GCA_052147535.1 Solirubrobacteraceae bacterium | reverse complement strand
GCTGCCGGTGCTGATCCACGCCGGCCGCGGCATCCCGGCGCTGGGCGAGCACGCGGTCGCGTTCGCCGGCGAGTTTCCGAGCGCGCGGCTGATCCTCGCGCATGCCGGGATCACGGACCTCTCGTGGATCTGGCGGGTCGCGGCCGACCTGCCGAATCTCCTGTTCGACACCGCCTGGTGGATGCCGGCCGACCTGCTGTCGCTGTTCTCGCTCGTGCCCGCAGGCCAGCTCGTGTTCGCCAGCGACTCGCCCTACGGACACACGCTCGTCTCGGGCGCCGCCCAGGGACGGCTGATGCTGCAGGCCGGCCTTGCGCCCGAGCAGATCCGCTCGATCACCTCCGGCCAGTCGCTGCGGATCGCAGCCGGTGCGCCACTCGCGCCGGCGGGCGCGGCGATCGGTGAGCGTGAGCATCCGGCGCACGTCCTGCTTGACCGGGTCGCGGAGTTCCTGCTGCTCGGGACGATCATGTCGATGCGCGGCGCCGAGGGCGGCGCCGAGATGCTCGCGCTCGGCCGGCTCGCCTGCGAGGTGCCCGACGAGATCGATGACGCGCCCGTGTTCGCGGCGATCCGCCGGCTGCTCGACCTCTACGACGAAGCCACCCTGGCCGAACCCGAGAACCGCCGCCGGATGTCGTTCCTGATGATGGCGATCACCGCGTCGCGGACACCGGATGTCCCGGTGCCCGCCCTCTCCAGCTGACATCTGAGAGTCGCTGTCAGCGGCTACGCTTGCCGCTTGCAACGGCGGCGCACTGCCCCGGTCTCGGGTGAACTCGATTCGGGAGCCTTGACGACGGGGCGACCCGGATCGGACGCAGCCGTGCTGATGTTCGCGGTCGTCGTATTCATCGCGGTCTCGGCCTGGTGGCTCTCAGTGGACACGCGCGTGCCGGATTGGGACAGCGGGATCCACATGCACTTCGCATTCCTGTTCCACGGCTACATCGCGGCTGGGCACGTGTCGATGCCGTTCACCTCCTACTACGAGGGTTACCCACCGCTCGTCTATCTACTGGGCGCGCTGACGATCTTTCTCGCGGGGATGCATCCGATGGCGCTGATCCTGTCATCGAACATCGTATTCGTGCCGCTGCTCGCGATTGGGTGCTACGGCGTTGGAAAGCTCGTCGCAGGGCCGCGGGCCGGTTTGCTGGCGGGGATCTTCGCGCTCGGGTCACCGATGTTCGTGTCGATGATGCACGGGTACAACCTCGATCAGGACCAGGCCGCGATGGTGGCCCTGGGCGTGTGGACGGTTCTCGCCGCACGTCGTTTCGAGCGCAACGGAGTCTCCGCGATTGCCGGGATCACGTGCGGCCTCGCGCTGCTGACCAAGGAGACGTCGATCGTTTTCCTCGGTGGTCTACTGCTTGCGGTGGTCGCACGCGGCGGCTGGCGTAACCAGCGGGGGTTGCTGTTCTTCCTGTTGACGCTGTGCTGGGTTGCACTGCCGTGGTATGCGTTTCACCTGCGCCAGATCGCCGGCACTTTCGGATCGATTGCGGAACTCGCGCCCAACCCGGCTCAGGCACCACCGCTCTGGTCAGCGCGCAACGCTACCTGGTACCTGTGGGATCTCGTCAACCAGCAAACGCTTGCGCCGCTTGCGATCGCCTTCTTCATCGGGCTCGCGCTTGCGATCGGTCAGTGTCTGCGCAGCCGCGGCACGCGGGACTCGTACCTCCCCGAACTCGTGATCGGCACGCTCGTGTCGTATCTCGGGATGACGTGCCTGACGCACAAGGACCCGCGGTACACGCTGCCGGCGCTGGTCTACGTGGCGGTGCTCGGGACGTTCTGGATTCCCGCTATCCCGATCGCATGGGCTCGGCGTCTCCTGATTGGGGCCGCTGTCGCCGTGGCATTGATCAACTTCGTCGGCATGTCCTTCGGCCTCGGCGGCCTCACCGCTCGTGCGATGGTGTCGCTTCCACGAGCCGGCAACTCGATCATCTACCCGGGGCACTTGACGCTGTACGAGGACATGGGCTGGTTACGAGGCGCACCGGAACGCAACGGCGACGCGCTCGCGCTGCTCCGGGCGCTGCGCCGGGAGGGGGTCCGGACGATCGAACTGAACCGGACGACCGACCAGGTCGACTTCAGCGTCGCCGGGCTGCTGCCGGTCGTCGATGCCGAGCACATGGTCATGGCGCTCAACGCGACCGCGCGGCCGGATGCGCGCTTCCTGCTGCTGCGCTCCGTGCGACCAGGCGACCCGGCACCATGCCAGTGGATCCGCGGAAGCCCGGGTGGGATCGAGACCGAGCCGGGGTTTCCCCTGGGTATCTACGTCCTCGAGGGTTCGGTCGCGGGTGTGAACAGCCGCCTGCTGCGCAACCCGGCAGACCCGGCGCAGCGATATGAGATCGCCTGCCCAGGCCGCCGGGTCGTCATGTTTCCGTGATCACGCGCCCGGCCGCCGTGCTCGCGGACGACGGCGCGAAGGACCGCTGGCTCAGGCCGGCTTCAGCTCGCCGCCTCCCTGTAGCTTGTAGGTCTTCCCGCCGAGCGCGCGGTTGGCAC
>JBKQKK010000305.1:0-54729 GCA_052147535.1 Solirubrobacteraceae bacterium | reverse complement strand
CGGTTCGCCGGCGCGACAGGAAGGGAGGGCCGTCCTCTGGACGCCGTAAGGCCTGCCCGTACTGCCGCGACAAGGTCGACCAGGTCGACTACAAGGACGTATCCGCACTGAGGCGGTTCGTGTCCGAGCGGGGCAAGATCCGCTCACGTAGGATCACAGGGGCTTGCCGCAGGCATCAGAGCCAGGTCGCGCGCGCGGTCAAGCGCGCGCGAGAGCTCGCCTTGCTGCCGTACGTGACCGAAGGCGGCAGCGACCATCGCGAGCGCGGCGGTCGTTCCGACCGCGACCGCGACCGGTAGGGGAAGCGAATATGCCGCGCGCAATCCTCCTCGCAGACGTGGAGTCACTCGGCGAGCGCGGGACGGTCGTGGACGTGTCCGCTGGCTACCTGCGCAACTACCTGCTGCCGCGCAAGCTCGCGGAGACCGCGACCAAAGGCTCGATCGAGGCCGCCGCGAGAGCGCGCGAGGCAGCTGAGCGGGCGCAGCGCGAGAGCGAGGACCGCGCTCGCGACAACGCTGCTCTGCTGGGCCGCACCGTGCTCACGATCCCGCAGCAAGCTGGCGATGATGGGCGGCTGTTCGGCTCGGTGACCACACAGGACATCGCCGACGCGATCCGTGACGCCCGCGGGATCCGCGTCGACAAGCGCAAGGTCTTCCTCGAAGAGCCGATCCGGAACGTCGGCACCTACATGGTCGTCGTCGAGGTTGCCGACGAGGTCACGGCGACCATCAAGACGATGGTTGTAGCCGCTTGACTGAGGGCCCTTGCGGACGATCTGAGCCCTAACTAACCCGGATTTCCGGTGCGTTTCGACGCCCCGGAAATCCAGGCTAACTACTCGTTCAGGCGTGAGGCAAGCTCGTCGATGAGTTCGGCGACGTGCTTGACGATCGGCTGCTGGCGCGCCTCGGCGTAGATGTCCGAGAGCTCGGAGCGGGCATCCGCGACGATCTTGGAGAAGCTGTCGTCGGTCGTGTAATAGCCGAGCTCCTCATCCGACGGCCGCCCGGTTCCGTCGACAGCTTTACGAGTAGCCGCCGCGGCTGCTGTGGCGGATGCGGCTTCCTGCGCCCGCTCGCGGGCGATGCGTGCGGCGCGCAGCCCGCGCTCCAAGTCGGCAAGCCTGGATTCGACGTCCGCATCGGCGCCCGGCCGCGGCGCTTGACGCGGCGCTTGACGCGGCGGCGAGCTTGACGGCCGGTGCTCGCCGGTAGCCGACCCGCGCAGCTTCTGGATCTCCGCATAGGCCTCCTGCACCTCGGTGAAGCGCCGCGCCGACTCGGCGGAGCCGGCGTTGTGGTCCGGGTGATGCAGTTGCACCAGTCGGCGGTAGGCTGAGCGCAGCTCGGCATCGCTGGCGCTGCGCTGGACCCCGAGAACTGCATATGGATCGCCGCCGCTCCTCGCCATCCTCCAAACGGTAGAGCAGCGCGACCGCGCCACTGGAACTTCTTGCAGTGAGCGGAAACGTCGCCTGCCGGACGCCTGGCGGCAACCTAGACTCGGACACGAGATGAGCGTCGCCCCAGCCGCAGTCGTACCACCACACCATCTGACCGCCGAGAAGTCTGTTCTCGGCGCGATTCTGCTCGACGAACGCCACCTCAACGCGCTGGTCGTCGAGGAGCAACTGCGGCCAGCGCACTTCTACCGCGAGCAGCACGGCGCGATCTACGCCGCGATGCTCGAGCTCTACAACGCGGATCGCAAGATCGACCATCTAACGGTCGCCGAGACCCTCCAGCGCGACCACAAGCTCGATGAGATTGGTGGCCCCGAAGCGATCGAAGAGTTGGCAACTTGGGTGCCGGCATCGGGTAACGCCCGTGAATACGGGCGGATCGTCCGCGAGCACGCGCAGATGCGCGCGCTACTGACCGCGACCTATGAGATCCAAGCCGGCGTGCTCGGACGCGAAGCGCCGGCGCGGGACCTGGTCGAGCGAGCCGAGCGAGCGATGCTGGAGGTCGCACAAGAGGACCGTCAGAAGAGCATCCGTGCGATCGCCGACATCCTCCACGAGGAAACCGACAGGCTGCACAAGCGCTCGATCGCACACAGCCCGCTGACCGGGACCCCCTCGGGATTCAAGGACCTCGACGAGAAGACCGGCGGCTTCCAGGCGGGCAACCTGATCGTGATCGCAGCACGCCCATCGATGGGCAAGTCAGCGCTCGTGGCCAACATCGCGGAGAACGCCGCGCTCGCAGGCCACGCCGTCGCGCTGTTCTCACTCGAGATGTCCGAGGCCGAGCTTGCGCAGCGCTTCGTCGCCTCGCAGGCCCGCGTCAAAGGCGAGGATCTGCGCCGTGGGAGGGTCTCGGAGAAAAGCTGGCCGAAGATCCTGGAGGTCTGCCAGCGGCTCGGGCAGGCGCCGCTGTACATCGACGATTCGAGCGACACGGGCGTGCTCGAGGTTCGGGCGAAGTCCCGCCGTATTCACCAGCAATTGACTGCTCGAGGCGGCCTTGGCCTGGTTATCATCGACTACCTGCAGCTGATGCGCCACGAGGGCAGAGTCGAGAGCCGCGTCGAGCAGGTCGGCCAGATCAGTCGCGGCCTCAAAGGCCTCGCGCGTGAGCTGGGCGTCCCGGTGATCGCACTTTCGCAGCTGAGCCGCGCGGTCGAGCAGCGCGGCGGCGACAAGAAGCCGATCCTCTCCGATCTGAGGGAGTCCGGCCAGATCGAGCAGGACAGCGACCTGGTGATGTTCATCTACCGCGACGAGTACTACAACAAGGAGTCCGAACGACCGGGTGAAGCGGACATCATCATCGCCAAGCACCGCAACGGACCAGTCGGCGACGTCACGCTGACCTTCCAGAAGGACTACCCGAAGTTCATGAACTACGCCGGCGAGCGGTTCGCAACGTGAGCGGATGCGAGTTCAAGCTGTGCGACGGGTCGGGTTTTCTCTACGACGAGGAGACCAACACGGCCTTCGACTGCCGCTGCCGGCCACAACTCATCGCCCGCGCTAAGACGCATAGCCTCTCAGCAGTCATCCCACCGAAGTACCGTGGCGCGTCGTTCGACCGCCCGCCGGTGACCGACATCGACCGGCAGATCGTCGCGGCGACACGCCACTTCACGACCCGCATCGACGAGCAGCTGAGCGCGGGCCGCGGCCTGTGGTTCATGGGGCCGGTGGGTACCGGCAAGACAACGCTGGCGATGCTGGTCGCCCAGGCCGCGTTGAAAGCCGGGCGAACCGTTGCGATCTTCTCGCTGCCAGATCTGCTGAGGAAGATCAGGAGGACATTCGACAACGGTTCTCACGACGACCTGTTCGACCTGCTCACCGCTGTTGACCTGCTCCAGATCGACGACATCGGCGCACAGCAGACCACGCCCTGGGTGCTGGAGGAGCTCTACTCGATCGTCAACGCGCGCTACGAGGAGCAGCGCTCGATCGTGATCACGACCAACATCATGGATCGTGAGGCGCTGTGCGAGCAGATCAGCGAACGCACCGTGTCGCGCCTGACCGAGATGTGCGACGAGCTCCCATTGCTCGGCCACGACCACCGCATGGACCTTCGCCCAGCCTAGTCCGGCGCTCCAGCGACGCTGCCACCGAGTTTCCGCGTGGCTTCTTCGTACACTGACACGATGCCGGGACTCGTAATCATCGGCGCCCAGTGGGGCGACGAGGGCAAAGGCAAGATCACCGACCTGCTCGCTGAGCAGGCCCACGCGGTCGTGCGCTTCCAAGGCGGCAACAACGCCGGCCACACGATCGTCCGCGATGGTCAGACCTGGAAGCTGCACCTGATGCCGTCAGGAATCCTGCATCCGGGCAAGCTTTGCGTGATCGGCAACGGCGTCGTGATCGACCCGAAGGTCCTCACCAACGAGCTCGAGGACCTGCGAGCTCGCGGCGTCGATGTGAGCGGCGTGCGGATATCGGCCAACGCCCACCTGATCATGCCCTACCACATGATGCTCGACCATGCCGGCGAGGTGAAGCTCGGCAGCCTGCAAATCGGCACCACGCGCCGGGGAATCGGACCGTGCTATGCGGACAAGGCAGCCCGCCTTGGCATCCGAGTGCAGGACCTCCTCGATGAGAAGATCCTCAAGAAGAAGATCGTCGCAGCGCTCGAACCCAAGCGGCTGTCATTGCGCCCCCACGCGAAGGACCCGCAGCTCGACCTGCAGTCGATGACCGACGACTACCTCACTTACGGTGACCGAATCAAGAATCACATCGCCGACACGAGCCGGCTGGTGCTGGAGCGGCTCGACGACGGCGATCTCGTCGTCTTCGAGGGCGCCCAGGGAACACTGCTGGATATCGATCATGGCACCTACCCGTTCGTCACATCGTCCAATCCGATCGCGGGAGCAGCGTGCATCGGCGCCGGCGTGGGACCCAAGCACATCGACGAGGTGCTCGGCGTAACCAAGGCTTACAGCACGCGCGTCGGCTCCGGCCCGTTCCCGACCGAGCTAGCGGGTCCCCTCGCCGACTGCCTGCGCGAGACCGGCAGCGAGTACGGAACGACAACGGGACGCCCGCGACGGGTCGGCTGGCTGGACCTCGTCGCGCTGCGCTACGCAGCTCGGATCAACTCGATGACAGCACTGGCGATCACCAAGCTCGACGTTCTCTCTGGGCAGCCCGTGCTGCGCGTATGCACCCGCTATCGTGGCGCCGAAGGTGCCCTGTTCGATCACTTCCCCTACCACCAGACGGTAATGCACCAAGTTACGGGCGAGTACGAGGAACTGCCCGGCTGGACCGAGGACGTGAGCGACTGCCGCGACGAGGACGACCTGCCCCAGACCGCTCGCGAATACCTCCAGTTCATCGCCGACTTCGTCAACGTGCCGGTCGCGCTGATCGGCGTCGGACCGTCGCGCGACGCCGTCATCTGGACCAGAGCCGGCGCTGCGATTCGCGGCGCGGGCACCAGGCACTAGCACGGACTTCACGCACGCTTGGCGGCCGTTCCCGTCAGATCTTGACGTCGATTTTTGGCACGCAAGGCGCTCGCTTAGGCAAGCGAGCGCAGAAAGGACGAGTCAGCATGGAGATCACCGACGAGATGGTGAAGCGGGCTCTGGAAGCCTGCGCTCGTCACGTTGGACAGACGGGGCCGATTCGGATGCGAGCCGCCCTCGAGGCTGCGCTCGTCGAGGCCGAGGCCGAGGGCGAGCGTCCGTCCGCCGCCGACCTCGATTACGACATCGAGACCGAGCTCAATCAGATGGGGTGGCTCCGATGATGGACTCAGAGCGAGCTCAGGTCCGATCCTCGATCCCGGCTACGCGGCCGCTGAGGCTGGGTCCTCCCGGACGATTACGGTGTCGGCGACCTTGACGATCTCGTCGACCGGGAGGTCGGCAGCTCCAGCGTGCTTGCGGATCGCTTCCGGGCTCGATGCCTGGTAAATGCAGACCGTCCCAACCGACTCGCCTCCCTCCTCCAGGACGTAGCTACGGATCCAGCGAACGTCGTCCGCCATCTTTTCGCCCTCGGCAGTTGAGCGCTCAGCGGCTTGCTGCAGCTCCTCAGGCGAACGCCAGCCTTTGCGTCGCAGAATGACGTAGGTATCCATCGAGACCTCCACTGGATGGTTGACTTCTATTCTCCTAACGCTCGCAGATCCATTGCGTCCAGCGCAAGTCTGACCGTGCTCGAGGCCAGCGACGCTCACTGGGGCGAACCCATCGCGCGTTCACCGCGGCGCTGCCCGGCGGGGCAGCGCCGCGAGCTCTAGCTAATCGCTGCGGTGCCGCGCTACTGCGCCGCGACCTCGTACCAGGGTACGATCACGGCGCGCCCGAGCGTGTGGGAGAACAGGTTGAAGCCGAGAAACGCCGGCGTCGCCTCATGGGGGACGCCGAGCGACTCGACGTCGACGGCGTGCACGACGAAGTAGTAGCGGTGTCGCCCGTGCCCCGGAGGCGGCGCCGCGCCGATGTAGCGCGCGATCCCGCCGTCGTTGCGCAGCTGGAACGCTCCCGCCGGAAGCTGCGCCCCCTGCTCATCGCCGGCACCGCTGGGAAGCTCGGTCACCGCTGCGGGGATGTCGAGGACCGCCCAGTGCCAGAAGCCGCTTGCGGTCGGTGCATCCGGGTCGTAGCACGTCACCGCGAAGCTGCGGGTCGACGCGGGGAATCCGCTCCATGCCAGCTGCGGCGACACGTCCTCGCCGCCCGCTCCGAAGATGCCGCTCACCTGGGGCGCAGAGAGCTGCTCGCCATCCTGTACGTCGTTACTGGTCAGCTCAAACGACGCCACTTCGGGCAAACCCGCATATGGGTTGTTGTCGCTCACGATCCGTTCCTCGGCTTTCTGCTCACCGGCTTGAAATGACCTTTACATAGAATCCTAACCAGCCGCTCGCAAGCTCAGGATCCGGGTGCCTCTAGCTTAGATAGTGTGCTGAGCCAGTGCTTCGTGTGCAGTATTGACGCGGTTACTCAGCAGACCCCGGCCTGGGGGATCTCTGGGATCTCCTCGAGCAGCTCGTCTTATCGCGCCGGTCGCCGTCGCGCCGGTGCCCGTCCGGGCGGCTGTCTGGGCGCTTCGCGCGATGGCGGTACAGGGATCGCACGCATCACCGGCTTCTCCGCCGTGACGTTGACCGTGGCCCCGTGGTGTGTGATCTCGAGCGGCGCTCCGTCGAGCAGCGAGTAGCGAGCCTCCTGGTGGGTGATCTCGACCTTCAGACGCCGCTGGCGAAAGCACATCCCGAAGGTCAGTCGCGCGAGCTGCTGCGGTAGGCGCGGCGTGAAGCTCAGGGCGCCGTCGTGGTCGCGCATGCCGCCGAAGCCGGCGACAACGACGATCCAGGCACCTGCCAGCGACGCGATATGCAGCCCGTCGCGGGTGTCGTGCTCTAGGTCCACGAGGTCCATGAGGCTGGCCTCCGCGAAATAGTCGTAGGCCAACTCTAGGTGCCCCACCTCCGCTGCGATGACCGCCTGTGTGCAGGCCGATAGCGAAGAGTCACGAACCGTCAGCGCCTCGTAGTAGGCGAAGTTCCGGGCCTTTTGATCGGCGCTGAAGGCGTCTCCGCGCAGGTGCATGGCTAGCACGAGGTCGGCCTGCTTGACGACCTGCTTGCGGTACAGCTCGAGGTAGGGGAAGTGCAGCATCAGCGGATACTGCTCGGGTGCGGTGTGATCGAAGTCCCAGGGCGCATGTTCGGTGAAGCCCTCGGCCTGGGGATGAACGCCCAGCTGCTCGTCGAACGGAATCAGGATGGCTTGCGCGGCAGCGCGCCAGGCCGCCGCCTCGTCCGGGTCCACGTCGAGCGCGGCGGCCCGGTCGGCGTGGCGTTCCACGACTTCGGCTGCCAGGCGGAGGTTCCGCTGTGCCATGAGGTTGGTGTAGAGGTTGTTGTCGGCTACGGCGCTGTACTCGTCAGGGCCGGTAACCCCGTCGATCCGAAAGCGTCCGCCGGCGTGGTGATAGCCCAGCGAGCGCCACAGTCGCGCCGTCTCGACGAGCAGTTCGAGCCCGATCTCGCGCTCGAACTCCTGATCGTCGCTCGCGGCCTGGTAACGCCCGACGGCGTCGGCGATGTCCGCATCGATATGGAAGGCAGCCGCGCCGGCCGGCCAATATCCCGAGCACTCCCGCCCATCGATTGTTCGCCAGGGAAACGCTGCGCCTTCAAACCCCAAGAGCTTGGCCCGCTCGCGCGCCAAGCCGATTGTTGTGTGGCGCCAGCGCAGGGCATCGCGGGCGGCGTGCGGCGCGGTGTAGGTCAGGACGGGCAAGACGAAGGTCTCGGTGTCCCAGAAGGCGTGCCCGTCGTAGCCTGGGCCCGTCAGGCCCTTGGCGGCGATCGCGCGCCGCTCGCCCCGGGCGCCAGCCTGGAGGGTGTGAAAGAGCGCGAAGCGCACGGCTTGCTGGAGCTCGGCGTCACCCTCCAACTGAACGTCGGCGCGCTCCCAGAAGTCGTCCAGGTAGTCGCGTTGGCCGGCGAGAAGCCCGTCCCAGCCTGTGTGGCGCGCCTCGGCCAGCGCCGCGGCAACCTCATCGCGCAGCGCCGCCGTCGAGCGCTGACTCGACCACCCGTACGCCAGGAGCTTGACGACCCGCAGCCGCTCGCCCGGCGCCACTTCGGCCATGATCGTCACGCGCGCGAGGTCCTCGCTGCTCTCGCAAGTCATCTCGGTACCGACGGGACCAGCGACGACGTGATCCATCGCGGCGGCCATCCGCAGGGCGCTCTGCTTCGTGATGTGCACAAGCACGGCGCGGGCGTCGCGGTGTGTGAACTGCTCCGAGCGCAACGGCGCGCCCAGGCTCGCCGCCGCTCGGGGGTCGACGTCGACGTCCGGCATCGGCTCGTTGGCCACAAGCTCTGACTGCACGACGAGCCGGACGGGGTCAGCCAGCGGCTCAACCTCATACAGGACCGCGGCGACCGCCCGCTGGACCAACGAGACCAGGCGCACCGAGCAGACGCGTATCTGCTTGCCTGCCGGGGAGCGCCACTCGGCGCGCCGCGCCAGCACACCAGCGCGAAAGTCCAGCACCCGCTGGTGGCTTGCAAGCTCGCCGAAGCGCACGTCGAACGGCTCGTCGTCAACCAACAGGCGGATGATCTTGCCGTTGGTCACGTTGACCGCGGTCTGGCCGGACTCGGGGTAGCCGTAGCCCGCCTCGGGGTAGGGCATGGGGCGCCGCTCGTAGAAACCGTTCAGATAGCAGCCGGGGAGGCCGTTGGGCTCGCCCTCGTCCAGGTTTGCCCGCAGCCCAATGTGCCCGTTGCCCAACGCTAACACCGACTCTGACTGAGCGAGCACGTCCAGGCTCAACTCGGTCTCGCGGAGCGCCCACGGCTCCACGGCGAACGCCGGATGCTGGATCACAAGCCGAACATCTCCGCCAAGTCGTTGTACGGACCGCTCGAACTCATCGGCCTTGTAGCGATCGCCAAGTACCTCATGGTCGTGCGAGTCATCGCGTTGGATTCATGCAGCAAACTCTTGGTCCGACAGCGCGCCCTTCGCATAGAAGCCGGCGAACCGCTCGAGCTCGGCGCGATGCTCGGGCGGCGCGGCCTGGGCGTCGGCGATGGCCCGCGGGCCGCCGGGCAGCGTCACCTCGGCGCGGACGTCTGAGTGGCTGTGGCGCACCGTCGCGAGCGCGAGCGCCGGGTCGATCGCCGTCCGCGAGTGATCGCCGGGGTCGTAGACGACGCCGATCTGATCGCCCACGCGCGGCATGCACAGGGACTTCAGGCTCGGGCGGAGCTCGACCTCGAACGGCGGCTCGCCGTCGGGTTGCACGCGCACGCGAAGAATCCACGTGCGGCCGTACAGCTCCGTGCCGTATGAGGACTCGAACCGCTTCGTCGGCTCCGAGCTGAGCACCTCGGCGGGCGCCCGTCGGCCGTGCTCGGCCAGCTCCTGATCGCCCGACCTGTGTCCGAACCCAAACGGCACGAAGCGAGTGTACGCGGCGCCCCGTCTCCCGACCGCTCTAGACCAACATTAACCCCCGAATTCGGGGTGTTTCGTAGTATTCAGACGAGTGCGGCTTCGATGCAGTGAGTCGGTTGCCCGGGTTTGCTGGTGATTCGGTGTTCCAAGCAGCATTTCGGGCGCCGTTTGAGTTGGAACCATCAACGACCATCGGGGCACACGCCGAGCACCGGCACGTTGACGCGCGTCTGCTGTGACGCGGTGAGGCTTCGTGCGTAGTGTTGGTTGAATGCTGCGCTGGTCTTACGTTGCTCCACTCGTGCTGGCATTGATGCTGGTGGGTTGCGGCGTGAGCCTTCAGCCACGGGGGTCCCGACGCGTTCAGCTTGGACGTCCGCTCGGGGGCAGTGCGGTGTCGTTGGGGCTGGCGCAAGGGGTGTCACGCGAGCAGCTGTCGGTCGCGTACCTGGGTCCTGATCTGGCTGTTTCGGTTGATGTAGCGACAGGCCGGCTCGCGCTCTCGGGGCTCATGCTGTGGTTTAACCAAAACCGGCCTTGGCCGGGGCAACAGGCCAATCAGTCGCTGTTGAGCGGTGTCGTCGGGATCGAGGATCCGCTCGAGCATCACCGCTTGTTTCGCTATGAGGGCGGGATCCCCGGTCTGGCCCCGGCGAGCGTCGCCCCCGCGCAGTCCGCTGCGCTGCCGGCCCCCGGTGGGCTACCGGTCTGGGGCGCGCCTCGCGAGGTCCTCCGCCGCGGGCGAGTCAGGGGCGTGGTTCTCCCGGACGGCCGGCGGATCGGCGTCTGGAGCGACCGTTCCGGCCGTGCCACAGGCGTGAGCTGGAGCACCGCGCGCGGAGCTCCACTGCACACGACGATCCGCTACGCGGGGTCGATGACGACGATCACCGATCCGGTCGGTGTCAGCCGGACCTATGAGCACCTCGCCGACGGCCGCGCGTTTGAGATCGTGCCCGCGGCTTGGCGCACCGGCCCGGGATACCGCCGCTGGATCTACCCGGTGTTGGACGACGCGCGAGAGACGGGTTGGATCCAGCACCGCGCGGTCGAGCAGCGCCCCGTCGTGCGCCAGCTACTTGACAGCTTGCCGGGCGCAGCGGGGGTAGTGTTCGGCGGCATCTCCTACGACTCGCCCGCGAACGGCGGCTACATCGACGTCGGGCTGACTTCGCTGGCGCCCGCGCGCCGCGTCGACTCGATGCTGCGCAAGCTTGGGCTGCTCGACGTGAGCGCGATCCTGCCGACGCTCGACACCGCCACGGAGCTTCGCCGCGCCGCCGAGTCGCTGCGGGCGCCGTTGGATCCCATCGCTCGCGCCTGTCACATCAGCTGGGGCGAGGGCGTCGACGTGATCGACATCACCGTCGCTGACACGATCACGCCCGCCGAGGTCGCGGTCCTGGACCAAGCGCTGCAAAACCTCCCAGCGTGGGCGGTGATCCAGCGCGCCGGAAGCTCCCTCTGCCTGACCTCATCGCCGAGAAGGAGCGCCTCGCGGACCGCTTCATAACCCGACCAAGGGCCTCGAGCACCGGAGCGGGGGCGAGGAGAGAGAGAGCGTGATCGGTCCTCCGCGAGGGCTACCTGAACGGGAGACGGACGCTCAGCGGGGGCGAGAGAGCGTGATCCGGTCCTCCGCGGGGGCTACCTGAACGGGAGACGGACGCTCAGCGGGGGCTCAACCGAGCGTGACCCGGTCCGGCGGACTCTCCAGCATCAGCGTCACCGGCCCGTCGTTGACCAGCTCGACCGCCATCATCGCGCCGAACACGCCGCGCCGGGCGCCGAGACGCTCGCAGAAGCGCTCGTACAGCGGCTCCGCCCGCTCGCGCCCCGCGGCGGCCACGTAGCTCGGGCGGTTACCGCGCCGCGCATCGCCGTACAGCGTGAACTGGCTGACGCACAGCACCTCGCGCTCGCCGAGCGGCTCGTTCATGCGCCCGCCGGCATCGCTGAACACGCGCAGCGCGCGAACCTTGTCGGCCAGCCACTCGGCCTGCACCGCCGTGTCCTCGACGCTCACGCCGAGCAGCACCAGCAGACCCGGCCCGATCGACGAGACGATCTCGCCATCCACCGACACCGACGCACGCGAAACGCGCTGCACAAGCGCCCGCATCTCCGCATCTACCTACCTAGGAGTGGCGCCAGCGCTCGAGCAGGTCCTCGTCACCGACGCGCCGCACGGCGCGCGCCGGCACGCCCATCGCAACCGCCCGCGGCGCCAGGTCAGCGGTCACGACGGCGCCGGCCGCAACGAATGCCTCCTCGCCGATCTCAACGCCCGGCGTCAGCACTACGCCGCCGCCGACGCGGCAGGCACGGCGCAACACCGGCGCGCGCAGCGGCTCGCCGGGTGCGTGGCGGCCCATCGCCGAGTCGTTGGTCATCACCACCCCCGGGCCGATGAACACGTCGTCCTCGACGACCGTGCCTCCCGTGAGGTACACGTCCGTCTGAATCAGCACGCGCGCGCCGACGTGCGCGCCGAAGTCGACGCACGAGCCTCTGCCGATCACCGAGCGCTCGCCGACCACGGCCCGTTCGCGCACCTGCGTCTGGTCGCCGATGATCACGCGGTCGGCGATCGACGCGCCCGCGTAGACGACGGCGCCGCAGCACACGGTGACACCGTCGCCGATCACCAGCCGGCCGAGCTCACCTCCGGCGGCGCTCGATCCAGGACGCAGCCGCGGACGCTTGCCGAGCACGACCGCGTCCTCGATCGTGCAGCCGGCGCCGACGCGCACGCCGGGTCCGATCACGGTGCAGGAGCCGATCACGGTGCCGGAGCCGATCACGGCGCCGGCATGGATCACCGCTCCCGGAGCGACCGCCACCTCTGGGAAGAGCACCGCCCCGGGCGCGACGTGCGCGCCCGACGAGATCTCAGCCATTGCCGGCGCCCTCGTTGCGAGGCGCGCGTGCTGAGGCATCCAGCGAATTCTGCAGCTGCTCGAGAACGCGGACCACGCGCAGGCCGCTGGCGCCGTCGGAGCGGGGCAGCTGACCGTGGAGAATGCTGTCCAGGAAGTGCTGGCACTCGATCCGCAGCGGCTCCTGGTTCGAGATCCACGGCGACCAGATCTCCCCGCTGCGGGTGATGTACTCGCCGTAGCCGTTGGCGTCCGTGTCGAAGCCCTTGTCGTAGACGGTCACCTTGCCTTCGATCGCCATGTCGTCGAAAGTCGCCATGCGGCGGGCGCCGACGACCGTGAAGCGCCGCTCCTTGTGGGGATCAAGCCAGCTCAGGTGCAGGTGCGCGGAGAGGCCCGAGGGGAAGCGCAGGAAGCAGAAGACGACGTCCTCTACGCCGGGGCGCACGTAGGACTCGCCGCGCGCCACGACTTCCGCGGGCTCCTCGCCCGCGAGATGCAGCACGACAGACACGTCGTGCGCGCCCAGGCTCCAGAGCGCGTTCTCGTCGGCGCGCAGCTTGCCGAGGTTCAGGCGGTTGCCATAGATGTAGTAGATCTCCCCCAGCTCACCGCTGTCGGCTAGCTCCTTGAGCTTGCGCACACCGGGGTGGTACTCGAGCAGATGCCCGACCATCAGCGTCCGTTCGGCCGACTTGGCCGCCGCGACGGCGCGCTCCGCGTCGGCCACCGACTGCGCCAGCGGCTTCTCGACGAAGCAGTGCTTGCCCGCGGCGAGCACGCGCACTGCCTGATCGGCATGGGCCGGCACGGGCGTGGCGAGCGCGACGGCGTCGAGCTCGGGATCGTCGAGCAGCTCTTGCAGGTCCTCAGCGAGCCGCGCCTGGGGGAACAGCGGCGCGACTCGCGCCCGCGCGCGCTCGGAGGCGTCGCAGCACCAGCTCAGCTCGCAGCCCTGCTGGGCAGCGAAGTTCCGCGCCAGGTTCGGACCCCAGTAGCCTAGCCCGGCGACGCCTATGCGAACAGTGTCCCGGTTCATCCCGAGTAAGGCAGTGTAGAGGCGGGACTGAAGCCCATCTCCAGCAGCGCCTGCACGACCCGTTCACCCGCGTGACCATCGCCGTACAACGCGGGGCGCTCGACAGGCGCCGGCGCCGCCAGCGCTGCCAGCGCCGCGCCGGCGTCCAGATCGACAAGCATGTTCCAGCCATGCTCGACGGTCTCCACCCATTCGGTGCTCGGCCGCAGCGTCACGCACGGGATGCCGGCGAAGTACGCCTCCTTCTGCAGCCCGCCGGAGTCCGTCAGAACCGCACGGGCGTTGCACAGCAGCGCCGCCAGCTCGATGTAGCCGAGTGGTGCGGTCACACGCACGTTCCCGCCACCTTCCAGGCGCCCGAGCATACCTTCGGCGAGCAGACGCCGACGCGTGCGCGGATGCAAGGGCAAGACGACGGGCTCCGGCAGCGCCAGCAGCAGATCGACCAGTTTCGCCAGCCGGCCCGGGTCGTCGACGTTGCCCGCCCGGTGGGCCGTCGCCAGCAGGTACCGGCCGGGCTCCAGGCCGCGTGCCCGCACCAGGTCCAGCCGCGCACGCGCGCGCGGCTGGACGGCGAGCGACACGTCGACCATCACGTCGCCGACGAGCGCGACCTCGCCGGTCACCCGCTCCGCCCGCAGGTTGCCCACCGCGACCTCTGAGGAGCACAGCAGCAGCGTGCTCGCATGGTCGGTTAACACGCGGTTGAGCTCCTCGGGCATCGTGCGATCGAACGATCGCATCCCCGCCTCCACGTGCGCCACCGGCAGGCCCGCCTGCGCACCGACCAGCGCGCCGGCGAGGGTCGAGTTGGTGTCGCCGTAGACGAGCACCAGGTCCGCTGAGGCCTCTGCGATGACCGGTTCGAGCGCGGCGAGCATACGCGCCGTCTGCGAGCTGTTCGAGCCCCCGGAGATGCCCAGCTGGCAGTCAGGCGCCGGCAACCCGAGCTCGTCGAAGAACACCGCCGAGAGCTCGTCGTCGAAATGCTGGCCGGTGTGCACGAGGAGCTCCTCGGCAAGGAGGCGCAGGGCCGGCGAGACGGCGGCGGCCTTGACGAACTGCGGCCGGTTGCCGATCACCGTGAGGATCTTCAAGTGCGCTGGATCTCAGCGGCGATATAGGCGCGCACGGCTTGCGCGGCCTGCGTGCTGAGGCGGCCGCCCGGCTCGAAGGTGCGCTCGTCGACCGCTCCAACCGGCTGGACCTCGACCGCCGTCGACGCGATGAACGCGTCGTCGGCCGCCTTGAGCTGCGCCAGCGTGCACCTGCGCTCTTGCACGTCGCACAGCTCGATCACCGCGGCCCGAGTGATCGACGCGAGGATGTGCTCGCTGATCGGTGGCGTGTAGATCTGCTCGCCGTCGACCAGGAAGATCGAGGCCGTCGGCGCTTCTAGCACGTAGCCGTCCGGCGTCACGAGTAGCGCATCGTCAAAGCCGCGCTGGCGCGCGATCCGGCCGGCGAGCATGTTCGCCGCGTAGGACAGCGACTTGACGCCGTCGAGCACCAGCGTCGGGGAATACGTGATCGAGGCCAGGCGCGGACGCGGTCGGTGCTCGGGAAACTGCTCGGTCATCAGCAACCGCCGGCCGCCGCGCGTGATCATGATCCGCAAGCCTTGGCGGTGGGGCGCGGGGCCGGCCTGCGCCAACAGCCGGTGCGCGTCGGCGCGGACCGCCTCGAGGTCGAGCGGCAAGCGCAGGTTTGCCGCTGAGCGCCCGAGCCGCGCGAGATGGTCCTCGAGCGCGAACGGCCTGCCGTCGTAGAGGCGCACCACGTCGAATACGCCGTCGCCGCGGATCAACCCGTCGTCGGTGATCGGGATCACCGCCTCGGCGACGTCCATGATCTCCCCGTCAACAGAAGCCAGCTGCAAAACGTCGGTCATGCCGCCTAGGGTACTTGGAAACGACCGAAGCTCAGCGCGTCGACCAGACGCCGGCCAGACGGACGATCGTCGCCGCCGCCGAGGCCATGTCGTGCAGCGAGGCCCACTCCCTGAGCGAGTGGAACTCGTGCGCGCCGGTGAAGATGTTCGGGGTCGGCAGACCCATCTCGCTGAGCCTGGACCCGTCAGTGCCGCCGCGGATCGCGGTGCGCAGGGGCTCGATCCCCTCGGCTCTGATTGCCCGCTCGGCGAGCGCAACCACCTCGGGGTCACGCTCGATGAAACTACGCATGTTCGGGTACTGGCGCCGCACCCCCACAGCGAGCTGCGCGCGCGGCTCGGTCTCGATCACCGCGCGGGCGATCCGGCGAACCAGCTGCACGTGGTCGTCCAGCGCCGCGTCGTCGAAATCGCGGACGATCGTGCGGATCTCAGCCCTGGCGACGGTGCCGATCAGCTCGTAGGGATGGATGAAGCCCTCGCGTCCGGCGGTCGTGTCCGGCGTCAGCCGGTCGGCCGGCAGCGAGGCGACGATCCGCGCCGCCAACCGCAGCGCGCTGACCAGCTTGCCGGTCGCCTGGCCCGGATGGACTTCGACGCCGGTCACGGTCACGATCACCTCGATCGCTGAGAACGACTCGTCCTGCAGCTCGCCAAGCTCCGAGCCGTCGATCGTGTACGCGCAGCGGGCGCCGAACGCCGCGATGTCGAACAGGGTCGCGCCTTCGCCGATCTCCTCGTCAGGCGTGAACGCGACCCTCAGGCTCGCGCGGGGCAGCTCGGGGTTGGCGGCCAGATGCGCGAGCGCCGCCATGATCGCCGCCACTCCCGCCTTGTCGTCGGCCCCCAGTAGCGTGTCGCCCCCGGCGGTGAGGATGTCATGGCCGAGCTTGGCGGCGAGCTCCGGCATCGCGACCGGATCGAGCCGCGTGCCGCCGCTCGGCAGCTCGATCACACGGCCGTCGTAGTCGCGGTGCACGATCGGCTTCACGCCCGCTCCGGGAGCGTCCGGGCTGGTGTCGAGATGGGCGATCAGACCGATCACGGGAGCGTTCTTGCGGCCGGCCAGGGTAGCGGTCACGTAGCCGTTGGTGTCGAGCGCCGCGTCCCTGAGGCCGATCTGGAGCAGCTCCGCCACGAGCATGCGGCCGAGCTCGAGCTGGCCCGGGGTGCTGGGCGAGCGCTCACGCTCGCGGCTTGATTGCGTGTCGATCGCGACGTAGCGCGTGAACCGCTCGAGCAGGCCGGGCGCGATCGCTGCAGCGAGCGCAGAGCTGTAGGCAGCCCTCATGAACCTGGCCTAAGCGCCACCGGCAAGGTCGTGATCTGCCGGCCGGCGTCGGTCACGGTCACGATCACGATCAACCTCAGGCTCGACCTGTGATGCCGCAAGACGGACCGGACCAGCTTGCCGCGCGCGCGCAGCAGGTCGTATGCAAACCGCACTGCCAGGCGCGTGTCGGCCGATCGTAGGCGCACATGCAGCACGCCGGCCACTACGGCGTAGTCGTATTGCGGGCTCCCGCCACCGCCCCCAGTCTTCCACACGCCGGGCTTCTGTGCGAACCACAGCCCCGTTGGGGGCGTGATCGCGATCGCACTGATTGCCGGCGCGTAACGCCCGGCGGCAATTGTCAGCCTAAGCTGCGGACGGCCGGTTGCGACGGAGGTCAGGCTGGCGGCGGTGATCGTCGGCCGTCCCTCGATCGTCCACACAAACGAGACCGCCCGCACCGAGCCTGCGGCATCGTAGGCTTGGACGGTCACGCTCCAGCGACCTGCGACGCGCGGCGCCCCTGCGATCCGCCCAGTGCTCGAGTTCAGCGTGAGCCCCAGCGGCAGATTCGTGGCGGTGAAGCGGAGCGCTGCTCCGGAAGCATCGGCGCCGCTCAGCGCCAGCGCCGCCGCGGACCCGACGATCGCTCGCTGCGCCCCTGGATCGGCGAGCGTAAACGCCGTCGCGCACAGCTCACCGACGAGCGCGGCGCCGTCCGGCGAGCCAAGGCCGCTCGCCATGTCGTATCCGACCCCAGCGGGGTACCTACCGCCGCCTTGCTCCGTGAAGTCGTTGTTGCCCGAGGTGATGTCGTGGAAGTAGGTGCCCTCGCCGCCGCCCGCGGCGGCGCCGTAGAGCGCCGGGTTGACGAAGCCGACCGGCGAGCCGTGACATGCCGGATCGGCATCGGCGAGCGCGAACAGCGCGGCCCAGAGCGGCGCCGCACCGCTCGTCCCGCCGGTTCCCTGCCATCCAGTCGGCGCGTCGCCGACCTGCCCGGACCCGTTGTAGTAGATCAGGTAACCGAAGTTCGGGTCGGCGTCGGCCGAGACGTCCGGAACCTCACGGCAGTCGCCGGCACCGGCGCCGCACGGCGACGCTGAGGAGAAGCGCCCGACCACGTTGAGTGCAGCCGGCGCGTCTGCCTGGTAAGCCGGCATCCCCCAGAACTCCGAGATCCCACCGCCGCCCGCCCCCGGCTGGATCCCGCTTGCGCCGCCGCCGTAAATGCCGTTGTTCCAGACGCTCTCAGCGGACGGCGGCCCAAGCTGCAGCGAGGTACCACCGACTCCGGTCACGAACGGCTGGCTGGAAGGATCGTCGACGGTCAGCTGGGACTGCGAGGATCCAGAGTAGTAGCCGTAGCAGTCCTCCGAACCATCGTCGCCGGCGGCGGACAGCACCGTCTGGCCCTGGGTCGCCGCTTCCTCGAACAGCACGTTCTCGGCGGCGGCATCCTGGCTTCCCTCGTCAGGCTCGCAATTTCCCCAGGAGTTCGTGACGACCTGCGCACGGTCCTGGCTGATGATCTCGCTGAACACGTCGTAAGGGCCGGAGCCGGGACCGTTGGAGTTTGAGTCCGGCCCCTCATAGACCAGCACCCGCGCCCTCGGGGCGAACACGATCAGCTGCTCAATGTCGAGCGCGGCTTCGCCGCTGCCCGGTCCGGGAGATCCCGGACCACCATCCACCTCGACATCGGTGATCGATGCATCGGTTCCGTAGCAGGACTGGTACGCGCCGATGTCCGCGGGATCGTAGGGCTCGAGCTCGTACACGGCGATCGTCTCACCCTGGCCCTCGTCTCCCTGCGCATAGAGGCCCGAGAAGTCGTACGCAGAAGCGATCTGCTCAGCGGTGAATGCGCTCTGCGTCTCGGCTGCGCTGAGCGCGTCGGGGCACGCCTGCGGACCAGCGCCGGCGAGCCCCGCCGCGGGCCTGTCGGTGCCTGCCGCGCGGGCCGGCGCGAACCTCGCGCCGGCCCGCGCGCCCGGCGCGACGGCTCCGGCAGACGCGTCGGCGGCGGCTTGTGTGCGACGCAGCCGCAGCGGGTGCATCGCTGCGAGGCTGCTGAGCCCGAGCACCGCCTGCAGTGCTCCGGCGATCCGGACGTCGACTGCAGGAGCGGCCGTGTTGACGACCTCCGTACGGCCTCCGGCCAGTGCGAACCTCGCGAACGACAGCGCGAATGCCCGCTCGATGACGCCGCGATCCGCGCGCACCGTCAGCGACAGCCCGTTGGCGCTGCGGCGTCCCGGTGCCAGCCCGTGCGCGCGCAGCGACGCGCGCACTGCCGCGGCGGTCGCCGGCAACGGGCCAAAGCGGCGCGCGAACGCCACCGTCGTAAGGTAGCGGTGAAAGACGGGTGAGCCCGGGGTGGCAACGGCCTGGGCATAAGTGGCCAGGCCGCCCGGATCGCGCGGCTTCAGCACGATCGTGATGCGCATCGGCGTCGCGCTCGCGACGCTCGCAAGCAGCCGTGCGCCGCGCGGGATCACCGGCGCGGTTCCGAGCCGCACCTGCGCCGGCCTCGCGCCTGCCGGCCTCGCGCCTGCCGGCGTCACCGCGCCCGCCGGCGTCACCGCGCCCGCCGGCGTCACCGCAGGCGCCGTAGCAACAGCCGCGGCGGCCAGGAACAGCAATGGAGCAGAGCGGCGAGGCGTCATCGGAGGATTGTCCCTCCGACGTTAGCCGGCCGGAAGCTCAGTCGCACCCTGGACGTAATCCGGCAGGGTGGGAGCGGGATCGCTCAGACCTTGGCGCCCAATCCCAGCGCCTCCTCGAAGGTCACCATCCGGCCGCGCTGCTCGTCCCACAGCTTCAGCCGCGTCGTTCGCCAGCCTTCCCGGAGCGAGAGTGTCGGCGCGATGTGGAACGCCGGGACCTCATCATGGGCGCGCTGGAGGTGGTAGTTCGGGATCTGCGAGCTCATGTGATGAACGTGGTGCAAGCCGATGTTGCCGGTGAAGTACTGCAGCACCTTGGGGAGCTTGAGGTAGGAGCTGCCGTGCAGCGCCGCAGCCGCGAAGCTCCAGTCGCCGTGCCGCTCCCAATAGACATCCTCATACTGGTGCTGAACGTAGAACAGCGCGATCCCGGCTGATCCGGCGATCAGCGCAGCGGGCAGCCAGGTCAGCAGGAAGTCGACCGGGCCGATCACGAAGATCAGCGCACCGCCGACGACAAGCAGCGCGAGGTCGGTGAGCATCACGCTGTGGCGCAGCCGCGGCCGCTGCTTGGAACTCCAGATCCGCGGTCCGATGATCATCGCGAACACTGGACCGAATCCGAACATAACGAACGGGTTGCGGAGTACGCGGTAGGCGCGCTGCGCCTTCGGTGAGCGGGCGTTGTACTCGGCGATGGTCAGCGTTGGGAGATCTCCCGTGCCGCGGCGGTCCAAGTCGCCCGCAGTCGCGTGGTGGATCGCGTGGTCGTGGCGCCAGCGGGCGAAAGCGCTGAGCGTCAGCAGCCCGCACAACCTGCCAACCAGTTCATTGCCGCGGCGCGATGGCCAGAAGGATCCGTGCGTGCAGTCGTGGAAGACGATGAAGGTGCGGCACAGGAATCCACCCGCCAACGGCGCCAGCGCCAACGCAAGCAGCGGGGAGATCGAGATCGATGCGTAGACGAGGACCGAGAACGCCAAGTAGGCGACCACTGAGGTAAGGATCTGCAGGGAGCTCTTGGCGGTGTGCGATTGCGCGTACGGCGCTAGGCGTTTGCGCCAAGCCGACATCGGGGAGTCCACCGTAAGCTCCTGCGCGAATGCCAAGTCATCGGGAGCGGCCGGCAGGTCCAGATCGAGTATTGCCACGCGTGTACCTCCTGGTCGGGTATTCCGAGCCACAGGACGTAGCGCCGGGACGGCTGACGATCGTAGCTGCATCGATACCCCTGATGGGTATATCGGGTTAAAAGTTAAGGCCCGCTTATTCAATCTTTACGCCGGGTTTTCCGGCCGGAGCGGGTCACCGGTGCTGTGCCTGCTGGGTTTCAGCGACACATGGCGAAGTTGGGACCTAGTGGCCCAATTCCTGGCGCGCCACCGCGAGGTAATCGCGCTGACACTGGCCGAGCCGCGCCGGCCGGCCGGCCGGCCGCCGATCGAGACTCCGCTGAGCAGGACACGGATCCTCGCCTGGCCCTCATCCGCCGCTCGCTTCCGCCGAGACTAGATCCAGCCTGGCCTGCTGCAGCGATTTGCGCGTGACCGCATCGACGACCGGGTAGTGCGGGTCGATCTCCATCAGCGTATGCGCCAACACGGCACCGACCGCGATCCGCGCGAACCACTTATGGTCGGCCGGAATCACGTACCACGGCGCGTACTTGGTGCCGGTGTGCGTGAGCATCTCGGACTGGGCCTGCTGGTAGTCGTCCCAGTACCTGCGCTCGCGCACATCGGCGGCGGAGAACTTCCAGTTCTTCTCGGGCAGATCGATCCGCTTGAGGAATCGCGTGCGCTGCTCCTCGCGCGAGATGTTCAGAAACAGCTTGACGACGCGGATACCGTTGTCGACCAGGTATCGCTCCCAATCGTTGATCTCGCGGTAGCGTCGCTTCCAGACGTCCCCATCGATCGTGGCCTGCGGGAGTCGCTGGCGCTCGAGCAACTCGGGATGGACCCGCACGACGAGCACCTCCTCGTAGTGCGAGCGGTTGAAGATCCCGATCTGGCCCCTCCCCGGCAGGCAACGCGCGTAGCGCCAGAGGAAATCGTGGTTCAGCTCCTCGCTCGAAGGCACCTTGAAGCTGTTGACGACGACGCCTTGCGGGTTGACGCCGCTCATCACATGCCGGATCGTCCCGTCCTTCCCGGCGGCATCCATCGCCTGCAGCACGACCAGCACTCCGTAGATGTCCTGGGCGGCGAGGCGCTCCTGGTATTCGGCCAGCAGCTCCACGCTGCACCGCAACTGCTCTTCCCCGTCGGTCTTGCTCAGCCATCCGGCTTTGAACGCGGGGTCGTAGTCGCGCGCGATGTCAACTTTTGAGCCGGCCGGAACCCGCAGCGGCTCGATCAGATCAGAGAGGGCTGCTGCTCGTGGATCGGACATCTGCTCCCTCTCGACTGCGGTCTGCGACCGAATTACGGACTCCCCCTCGACGCCTTTTATTCAAGCACAGGCACCGCGACGTGCGGCACTCAGGGCTCAGGGCTCAGGACTCAGGGCTCAGGACTTAGGGTTGGGGGGAGCTCTCAGTACCAGTAGGGCAGCATCTGGCCGCCCGAGGAGGCGGGGACCGCCGCCTTAACGCGCTCGAGCTGATCGCTGACGCGATCGGCGAACCCGTCGGGCAGCTGCCGCGCGCGGCGCCGCTCCAGGACGCGCCGCCCAAGCGCGATCGCGACGATGTAGAGGCCGCCGCACTCCGCGAGCGTTGTCAGCGAACCGGCGGCGAGCCCGGCAGCCAGCCCGACGAGCACCACGACGGCGATGCTGAGAACCAGCCAGAGGGCGCGTAAGCGGCGCAGCTCACGGAAGCTGTCGACGACGCGCTCGGTCGGCGTCAGCGACGCTCGCCACTCGGCGCGCATCTGCTTGCGGACCGCGCGCGCCTGCGCCGCGCGCATTCGCTCCAACGCTGCCGCCCGCGCCTGCTCCACCAGGAGGCGCGTCGCCTCGGACTCCTCGAAGCTCGGCTGGCGAGCGACCAGGGTCCGTACCGAGCCGGCGATGTAATCGCGCATGGCACCATCCTCGGTCCCAAGATCCGCAATTGGTCCGCGCCGCTGGTACTGCTCATCCGTGAGCATATTGTGTCCTTTCCCAGGCGGCCGTCCAAGAACGATCGTCAAGTTGCGTGGGTTCCAAAGCGCCGGTTTCTAGGTATGCCTATCGGCGGCGTCTCTCAGAGCTTTACGCGAGGCGCGGATCGCCTCGAACGTATGTCCAGCCGGCGGTGTGGTCAACAACCGGCTTGGGTCAGCAGCTCGTCGCGGTGCACGAGCTTCACGCGCGGGCGTCCGGACGCCTCGCCGAGGGCTCGCTCATGCGCGTCGATCGCCTCCCACCCCGCGTAGTCGACGATCCGCGCGCCGGCGCCGCGCAACTCCTCCAGCAGCTCGTCAGGCGAAGCGGCCGGCCGCGGAAGCTTGCCGGCGTCGTAGTCGGCGAGGAGCAGCGTGGTGGTCTCCTGCGCACACTTCTTGTTGGTTCCGATTACTCCGAACGGTCCCCGCTTGATCCAGCCGGCGGCGTACACGCCTGGCAGCGCCGCGCCCGACTCGCCGTCCACGACGCGCCCGTGCTCGTTCATCACGGTGTTGGTGGCCGCGTCGAACGGCAGCCCTGGCAGCGGCGCGCCGACGTAACCGACCGAGCGCAGCACCAGACCGGTTTCGAGCGACTCGCGCTCTCCGGTTCCGCGCGCGCGCAGGCTGCCGTCCGCTGCGGCGATCAGCTCGTTGCGCTCCACGATCATCGATTGCACCCGCCCGTCGCCCTCGATCGCGATCGGCGAGACGAGGAAGCGCAGCACGATCCGCCGCGGCTTGCCGGCGAGCTCACGCTTCGCATAATCGGCCAGCACCTCGACGTTTCGCCGAGCGGTCAGATCGGCCTGTGCGAGCCAGGCTTGGCTGGCGTCATCGAGCTCGACATCGCGCTCGGAGACGATTACGTCGGCCAGCTCCAAGTCGGCGAGCTCGCGCAGCTCCGGGTTGGTGAACGCAGCCTGCGCGGGGCCGCGCCGGGCGAGAACGATGACCTCCTCGACGGCGCTGTTTGCCAGCGCCGCCAGCGCATGATCCGCGACGTCGGTCCGGGCGAGCTCGTCGCTCGAGAGCGCGAGCATGCGCGCAACATCGAGCGCGACGTTGCCGGCACCGACCACGACCGCCCGACGCGCCGACAGATCGAAAGCGTAGTCGGCGTAGTCGGGGTGGCCGTTGTACCAGGCGACGAAGTCGGTGGCCGAGTAGCTGCCGTGAAGGTCCTCGCCGTCGATTCCGAGCCGGCGGTCGCGGGAAGTTCCGACCGCGTACAGCACGGCGTCGTAGGCGGCGGCAAGCTGCTCTTGGCTCACGTCCGTGCCGACATCGACGTTGCCGTGGAAGCGGAAGCCGGGCTGGCGCGCGATCTTCTCGAATACCCGAGTGACCGACTTGATCTTCGGGTGGTCCGGCGCGACCCCGAAGCGGACCAGACCCCAGGGCGTCACCAGGCGGTCGAATAAGTCGACCTGCACGACCGGGTCCTTGCTCGATAGCAGCTGGCCGGCGGCGTAGAACCCCGCCGGCCCGGAGCCGATGATCGCGACGCGCAGGGGCCGCCCCGAGGCGGCAGCGGAATGCATCACGCGCGTCAGACTAATCGATCCGCGCCGCCTGCGTAATCGATCCGCGCCGCCTGCGTAATCGATCAGGGCCGCCTGGGTAATCGATCAGGGCCGCCTGCGGGTAATCGACCAGGGTCGGCGAACGGCACATATACTTCGCTGACCCTAAACAGGAGCAGCCCGTTGCAGGAGATGGTGATCTACGGCGTTAGCTTCGACATGGTCGGAAAGCAGCCGATCGTGCTGCTGAAGACGATCGAGAGCAACAAGTTCCTTCCGATCTGGATCGGCCATCCGGAGGCTGCCGCGATCCTGATGAAGCTCCAGAACGCGTCGACCCCGCGTCCGATGACGCACGACCTGCTGTCGGACATGCTCGGCGAGCTAGAGGTCGAGTGCACCCGCGTGTCGGTCACCGAACTGCGCGAAAACACCTTCTACGCCTCGATCAGCCTCCGCGCGAACGGCCGCGAGCTGGAGATCGACTCCCGCCCGAGCGACGCGCTGGCGCTGGCCGTTCGCTCAGGCGCCCCGATCTTCGCAGCCGACGAGGTGATCGCCGAGTCGGCGATCGAGTTCGAGCACGAGGTGGAGGACACCGAAGAGGTCGTCGAGAAGTTCAAGGACTTCCTCGACCACGTCAAGCCGGACGACTTCGCCGGGGAATAGCTACACGCGACGCGATGAGTCGAGGATGCGGCCGATCAGCTCGTCGAAGCTGATGCCGGCGGCATCGGCGGCCTGCGGCAGCAGGCTGGTCTCGGTCAACCCGGGGATCGGGTTGATTTCCAGCACGAACAACTCACCGCTGCGCGCGTCCATCATCAGGTCGGCGCGCGCGAACCCCGAGCAACCGAGCAGCTTGTAAGCGTCGATCGCGATCTCACTCGCTCGCCCGGCGACCCGCTCGTCAAGCTCCGCCGGACAGACGAAACGCGTGCGCCCGATCTCGTAGCGCGATTCGAAGTCGTAGAAGTCCTCCTGCTGGGGCACGGCCTCGACGATCGGGAGCGCGCGCGGTTCGCCGTCCTGGTCGATGATCGAGACGGCCAGGTCGCGTCCCTCCACGTAGCGTTCGAGCAGGACCTTGCGGTCATACGAGAAGGCCGCCACCAGCGCCGCCGGCACGTCCGCGGGCGTCCGCGCGAACTTGATCCCGAGCGCGGAGCCCTGCGTCGCGGGCTTGACGACGATCGGGAACTGCAGCCGCGCTTCGATCGCGGGTAGCGCCTGGCCAGCGCCGAGCGCACCGAAGGCTGTCTCGTTGAATGCGAAGAAGTCCGGCGTGGGAATCCCCCGGTCCTGCATCGCGTGCTTGGCGAGGACCTTGTCGGAGGCACGGATGCAGGCTGAGACGCCCGATCCGGTGTACGGGATGCCGACGATCTCCAGCAGCTCCTGAACGGTGCCGTCCTCCCCATCCCGCCCGTGCAGGGCGACGAACGCGACCTCGGGTGCAACCTCCATCAGGCGCTTGACGAGATCCGGGCCGACGTCGATCGAAACTACGCGGTGCCCGAGGCGATGCAGTGCATCGTGGACCCTCGCACCAGACTTCAGCGACACCTGGCGCTCCAGCGAGCGACCGCCCTTGAGAACCGCAACCAGGCTCATCCGGTGCGTTTGCGCGGCATTCTCAGCACCTTGGCCACGTCCGCACCGTCGGCATCATCGGCGTCATCGGCATCATCGACGACCCCGCTAGGCCGCGGCGTTCGGATCGCGCCGGTCTGACGGTCGCCCGTCGTGGTCGCCGCCAGGTCGTGTGCCGTCAGCGTGCTGTACAGCGCCACCTGCTCGCGGAGCACCTCGCCGATCCGGCGGATCCCCTCGCGGATGTCGTCCTCGTTGACGCCCGAGAAGTTCAGCCGCATCTCCGAACCCCCACGTCCATCGACATACGCGGCCCGGCCAGGGACGAACGCGACGCACTCCTCGAGCGATCGCGCCAGCAAGTCGGTGGTGTCGATGTAGGCCGGCAGCGTCGCCCAGATGAACAGCCCGCCGCGCGGATGGGTCCACCGCGACTCGCGCGGAAAATGCTCGGCGAGCGCGTCGAGCATCACGTCGCGGCGCCGGCGGTAGATCTCGATCAGCGAGTGGACGTAGTCCTCCCAAGGGCCGGACTCGAAGTATGCGCTCACGAAGTACTGCGAGATCGAGGACGAGCAGAGGTCACTGGACTGCTTGCCGACGCTCATCTTCGCCAGCACAGGCGCCGGCGCCACCGTCCAGCCGAGGCGTACGCCGGGCGAGAGGATCTTGGAGAAGGTGCTCGCGTAGATCACGAACTGATCGTCGAGCGAGTACAGGGTCGGCAGCGGGTCCCCCTCGTAGCGAAGCAGCCCGTAGGGGTTGTCCTCCAGGATCAACAGCTCGCGCTCGCCGGCGATCCGTACGAGTTCGCGGCGGCGCTCGGCGGACATCGTTACGCCGGCCGGGTTGTGGAAGTTCGGCACCGTGTAGATGAACTTTGGCCGCCTGCCGTCACGCTCGAGCGCGTCGAGCGTGCTCTCGAGCTCATCGATCAGCATTCCGTCGCGGTCCATCGTGATCTGCACGACGTCGGCCTGGTAGGCGCAGAAGGTGGGCACCGCACCCGGGTAGGTCGGGGCTTCGGTGACGACCACGTCGCCGGGGTCCACGAGCGTCTTGCAGACCAGGTCGATCACCTGCTGCCCTCCGGTCGTGACGAGCACCTCGTCGGGCTCGACGAACATGCCCTCGGATGACATAACCTCGCAGATGCAGCGCTTGACGCTCGTCAAACCCTCGGTCGGACCGTATTGCAATGCTCGCGCGCAGGACTGCGCGGCGACCGTCCGCATCAGCGACGCGTAGGAGTCGGGCGGAAAGGTCGAGGTGTCGGGCAGCCCGCCGGCGAGCGAGATCACGTCGTCGCGCTCGGTCAGCGCCATCAGATCGCGCATCGCGGAGGACTTCATCACCTTCGTGCGCTCGGCGAAAAGCGCTGCGTAGCGCTCGATGTCGCGCGCCATAGAGCGCGGCCGCCGGATCGAAGGGCTCATTTTGACGTCCGCCGAACGGGATCGTCGGACGCGGTCTCGTCTATCGTCACGCTGGGTCACGGTACAGCACGATGCATCTCGTCTTCGACATTTTCCAGGGCATGGGGATCGCGGCGGCGATCGGAATCAGGCCGTTCCTGCCGGGGCTGGCCGCCGGCGCGCTCGCGGCCGGCGACGTCGAGATCCAGTTCAACGGCACGAACTACAGTTTCCTGCAGAGTCCTTGGTTCCTGCTTGCGCTTGTGATCGGCGCGATCGTGATGGTCGTGCTCGAGCGCTGGCTGGGAGCCGAGTCGGTGCAGCGCGGCCCGCTGGCGATCGTGCTGGCGCTGATCAGCATCGTGCTCGGTGCGCTGTTCTTCGCGGGTTCGCTGTGCCGCGGCGGATACGCTGCCTGGCCGGGCTTCATCGGCGGCGCCGCCTGCGCGATCATCGCGATCGCCGCGACCAGACCGTTGCTCGCCCGCGTCCGCGCGCGGCTGGATGCCGCCGCGGCGGCGGTCGGCCCACCGCTGATTGCCGAGTTCACCGCGGTCCTGATCGCGGTGCTGTCGATCGTCGCGCCGCCGGTTGGCCCGATCGTCGTGCTGCTGCTGCTTTGGCTGGCGATCAACGGCCGGGGGCGCTCAGAGCAGAAGTACGCGGGGCTGCGGATTCTTCGGTGAGCACGATCACACGGGCTCAGACAAGGCACGAAGCGTCCGGCGCAGCATGAACCCCGCCCCGAAGAAGCTCGTGCTCGTCGTGATCGACGCGATGAAGCCGGAGATGCTCGAGCGCGCGATCGCCACAGGGCGCGCGCCTGCGCTGGAGCGGATCAGCGCTGAGGGCGTCTACGTGTCCGAGTGCGTCGCGGCGTTTCCGTCGGTGACGCCGGTCTGCGCCGCGACGATCACGACCGGGGTTGGTCCCGACGCGCACGGGATTCCAAGCATGAACTGGTATCACCGCGAAGAGGGGCGCTACGTCGAGTACGGGTCGAGCTTCTCCGCCTCACGCCAGTTCGGCGTGCTGCGCTCGTTGACCGACACCGTGTACCGGATGAACGCGGAGCACCTCAGCAGAGACCACGAGACCGTGTTCGAGTCGCTCGACGACATCGACGTGCGAACCGCCGGAACCACCTACCTGATCTACCGCGGCCGCCATCAGCACGAGGTCTCCAATGAGACCGCGCTTGCGCGGATCGCCACTTCGACGCTGTTTCGGCGCACGATCGACGGCCCGCTCGAGCTGTTCTACGCAGACCTGTACGCTAGCCGCCGGACCGGCTGCCGCGGCCAACTCGGCATGCCGGGTGTTCGCGACCAGCACACAGGCTGCGTGGGCGCCTATCTCGTCGAGAACGACCTGTTTGACTTCCTGCTGTTCTCGCTGCCCGACAACGACGCTTGGTCGCACAAGAACGGCCCCCACTCGCAGGTCACCTCGATTGCCGCGGCCGACCGTCAGCTCGAGCGGCTGATGCATGCCGGCGGCGGCCCCGATGCGTTCCTCGCGGAGCACGCGGTGATCGTCACGGCCGATCACTCCCAGGCGAGCGTCGAGGCGCGGATCCGGCTCGACGTCGCATTCAGCGACTTTCATGTCGCCAGCCCCAGCGCCTCCCGCTCGGTCGGAGCCGAGCTCGCCCTGAGTCCCGCGCAGCGCTCCGCGATGATCTACGCGCTTGACCTCGAGCGGCGTGGAGCGCTGGTGGCGCGCTCGGTGGAAGCGATCAACGAGCTCGAGGGCATCGACCTGGTGATGTTCATGGCTGGCGAGAGCGAGCCCGAGGCGGTCGTGCGGAGCGAACGCGGCGAGCTCCGCTTCGCGCCCGGAAGCGAGCTCGCAGACCAGCGCGGCGGACACTGGAACGTCCAGGGAGAACTCGCGGCGCTCAGCGCAAAACGGCGCGACGGGCGCTTCGAGAGCCCCGACTACCCCGATGCGCTGGCACGAATCTGGTCGGCGCTCAACTGCCAGACGGCCGGCGACGTGCTGCTTTCCGCGGCACCCGGCTACGAGTTCGTGGACTGGGGCGGCGCCGATCACGTCGGCGGCGGCAGCCACGGTTCATTGCACCGTTCCGATTCGCTCGGCGCACTGCTTTGGTGCGGCACCGGCCCGGATTCGGGTGCGGCGCACGCGCAATGGTCGATCCAGGATGTGGCACCGATGGTGCGCGAGCATTTCGGCGTCGGCTCGCCCAAGACCAAGGATTAGCACCCTGTTAGCACGCAGCGGGCACTTACGTTCCACGAATTTAACACCGATACATTCAGCTGATGCTCGAACATGCCTCCACGACCGCCGAGCTGCCGATCGGCGTTCGCCTTCGTCACGGTGTGCAGCGAACCCACATCCGGGTCGCACACGGCGTCCGCCATCCTCAGAACTGGATTCAGCTTTGTCGCTTCGGCGCCGTCGGAGCTTCGGGATACTTGGTCAACCTGGCGGCATTCGCCGCCTGTGTCCATCCGCTGTCGATCAACTACAAGATCGCCTCCGTTATCGCCTTCCTCGTCGCAGTCGTCAACAACTTCTGGTGGAACCGACACTGGACTTTCGGCGCCAAGCAACATCACCCGATGAAGCAGGCAATCAGGTTTTTCGCTGTCTCATTGGTCGCTTTCGGCTTCTCGTACGCTGTCCTGGTCTCGCTCGTGGACGGCGCTGGGCTGGACAAAGTGGTGGCGCAGGCGATCGCGGTCGTCGCCGCGATGCCGCTGTCCTTCGTGGGACAGAAGCTCTGGAGCTTCAAGACGTAACCGAAGTCGCCCCAGGCGTTGGTCGCCGCGCTCAGCGAGCGGCTCGCGCGGCGCTCGCCTGCCTCAGTCTCGTCGCGCTGCTGAGCGCTCTCGCGCCCGCCGCGCTTGCTTCCCCGCCGTCCGAACTGACGACCGCGGAGCCGGCGGGAACGCCGGTGCTTGTCGCCTCACAGACCAGGCAGCCCGCGGGCTATCGGTTGACCGCGCAGGAGGTTCACCGGATCGCGGCACACAACCCCACCGTGATCGCGGAGTTGAAGCGCCACTCGCACCTGGTCGCTTACGAGTACACGAAGGGCTTCGGCACCTGGCAGGTGAGCTGGTTCACGCCGCCGCCGGACCAGAAGGAGATGCTCCAAGTCTATGTTGACGATAACACCGGCGCGGTCACCCAGGCGTGGACCGGTTATCAGGTGGCATGGTCAATGGCGCGCGGCTACCCCGGGGCGTTCGGCCGTCGCGTCAACTCACTGTACGTCTGGCTACCGCTGTGCCTTCTGTTCGTGGCGCCTTTCCTGCCATGGCGCCGCCGACCGACGCTGCTGCACGCCGATCTGCTGGTGCTGCTCGGCTTCTCGATCTCGCTGGCGTTCTTCAACCACGGTGACCTTGGCATGTCGGTACCGAGCGTCTACCCGTTGATGCTCTACCTGCTCGCGCGAATGCTCCTGCTCGCGAGCGGCAGGGGACGCCCACGCGAGCCATTGCGCCTGCTCGTTCCGAGCAGTTGGCTGGCGGTCGGCCTCGTCTTCCTGGTCGGCTTTCGGATCGGGCTCAACGTCACGAATTCGAACGTGATCGACGTCGGCTACGCGGGCGTGATCGGTGCCTACAAGATCCTGCACGGCGCCAAGCTCTACGGGGGCTGGCCGATCTCCAACCCGGCAGGCGATACCTACGCCCCGTTCACCTACTACGCGTATGTTCCGTTCACGGCGATCTTCGGATGGAGCGGCGTTTGGGACAGCCTCCCGGCGGCGCACGCAGCCGCGATCAGCTTCGATCTGCTGACGACGCTCGGCCTGTTCCTGTTGGGACGATCGATCCGCGGGACGCCGCTGGGAATCACGCTCGCCTACTGCTGGGCCGCTTACCCGTTCACGCTGTTCGCGCTGTCCTCCAACAGCAACGACTCGCTCGTGGCGCTGATGCTCGTCTTGACGCTGCTGCTGTTGCGGTGGGCGCCGGCGCGCGGTGCGGCCGCGGCGCTGGCGGGGCTCACGAAGTTCGCGCCGCTGGCGCTGGGACCGCTGTTCCTGCGCGGTGCCGGACCCGTGCCGTCGCGGCGGTCGATCGTTAAGTTCGTGCTCGCGTACGGTCTCGTGTTCGCCCTGGTGACGGCGAAGGTCGTGTTCGACGGCAACCTCGCGGCGTTCTGGCGGGATTCGATCTCCTACCAGGCGACGCGCCCGGCGCCGTTCTCGATCTGGGGCCTGTGGGGCGGACTGAACGTCGAGCAGAGACTGTGGCAGGGCGCCGCCGTGGCGCTCGCGCTCGCGGTCGCGGTGGTCCCCGGGAAGCGAGGCGTCGTCGAGGTCTCGGCGCTTGGTGCAGCAGTGTTGATCGCGCTCCAGATGGGGATCACCTACTGGTTCTACCTGTACATCGTGTGGTTCTTCCCGGTCGTGATCGTGGCGCTCCTCGGGGCTGAGCCGAGCACGGTGGAGGCGCCTGAGCCATCGGGAAGCCCAAGCCTGGCGTACGCATAGTCCTCAGATCTCCGGTAGTTGCGCTACTACCGGAGGTCTGAGCCTTGGCGGAGTCCGGTCGCCGGCACGAGCAGCTGCTCGATTGACAGCGCCCGCAACGGCTCGCCGGCGCGGATCAGGACCCCGTTCAGCCACGGATCCTGGTCGGAGGTCTCGAACTTTACGGGCATCCGCGTCAGCATCGACTCGATCGCCAGCTCCCGCTTGACGCCGATCACGCCGCCACGCGGGCCGGTCATACCAACATCGGTGATGTAGGCGGTGCCGCCGGGGAGCACGCGTGCATCGGCCGTCGGCACGTGCGTGTGTGTGCCGACCACGGCGGTCACGCGCCCGTCCAGGTACCAGCCGAGGCCGACCTTCTCGCTGGTCGCCTCGGCGTGCATGTCGACCAGGATGTGATCGGCGGGGCCGGCGAGCGCGTGGACGGCGGCGTCCGCCTCGCTGAACACCGGCCGGCTCGCGTTCATGTACAGGTTGCCCGACAGCGACAAGACCCCGAGCCGGCCCGCCGCACAGGACACTACGCATGAGCCATGGCCCGGCTGGCTCTTGAGGAAGTTGGCGGGGCGCAAGATCCGCTCCTCCTCGTCGAGGTAGCGGTAGACCTCCCGGTGGCGGTAGGCGTGGTTTCCGAGCGTGATCACGTCGACGCCGGCGGCGAGTAGCTCCCGGGCGATCTTGGAGGTGATGCCGGCACCGCCGGCCACGTTCTCGGCGTTGACGACAACGAAATCGGTGCCCAGTCGCTCCCGAAGACCAGGCAACAGCGAAAGTAGCGTGCGCCGGCCGAGCCCGCCGACGACGTCGCCGACGAATAGGATCCGCAGCTCACGATCGACGCGGGCGGTGGGCGTGCTTGCGATGACGGGGGGCACAGTGCGCATACTTTCATCTGTATGCGCTTCGTGCCTATTCACCGTCAGAGCCCGGCCAGCGGGACCAGCGGCGCGGACGGCGTCGCGGACGTGAGCCCGGACACCGGCAACGGAGGCGGGAGCGCCGGCGCGGGCGAGCCGGTCCCCAGCCCGCAGGAGCGCGCCACGCACGAACGCACCCCACACGAGCGCACCCCACGCGAGCGGACCCCTATGGAGGGCGCGTTGACGTCGGCGATCAGCGCCCCGGTGGTCGTGCCGCGCTGGATCCAGCTCGTCGTGCTGCCGCTCGCGCTGCTCGGGTTGTGGGCGCTCGCGCGCGCGTCGGGATCGATCCTGCTGGTGCTGGTGATCGCCGGCGTGATCGCGACGATCCTCAACCCGCTGGTCAAGAAGCTGGAGCGGGTGCTGCCGCGAGGGCTCGCGATCGTCGCCGTCTATCTCGGGGCGTTCGCTGCGCTCACCGGCGTAGGGATTCTGCTGTCGGACCCGATCAGCACGCAGGTCAACCACTTTGCCGATGAGGTTCCGCATCTAGTCAGGGAGGCCAATCGCGACCTCGACAACCTTCAGTCCTGGCTCAACCGCAACGGGATCCGCGTCCAGATCAAGCAGCAGGGCCAGACGGCGCTGCAGACGTTGCAGAACCGGGTGGAGAAGAGCTCTGGCAGCATCGTCTCGTTCACCAGAGGCCTGCTCGGCGAGATTGTGACGATCTCGATCGACCTGATCCTCACGCTGGTCCTGTCGATCTACTTGCTGACCTATGCCAGGCAGATCGGAGGCCTCGTCAGGCGCATCATGCCGGCCGGTGACGGGACCGCCGAGGACGACTATCCGCTCTTGATCCAGCGCGCCGTGTCCGGCTATCTGCGCGGACAGCTCACCTTCAGCACGATCATGGGCGCCAGCGCCGCGATCTGCTTGTGGATATTAGGCGTGGCCGGCGTGTTCCCCGCCGGAGAGCAATACGCGCTGTTCTTCGGCGCCTTCTACGGGCTGATGGAGTTCATCCCTTACGTAGGACCGATCATCGGGCCGATACCGGCGGTGCTCGTGGCGCTGTTCGCAAACCCGGTCAGCGCCGTCTGGGTCACGATCCTGTTCGTCGGCCTGCAGCAGCTGGAGGGGCACTTCGTCGCCCCCCAGGTGTTCCGGATCTCGCTGCAGATCAATCCGATCCTGGTGATCCTCTCACTCCTGATCGGCTACAAGCTGTACGGCATCGCCGGCGCGCTCGTGGCGATGCCACTGGCCGCGATGGCCCGACAGACGGTCGTCTACCTGCGGCGCCACCTCGTACTAGAGCCATGGTCGGTGGCAATGCCCGACGGTGGCGTGCTGCAACTCGCCGGCAGCCAGTGCCGGCGCTGCGGCGCCGGCACCGACCCGCACGATGCCTACTGCCGTACCTGCGGCGCACTGTCGTCGAGGGAAGTCGGGGAAGTCGGGGAAGTCGGGGAAGCCGAAGTCGGGGAAGTCGGGGAAGCCGAAGTCGTGGAAGTCCGGGAAGCCGGCAGCGTCAGCGTCAGCGATAGCGGCTAGCCTATGCGACCCACCAGCTGAGAGCTTGCCCGGTTCGAGCTTGTCAAGCCCCGCGCCAAACCCGCAGCGCAGTCCGACGCTGGCGGTTCGCTCGCTGACCCGCAGATTCGGCGCCCGCGCCGCGCTCAGCGACGTCAGCTTCGAGCTGTGGAGGGGCGAATTGGTGGCGGTGATCGGACCCAACGGCGCCGGCAAGACCACGCTGCTGTCGATCCTCGCGGGAGTGCTGAGCGCCTCCGCCGGTGAGATCAGGTCCCCGGCGGAACGGGCGCTGGGCTGGGTTCCTCAGCAGCCGGCGCTCTACGCCAAGCTCTCGGTGCGCGAGAACCTACGGCTGTTCGCTCGACTGGAGCGAATCAAGGATCCCGACGCCGCGGTGACGAGAATGCTCCACGAGGCCGACCTCGCCGACCGAGCCGACGACGAGGTCGGGCGACTCTCCGGCGGCAACCAGCAGCGCGTCAACATTGCTATCGGCTTGTTGCCGTCCCCGGCGGTCCTGCTGCTGGACGAGCCCTCCTCCTCACTGGATCCACGCCAGCGGCAGCGGCTGTGGGAGTTCATCGGCGGCCTGCGCGCCCGGGGCACGACGGTCGTGTTCTCGACTCACAACGTGTTCGAGGCTGAACGCTACGCCGATCGCGTGCTAGTGCTCGTCGACGGGGAGCTGCTGTTCACCGGGACGCCGGCTGAGTTGGAGCGGACGGTCGCCGGCGACGCCGGCGATACCGGCGGGCACGCCGGCGGCCCGGGCGACTTCGAGACCGCATTTGTCAGCTTCCTACGCGCGCACGGGCACTGAGCTCTGCGATGCGCTGGCTGCTGATCAAGGACCTGCAGATCCTCAAGCGCTCACCGCTGCTCGTAGGGATGCTCGCGGTCTATCCCGTGTTGATCGCGCTGATGATGGGCTTTGCGCTGTCCAGCCCGCCCAGCAAGCCGAAGGTCGCCTTCCTGAGCGAGGTCAAGCCAGGCACGAGCCGGATCCACCTCGGCTCCCAACAGATCGACATCGCCAGCTACACCAAGCAGCTGTTCACGGCGATCCAGCCGATCGCCGTCCGCTCGCGCGGCGAGGCGATCGAGAAGGTCCGCAGCGGTCAGGCGTTGGCGGCTCTGATCCTGCCGGCCGACCTCCCAGGGCAGATCGAGAGCCTGGTCACGCAGGGCGTCGGCAATCCGACCGTCGACCTGATCCTCAACTCCAAGGATCCGATCGAGCGCCAGTTCGTCGATGCGGCGATCCAGACGCAACTGAACGAAGTCGAGCGGACGGTATCCAGGCAGCTGCTCAAGGTAGCGGTCACCGACCTGCAGCAGGTTCTCGACGGGGGCACGCTCAACTTCGTCGGCCAGAACTACCCCCTGCTGGGACTGCGCGACTCGCGCACGATCATCCAGGGCACGATCGCGACGCTCCCGCGCCACTCCACCCTGATCCCAGCGCTGCGACAGGTGGTCAATTTTGCCGATCTCGCGATCGAAGGCCTCGGCTTCGCCAGCCCCGTGCTCGGCACGATCGGAGCGCCCGTGACGGTCAACGAGCTCACCCTGGCGGGTAAGACGACGCCGATCGCGTCGTACGCGGTCGCGATCGCCGCGGTCGTCTCGCTGATGTTCGTGACGCTCCTGCTCGCCGCCGCGATGCTGGCGCTGGAACGCTCGCAGCACACATACGCGCGCTTGGTCCGGGGGCTCGTAGCACCGGGCCTGCTGCTCAGTCAGAAGATCTTGCTCGCCTCCGGCTGCGCCACCGCCGTGACTCTGGCGATGGCGGCAGCGGTCTCGCTGTTCGTCCATCTCGATTGGGCCAGGAGCCCTTTGTGGGTTCTCGCAATCAGCCTCGCAGCCGTGGCCTTCGCCAGCCTCGGAGTGGCGATCGGCGCGATCGCGCGCGATGTCAGCACCGCCTCGCTGATGGCGTTCCTACTTTCGCTTCCGATCGCGTTCGTCGCGCTCGTGCCGGCGAGCGCGGTCTCCGGAAGGCTTAACATGGCGCTCACCGTGATCTCGTTCGCGTTCCCGTTCCGCGCGGGCCTGGACGCCGTGAACAACGCACTGACCGGCGGCGCGCCGTCGCTAGGCCTGCCGCTACTGCACTTGCTGGGCCTCACGATCGCGTTCTGGGCGCTCGGCCGGCTCGCCCTCCGCCGCTTCGCGGCTTAGGGCCCACGGGAGAATTAGACCTGCGGCCCAAACCTAAGGCGCTCTTTCCGTGCGGAAAGAGCGATTAGGGCTCCCGCGGGAGCCCTGATCACGAGATCACGAGATGATCGCGTCCTCACTCTGCGAAAGCACGATCTGCTCACTGAGCAGCGCCGGACTCGTTTGATCAACCGGGACGCCAGCGGGCGGCGCGAGGCCGTGTGGAGGCCGGGCGAGCGCGACCAGCAGTGCCAGCAGGACGCCCCCGGCGGCGACCGCGTAGGCCGTGCGCGGCGAGCCAAGCGTGGCAAGCACCCCGCCGAGTAGGAATCCGATCGCCGGCATCACCTGGTTGATCACGCCGAGCAGCGCCATCACCGAGCTCTGGGCGCCATCGGAGATCGATTGCTGGATCGCGGTCACGACCGCGATCCACTGCCCCCCGTTGCCGATCCCGCCGATCGCCGAGAACACGCATGCGGCGAACAGGCTGCTCGACAACGCGATGCCGCCGTAGCCAAAGCCGATCAGCGCCGTGCTGACACCGAGCACGACCAGTAGTCGGACGCGGGCAGCTGCCGCGTAGGCGACGGCGCCGAGCACCATCCCGGCGCCCCACGCCGCGAGCAGGGCGCCATAGCCCGCGTCACCCGCGTGCAGCGTCCGCTTCGCGTACACGACCTCGATCGGCACCACCGCCGTGAAGAACACGAGCGCGAGCGCCTGCGCGAGCAGAAGACGGCGAACGCCAGGACGTGACCACGCTTCGCTCAGGCCGGCCCGCAGCCGCCCGCGCCAACTCGTCGCTGCGTCGTGGACAAGGCGCAGACCGGGCGTCACAGCGAGGATCATCGCGACGACGGCGAACGTCCCCGCATCGATCAGCAGCGCAGCCCCAGGTCCTAGCGACGCGACCAGAATGCCTGCGATCGCCGGCCCGATCGCGGCGCCCGCGCTGAAACCCATGTTGAGAATCGCGTTGCCGCGCCGCAGCGCCCCCTCCGATCCGAGCAACGCCGCCGTTGCCCCGCGCACCAGCGCCGCCGCCGCGATCGACAGCGCGCCGTCCAACGCGCCAAGGATCAGAACCCCGGGCAGCGAGAAATGCGAGGCGAGCAAAGCGATCGCAGCGAAGATCAGGCCTTCGGCGAGGTACAGCGCCGGCAGGATCCGCCGGGCCTCGATGACCTCGACCCTGGAGGCCAGCGGCGGCCCGAGCAGTGCCGGCAAGACGCGCAGCGCCAGGAACAGAGCAGCGGTCGCCAGAGCACTGCCGGTCCGATCGAACACGAGGATCGCGAGCGCGACATCGCCGATCCAGTTGCCGAACTCGTTGATCGTGTAAGCCGCCGCCAACCGCCGAAATGCGGCTGAGCGCAGCGGGCTGGGATCGCCGCCAGCCGCGTCGGAACGGAACCTTTGGAGCTTTTCTACGAGTCTGCGCATCAGTATCGAATGTCACTAAGTGTCACTGCTTTGAGTGTCACTAGCCGGCAGCGGGCACGCACAAGCAAGCCGATAATAAAATTATCGGCCAGATGTGTAATTATCCCATTGCCTATCCGACCTGACCGTTACTCCCGAATGGAGACACCGTGGCCTACAAGGGTGGTTGACCTATATGAAGCGACGGCTGGGTTCGCGTGCGAGGCGAGCCCGGCTGCTTGCTGTTTGGAATAGTCTGTTTTATATCCTATCGTCCACGGACAAGCAAGACAATAATCTGATCGAGCTCCGAGCGCCTCAATTGGCTCGAAGGGGTCTTTAAGTGGGTCTCTCCACTGCCGATTATGATGACGTGGGCAAGGCATCGCGACCGCTGTCCAATTCTGCCCCCGGTCATCGACCGGGGCGCGCCCTGATTGTCTTCCATGGGCTGGCGTTACTCGCCGCTGCGGCCGTGATCGCAGTCACCGCTCACTCGGCGCGCTGGGACCCCGCACAGCTCGCCGCAACCGCCGCCTTGACGATCGGAAGCGATTTGACGTACGTCGAAACCGGCTCATCGAGGCTCCGGGTATCGGGCAGCTTCCTGGGGATCATGCTCGCTGCGGTGCTGCTCGGCGGCGGCCCTGCGGCAGTTGTGGCCGTGCTCTCGATCCTGGTCGGCTGGCTGCATTCGCGCGAGGCAGGCCATTACCTGCGCAACAACCTCGCGACCTTCGCCTGGTTCCCGCTGGCCGCCGGTCTGTGGTTCCATGCCGCCGTTCGCATCTCCCATGACGGCCAGCATACGGCCGGCTACTACCTGCTCGTGTTTCTGGAGTTCGTACTTGCGCTGACCTTGAACTTTGCCGCGATCGCCGGCTACCAGTGCTGGCTCGACGGCGGATCGCTGCGGCGCAAGGCGACCGAAGCGCTCGCGCCGATCCTCCCATCGCAGCTGTTCTCAGCGCTGCTGACGCTGGTCGCCGTTTACCTTGTCGTTCAGCTGGGCACGATCGTGCTAGTCCTGATCGTGCTGGTCCTGGTTATCTTCCAGTACCTCGTCAGCGCCCTGCTGCTGTCCCAGCGACGCGCCGAGGAGTTGCAACGGATGGCGACCACCGACGACCTCACGGGCCTGCCGAATCGCGAGTCCTTCCGCATCAGGCTGAACGAGCAGATCGAGGCCGGGGACGGCGGCGGGATGTTCGCGGTGATGCTGATGGATCTCGACCGCTTCAAGGAGGTCAACGACACGCTCGGCCACCATTACGGCGACCAGCTCCTGCAGCAGCTGGGGCCGCGACTGCGGGATTGCGTCGGCGCGGACGGGTTCGTCGCGCGCCTCGGCGGCGACGAGTTCGCGATCCTCTCGCCCCGCACCACAGACCCCGGCGCCTACAGCCAGGTGGCGCAGCGACTGCTCGCGTTCGTCCAGCGTCCGCTGACCGTCGACGATCTGTCGCTCGAGATCGGCGCGAGCATCGGGATCGCGCGCTTCCCGCTGGATGGCCGCGACCCGACCGAGCTGCTGCGCTGCGCGGACATCGCAATGTATGCAGCCAAGACCGCACAGAGCGGCTGCGCGCTGTTCGCCCCAGCGCAGGACCATCACTCCCTGCGCCGGTTGAACCTGGTCAGCGATGTGCGCCGCGCGATCGACTCGAGCGAAGTGATCGTCCACTACCAGCCTCAGGTGGGGCTGGGCGACCTGCGCGTTCACGGTGTCGAGGCACTCGTGCGCTGGCAGCACCCCACGTTCGGCGTGCTGTTGCCGAGCGCGTTCATCGGCACGGTCGAGCAGACCGGCCTGATCGGCCCGCTCACCCGCCACGTGCTGCAGCAGGCGATCGCACAGTGCGCCGCCTGGAGGCGCGCCGGCCACGAGCTGTCTGTCGCGGTGAACCTCTCGGTCCGGAACCTGCTGGACCACGACCTGCCGACCGAGATCGAGCGCTTGCTACGCGCCCACGAGCTCGCTCCGGGCGCGCTGCAGGTCGAGCTGACCGAGAGCATGATCATGTCCGACCCCGACCGAGCACTCGCCACGCTGGTCCGTCTGAGCGATCTCGGCGTGCGGATCTCGGTCGACGACTTCGGAACCGGCTATTCGTCTCTGCAGAACCTCAAGCGCCTCCCGATCGACGAGCTAAAGATCGACAAGTCGTTCGTCACGCAGATGCTCCAAGACGAGAGCAACCTGATCATCGTCCGCTCGACGGTCAATCTCGGCCACGACCTGGGGCTCAAAGTGATCGCCGAGGGAGTCGAGGACGGAGCGACACTCGCGCACCTGTCGCGACTCGGCTGCGACCTCATCCAGGGGTTCCACATCTCGAGGCCGCTGCCGGCGGACGCGCTCGACGAGTGGCTCGCGCATGACGTGTGGGGCCAGACGATCCTGGCGGCACCGTTGTTGCTGCCCTCCGCGCAGGCGCTCCCGGCGCAGCGCCAGGCGCTCCGCTAGCGCGGCCTGCGCCCCGCCAACCCCCGTTGAAACGCCCGGCCGCTGCGCTGGCTAGGGCGCCGAGGTCATGCTGCGGAACATCACCAGGCAGACCAGCGCAACAACGATCGCGACGATCGGGATACCCGCGCCGATCAGGCCGACGAACGACAGGACCAAGCCCACCACGCCGACCGTCCCGGCGACGCCGCCCGTCACAACCAGGCGGTAGGCGCGCTGCTCACGGGCTCGACGCGGTGTGTAATTGCCACGCTTCTGAATGTTGGACACATCAGCAGCGTACCGCAGAGGCGCCGGTATCCTGACCGTCCTATGTCGTTTCCGCAAACCCGGATGCGCAGGCTCCGTGCGACGAGCGCGCTGCGTACCTTGGTGCGCGAGACGCGGCTGTCAACGTCGGCGTTTGTCTATCCGATGTTCGTCGCGCAGGGACTCGAGCACAGCCAGCCGATCGAAGCGATGCCGGGCATCGCGCGCCTGTCGATCGCAGCCGCCGTCGCCGAGGCCGGGGAAGCGCTGACGCTCGGGATCCCCGCCGTGCTGCTGTTCGGGATCCCGACGACCAAGGACCCGGAGGGCTCCTCCGGCTGGGACGATCAAGGCATCGTGCAACTCGCCACGCGCGCGATCAAGCAGGCGCATCCCGAGCTGCTCGTGATCACCGACGTGTGCCTGTGCGAGTACACCAACCACGGCCACTGCGGCGTGTTGCGCCCAGACGGCGCCGTCGACAACGATGCGACGCTCGAGCTGCTCGCCCGAACCGCGATCTCACACGCCGGTGCCGGCGCGGACATCGTCGCTCCGAGCGACATGATGGACGGACGGGTGGGTGCGATCCGAACGGCGCTCGACGCGCATGGCCACATCGAGACGCCGATCCTCGCGTACTCGGCGAAGTTCGCCTCCGCCTTCTACGGCCCGTTCCGGGAGGCGGCCGGCTCGACGCCGGCGTTCGGAGACCGTCGCAGCTACCAGATCGATCCCGGCAACGGGGCACAGGCGCTGCGCGAGGTGCGACTGGACATCGAGGAGGGGGCCGACATGGTCATGGTCAAGCCGGCGCTGCCCTACCTAGACCTGATCCGAGCTGTGAAGGAGCGCACCGAGCTGCCGCTCGCGGCCTACAACGTCAGTGGCGAGTACTCGATGCTGAAGGCGGCCGCGGGCGCCGGCTACCTCGACGAGCGGGCCGCGGTGCTCGAGACGCTCACCGCGATCAGCCGCGCGGGCGCTGACATCATCATCACCTACCACGCCAAGGACGCGGCGCGATGGCTGCCCGAACGATGAGCGCACCACCTCGACGACGAGCTGACAGGCCGCCGTTGACCGGCTTTGACACGAGCCGCTCGGACAAGCTGTACGAGCGCGCGCTGAGGGTGCTCCCCGGCGGCGTCAACTCGCCTGTGCGCGCAATGCGCTCGATCGGACGGGACCCGATCTTCATCGCCTCCGGCAGCGGCTCCCGGCTGACCGATGTGGACGGGAACGAGTACGTCGACTGGGTCTGCTCGTGGGGACCGCTGGTGCTCGGGCACGCGCACCCGGAAGTGGTCGCCGCGGTCGCCGCCGCCGCCGCGCGCGGGACCTCCTACGGCGCGCCCACCGAGGGCGAGGTGCAGCTCGCCGCCGAGATCGCCGCCCGGATCCCCTCGGTCGAGATGCTGCGCATGACCTCCTCGGGCACCGAGGCGACGATGAGCGCGATCCGCCTAGCGCGCGCCGCCACCGGCCGCGAGCTGATCCTCAAGTTCGCGGGCGCGTATCACGGCCACGTGGACGGGCTGCTTGCGCAGGCGGGATCGGGCCTCGCGACCCACGGAATCCCTTCCAGCCCGGGCGTGCCGGCAGCAGCTGCGAGCGCCACCGTGATCGTGCCCTGGAACGACGCGGATGCACTGCGCGAGGCGACCGACCGCCACCGGTTCGCGGCGATCATCGCCGAGCCGATTCCCGCGAACATGGGCGTCGTCCCACCGGCGGCGGGCTTCCTGGCGTTGCTGCGCGAGCGCGCCGACGGCGGCGGCGCGCTGCTGATCCTCGACGAGGTGATCAGCGGCTTCCGCGTAGCGCGCGGTGGCGCGCAGGAGCTGCTCGGCGTCAGGGCGGACCTCACGATCCTCGGCAAGATCGTCGGCGGCGGCTTGCCGGCCGCCGCCTTCGGTGGCTCGCGTGAGCTGCTGGCGCAGGTGGCCCCGGCCGGGGAGGTCTATCAAGCGGGGACGCTGTCAGGAAACCCGCTGGCGGTGGCCGCTGCGCTGGTCACGCTGCGCGCGCTCGACGGCGAGGCGTATGTGCGCCTTGCGCGCGTGACGGAGACGCTGACCGCCGGGCTGCGCGAAGCCGCAGCGAGCGCAGGCCGGGAGCTCGTGGTCCAATCGGTCCCGGGGCTCGTCACGCCATTCTTCACTTCGACCCGCATCCGCAAGCATGGACCGCAGGCCGTGACCAGCTACGCGCAGGCTGCAGCGTGCGATCACGCCGCCTACGGAGCCTGGTGTCGCGAGCTGCTCGCACGCGGCGTGTACCCGCCGGCCTCGCAGTTCGAAGCATGGTTCCCTTCGCTGGCGCACACCGACGCCGACCTCGCGCAGACTGCGCAGGCCGCCGCGGCGGCCTTCGAGGCGATCTCGTGAACTACGCGAAGCTCGCCGCGAGCGGCCCGCGCGCCGCCGGCCGCGAAGCGCACTACGGGCAGTTGCTCGCGGACATCGGCGAGGGCGTGCGGCTGCACTACGGCGTGCACGGTGACGATCCCGACCTCGAGCTGCTGCAAGGCGACCTGCTCTACGCGCGCGGCCTGGTGACGCTCGCGGAGCTCGGAGACCTCGAGGCGACCGCGGAGCTGGCCGACATGATCTCGCTGGTGGCAGCAGCCCACGCCGCCGGCGACACGGAGCTGGCCGACGCAGCCTGGCAGGCGGGCACCACCGCCGTCGGCTGGGGAGCTAACGACCAGCACGCGGCCGCCAAGGCGCTCGCGCGGTCACAGGTCGCCGGCGCAGCGCAGGCGCTGCGATGCGCTGCTGGCGCGATGCGCGCAGGCGCTCTGCGCGACGATCAAAGGCGCTAACAGGTAGCGTTCGCGGCCAGCACTCGATGTGCACGTTGGCGGTAGGCTTACGCGTCGAAGCCAAGCACCCAGCGGACAGTAGAGACCAAGTGGCAGATCGAAAGAAACCGAAATCCAAGTACACGGTCGACCGGAAGATGCCGGGCGCGTTCGAAGGCGAGACCGTCACCCGCAGAAATTTCATGAATCTGAGCGCGCAGGGCGCTGGCTTGGTCGCAGCCGCGTCGTTCGCGCTGCCGGCGCTCGGCTTCGCGATCGGCCCCGTCGCCAGCCGCGTGCCGTTCCAGTGGCAGGCGATCGGCGTACCGGCCGATTTCAATGAGCTCACCTACGTGACGAAGGTGCTCGTGATCGTCGAGGGAGTCGGCGAGGTCGGCAACACGATCGCGTACGTGCGCCGCCGCAACCCGGCGATCGACACCGAGCCCGCCACCGAGTACAACCAGTGGATCGCGCTCTCGTCTCGCTGCATGCACCTCGGCTGCCCCGTGCGCTACGTGCAGGCGGCTGAGCGCTTCATCTGCCCCTGCCACGGCGGCGTCTACAACTTCCGCGGCGAGGTCGCGGGTGGGCCGCCGGTGCGTCCCCTGGACCGCTTCTGGACCTACGAGAAGTTCGGCTACGTCTACATCGGGCCGCGCTATTCGGTCAACAGCGAGCTGCAGTCGTACTCGCCGCGCGACCCGGGCGAGCCGCTCGACGGGATCGGCCCGATCCTGTATCCCCCGCGGTTCGACACTTCGGTCAGACCGCCTGTCTCGACCATCCAGCCACCCCAGACCCCCTGATTTCGATGCCCAAGCTGCCCACACTTCCACTGCCCGACGCACTGCGGCCAAAGCCGCGCAAGCCTGGCGAAGCCGAGGAGAAGCTGACCGCGGCCGAGGCAGGCGTCACGGTCGTCGACTGGATCGACGAGCGCACTTCTCTGTCCGGCGGCATCCGCTGGATGCTGTTCCGGAAGGTGCCGAAGGGGATCAACTGGGCTTACACGTTCGGGTCGGCAACGTTGTTCGCGTTTCTCAGCCAGGCTGTCACGGGGGTATTCCTGGCGATGTACTACAACCCGAACGTGAACGGGGGAGCCTACGAGTCGGTGCGCTACATCACCGATGACGCGTTCCTCGGACAGTTCGTGCGCGGCATGCACAAGTGGGGCGCCTCGGTGATGATCATCCTGATCTTTCTGCATTTAGGGCGCGTCTTCTTCTTCGGCGCATACAAGTATCCGCGCGAGGTGACCTGGATCATCGGCGTCGTGCTGCTGATCCTGACGATGGCCGAGGGCTTCACCGGATACCTGCTGCCGTTCGACCAGCGCGCCTACTGGGCGACGATCGTCGGCGTCAACATCAACGGCACGGCTCCGTTCCTCGGTCCCTACCTGTCTGACTTCCTTCGAGCAGGACCGGAGTTCGGCGCCACCACGCTGTCGCGCTTCTACTCGATCCACATGATGCTGATCCCCGGCCTGATGGCCGCGCTGATCGGCGTTCACCTGTACCTCGTGACGAAGCTCGGAATCTCCGCGCCGCCATGGATCCACGCCAAGGAGACCACGCCGCCTGAGAAGGTCGAGGTGTGAGGTCGGTGAGGAGCTCATGAACCAGGCAGAGAAAGAGGCTTACCTCCGCGAGTACTCGAGCCTGAAGAACGAAGGTAAGCCGTTCTTCCCGTACGCGGTCGCCAAGGACTCGATCATGGCCGTGATCGTGATGGCGGTGATCATCTTCCTGTCGCTCATGTTCGGAGCCGAGCTGGGACCGAAGGTGAACCCGACGACGACCACCTACGTGCCGCGCCCGGACTGGTACTTCTTCTTCCTTTTCGAAGTTCTTCGCGTGATGAAGAACATGCCGAAGTTCACGCCCTTGGCGACGATCGGCGTTCCGACTCTGTGCATGATCCTGCTGTTCCTGCTACCGCTCTACGATCGCGGACCCGAGCGGCGGATCGAGCGGCGCCCAATCGCGCTCGCGGCGGGTCTCGCGACGATCGCGGCGATGGCGTTCCTGACCTATTCGGGGGCCAGCACCGGCTCCCCGAACAGCGTCGCGCTGGCGCCACCGTCGGGACTGACCGCGCAAGAGGCGGCGTTCTTCAAGGAGGGTGAGATCGTCGTCGGCGAGTCCGGCTGTCTCGCCTGCCACGTGATCGGCGACAACGGAAACAATGGGCCAGGGCCGGTCCTGACGAAGATCGGCGAGGAGCTGAGGCCCGGGGCGATCTCCGAGACGCTGCGCAACCCGACGCCTCCGATGCCGTCGTTCAAGCAGCTCGCCGAGACCAACCCGGCGAAGTTCAACGCGCTGGTCAACTTCATCTCAGAGCTCCAGTAACACGCCCAGCGGGGCGTCCATGGCAAGATCGTCGCGCTGATGTCTAGCTCAGCTCCAGACGCAGCGCGCGGAACGCTCGCCGAGCCCCAGGTGCGGGCGATGTTCGACCGGATCGCCGGCGTGTACGACTTGCTCAACTCGGTGATGACGGCCGGACTGCACCATCAGTGGCGCCGGCGCGCGGCCGATCTCGCGGGGCTCAGGAGCGGGGGACGCGTGCTCGATGTGGCGACCGGGACGGGCGACCTCGCCTTTGAGCTAGCCGGAAGGGTGGCGCCGGACGGGACCGTCGTGGGCGCTGACTTCTCCGAGCGGATGCTGGCGATCGCGCGTGAGAAGGCGGCAGGGCACGGAGATCCGGTGCGCGCCGCGCGAGTTCGTTTCGAGCAGGCCAACGCGCTGTCGCTACCCTACGCAGACGACGAGTTCGACGCCGCTACGGTGGGTTTCGGCGCACGCAACTTCGCGGACCTAGAGCGCGGGTGCGAGGAGCTGGCACGCGTCGTCAAGCCGGGCGGTCGCGTCGTGATCCTCGAAATGACCACACCACAGCACCCCCCACTCTCGGTCTTCTTCAAGCTGTGGTTCGATCGTGCGGTTCCCGTTCTGGGCCGTCTGGCGGGCGACGAAGCCGCCTACTCGTACCTGCCGAGATCCGTTAGCCGCTTTCCCGGTCCGCGTGAGCTCGCCGCGACGATGGCTCGCTGCGGACTTTCGGAGATCCGCTACATCCTGACCGCTGGGGGCATCATCGCCCTGCACGTCGGTACCGTTGGAGCATGAGCGGGCAGAGCCAGGCGGCGGTTGCAGCAGTCGTCGATGCCGGTGGCGCCGAGGTCGCAGCCGTGATGCGCAGGGTCGAGCAACGGATGACGGCGCTGACCGGCGATCACGGCCTGATCCTCGCCCGCCACGCGCAAGCGACGATCTCGGCCGGGGGTAAGCGCCTGCGTCCGCTGCTGGTCTGCCTCGCCGCGGGAGTTCCCGCGCGCGAGTCGGACGCGCTCGTGCACGCCGGCGTGGCTGTCGAGCTGGTGCACGCGGCGACGCTCGTGCACGACGACGTGCTCGACGCGGCGTCGCTGCGACGCGGACGGCCGACGGTCGTGGCGACGGCTGGACGGCTGCACGCAACCGCCACTGGGGACCTGCTGTTCTCGCGGGCTTTCGCTGAGCTGGCCGGCGGCGGCGACATCGAGCCCGTGCGCCGGCTCGCGCACGCTAGCTCGCAACTCGCCGCGGGAGAGTTGCTGCAACGCGCCGACGCGTGGAACATCGAGGTCAGCCAGGAGCGCTACTTCGATCGCTGCCGGCTGAAGACCGCCGTCCTGTTCCGCGCTGCCTGCGAGCTGGGGGCGCTGTGCGGTGGCGGCCAGATGACGGCGCTGGGCGCGTTCGGCGAGCAGATCGGGCTCGCTTTCCAGCTGCTCGACGACGTGCTTGACATCACCGGTCCGCCGGAGCGGACCGGTAAGCCGCGCGGCGCCGACCTGCTCGACGGAACCGTGACCCTGCCGCTGATCCTGGCGCGGGCGAGCTCCGAGAGGCTGATGCGGTTGGACCTGCGCGCGATCCGGGCGGCCGATCAGGCCGCCGAGGTGTGCGACGCTATCGCGGCGACCGATGCGCTGCGGCTCGCCAAGGAACGTGCGCTGGGAATGGTCGCTGAGGCCAAGCTGGCGTTGCCGCTGCTGCCCGAGGGCCAGCGCACAGCGCTCGAGTTGGTCGCGGACGGCGTCGTCGAGCGTTACGCGTAGCCGATCGCCCGCGGGAGCCCTAAGAGTTCGAGCGTTACGCGTAGCGTAACGCCCGCGGGAGCGCTAAGAGTTAGAAGTCCTCGGGGAGGATCTGATCGGCGAGGAGCGCCGAGACGAACCGCTCGACATCGTCCGCCATGTTCGCCTTCACGAGGCGCTGCAGATCCGCGATCATCTTGCACAGACCGTCGTCGAGCTTGTCCTCCAGGGCCTCGACCTGCGAGCGCTCGTAGACATCCTCCTCCGTCCAACCGCAGTTCGGACACTCGAGGGTCAGCTGCCAGCGCGCCTGCGGCTGCGCGGACCATGCGATCGGCTGCACGAGATTCGAGGCGCACAGCGGACAGATGTGCAGCTGCCGCGCCTCCTTGACCGTCTCTGTGAACCGCACGACCTCGATGCAGCGGCCGCTGGGCAGCACGATGCGTCGCACGGCGTGGTCTTCGTTGTTGTTCGGAATCATTGTCTGTTGCCCGCTCTGTGAGCTTTAATCGGCGGCCACCCCTGATGGCTTTAGGCGCCCCGCGTCGAAACTGGACGAGAGCTCTAGGCGGCGCGCGTCGCGCCTGCGGTGCGGGTCATCAGGCGTTTTTTACAGATTGGCCCAGCGGACCGCTAACCTTCTGTTCCCCGAATGTAGAGGCGATCCGGCATGTTTCATAATCCGTTGGCCGACGGCATCGTCGTCCTGATCATCTTGGTTCTGTTCTTCGCTCCCAAACGCCTGCCGATGCTGGGCCGCGGAGTCGGCGAGGGAGTCAAGGAATTCAAGGCGGGAATCTCCGGCGCCGCGTCCCCGGACGCGAACGGACAGCCGCAGCTGCCAGAAGGTGGTGACGCCGCTCAAGGAGCCGGCTCGCCGTCTGAGCGCAATTCGTAAGCGCCGACAGTACGGAGTACACGTTTGAAGCGCCTGACGCCGATCGGCCACGACGACAGGCTCAGCGTCGTCGAGCACCTCGACGAGTTGCGCTCACGGCTGATCGTCTGCACAGCTGTGCTGTTCGTCGCGTTCTGTGCCTGCTTCTGGCAGAACAACGCCCTGATCAAAGTGCTCAACCGCGCGCTCCCGCAGACGCAGACGGCGGCGCGCAGCGGCGGCCTCGCCGCCGAGCCGTCTGCGGCCGCGAAGCTCCACAACGGCCTGGCGATGATCGAGATCGGGGCGTACGCGCTGGCGCACGACCCGGCGCTTTCGGCGGCTGTACGCAAAGACGAGCTGGTGATGGCCAACGGGGCCGCCGAAGCGGCCAAGGCACTGCCGAGGTCCGTCTCCAACCAGGTTAAGCCGATCACGATCGGCGTCGGCGAGTCGTTTACGACCACGCTAATCGTGGTCGGCTACTTCTCACTGATGATCGCGCTGCCGGTGCTGCTCTACCAGCTCTATGCGTTCGTCGTTCCGGCGCTAAGCCGCAACGAGCGGCGGATCGCAACGCCCGTGATGGTCGCGGCGCCGACGCTGTTCGCCGCCGGCGCGGTGTTCGCGTATTTCCTGATACTGCCGCCGGCCGTCCACTTCCTGCAGGGCTACAACAGCCAGAACTTCGACATCCTCGTTCAGGCCAAGACCTATTACAGGTTCGAGATGCTGCTGATGATCGGCATCGGCGCCGCCTTCCAGGTTCCGCTGGTGCTGCTGGGGCTGCAGCGGCTCGGCGTGATCACCGCCAGGACGCTCACGAAGCACTGGCGCTACGCTGTGGTTCTGATCGCCATCATCGCGGCGGCACTTCCCGGGGTCGATCCCGTCACGATGTCGTTCGAGACGCTACCTCTCATCCTGCTCTTTCTCGCCAGTATCGTCATGTTGAAGATCGTCGACCGCCGAGACGCCAAGCGCGCCGCCATAGAGTTCAAACAGGCGGGCTCAAGTCTCGACATCACGTAGTCCATCCACGAAGGCCCATCACATGCTGTTCGATCTACGCAGTCGCGGTAGGCGCCGCACAGTCCAATTCATCTATTTCGGGCTCGCCCTGATCATGGTGGGTGGCCTGCTGCTGGTCGGCGTCGGCACCGGCAGCAGCGGCGGGCTGCTGAACGCCTTCACCAACAACGGCTCAAGCAGCGGGCAGAACCAGGCCGTCAGCCAGGCGATGAAGACGGCGGAGAAAGCGGTCAAGGAGCAGCCCAACAGCACGGCGGCATGGGCTGCGCTCTTGCAAGCTCAGTACACGGCCGCTGGCGAGGGGAACAACTACGACTCCACGACGAACACCTACACCGCCGCTGGCAAGGCCCAGCTGCGCGACGTGACCAACTCCTGGGCTCGATATGAGGCTCTCACCGACTCCCCGAACGCCGACATCGCGATCTACGCTGCGCGCGCCTACGCCCAGCTTGCCGACTACGGCGGCGAGGCTAACGCGTGGGAGATGTACACGCTGGCGCAGCCTAACGTCGCGAAGGGGTTCGAATGCCTTGCCGCCTCCGCCGATGCCGCCAAGCAGACGCGCAAGGCCACGCTGGCCGCAGCCAAGGCCGTGAGCCTGACATCCCCGCTGCAGCGACTGACCGTCAAGCAGTTGCTCAACGCCGCCAAGACATCACCGGTGGTCGCCCAGGAGTGCTGAGCGCGCTCCGCGGGCGCCCGCCCGGGTAACATCGCTCGATCATCGAGGGCCGTTAGCTCAACTGGCAGAGCAGGGGACTCTTAATCCCAAGGTTGGAGGTTCGAGTCCTCCACGGCCCATTCAGAAATCCCTGCAAAATCTTGGCTCTTTGGCGCTTTGGCGCTGGGCTCATTGGCCGTCCGAAAGATCCTTCAAGGACGGGAGAGTCACGATGCCGAGCAGTGTCGCTTCCGTCGATGCGGAACCGCTCAGCTCAGCTTCCGAGCGGTCCCGGGTCTGCGGGGACGTCGACCGCGTGCTCGCGGAGAGCATCGAGCGGAACGATCTCGAGGGCACGCTGGTGAGTGGACGCGAGGACGACGTAGGCCGCGGCGCCATCCAGGTGCGCTCGCAGCCAGTTGGCCGCAGTCACGCACCACCGATCGCCAGGCCTGAGCCCCGGAAAACGGTACTGAGGCACAGGCGTGATGAGGTCGTTGCCGATCCGCTGTTGGTGCTCGAGAAATTCGGCGGTGACCACGGCGCAGATCGTGTGGCTGCCGAAGTCCTCAGGACTGGTGCGACAGCAGCCGTCACGGAAGAAGCCGGTCACGGGGTCGGCGCCACACGACGCGAGGGTTCCTCCCAGCACGTTGAGTTCGGCCACCCTTCAAGTATCGCTCACAGCGCGGACTGAGGCTGCAACGGGCTCCCCTGGACGGCTCGCAGGTCCGCTACAGCAGCCGATTGACGCGGGCGACTTTAGAGAACTCTTACGCTGCGCAGCTCAGTTTCCCGGCGGTGTGCTCGATTAAGGGGGCACAGGCCCGACGACGCAAGGAGACCCATGTCCGTTACCCCGATCGACGGTTCAAGCATCTCGCCAATGCAGCAATCGCCTTCCGCGCAGAGCAATTGGCAGAACGTGCTGAACTCCGTCTCCAGCACGCTCGGCCTGAGCACCAGCGCCCTGCAACAGCAGCTGCAATCCGGCCAGAGCCTGAACTCGATCGCGCAGACACAGGGCGTTTCCCAGCAGACCCTCGCGCAGTCGATCTCGACAGCGCTGACACAGAACGGCTCCACCGCGTCAGGTTCGCAGCTGCAGCAGCTCACCACGAACATCGCCAATCGCACTCCAGGAGCCGGCGGCCACCACCACCGTCATGGCGGTGCCAGCTCGAGCACCCAGCAGTCGTCGGCCTCGACACTGCTTGCGGCCCTGGACGGGAGTAGCTCCTCGTCGACTACGAATCCGCTGAGTGCGGATGCTACCCAGGTGACTTCCGGCCTCGACACGTTCGCATAGACGCACGCGGCTGCACGATAGCCACGGTCCCCTGGGCTGCGCCCACGCGGCCATTGACCGACGGGCGGCCGACGATATAGGATCGCCGTGCGAGCGGCTGCGGCTGGTTTAGGCGGCCGGGGCGCTTTGCTCTGTGCGCCGCGGTCCTTCTGATGCTGGTTGCGTCGGCTCGGTACGAAATGGGTGTAACCCACGAGGGAGGCTAGACATGCGAGTGCTCATGAAGGTTCAGATTCCGACCGAGGCTGGAAACGCTGCGATTAAGGACGGCAGCCTGCCGCAGATCGTGGGGAAGGCACTTGACGCACTGAAGGCGGAAGCCGCCTACTTCACCTCCGAGGAAGGAATGCGGACCGCTCTGATCTTCTTCGACATGGCCGATTCAAGTGGGATACCGTCGGCGGCGGAGCCGTTCTTTCTGGGCCTTGACGCGAAAATCACGTTCGCGCCTGTGATGAACGTCGACGAGATGCGCGCCGGCGTCGGCAAGGCGATGGAAGCCATCTAGACGCTCGGGCCCGGCGACGGACGAACGGAGGTTCGGCAAAGGAGTTTCAGCCATCGCCAAAGCAAGCGAGGTCCTCGGCGTGCCTGTCTTGTGCCTGCCGGCGCGCACAGACGCACCGACGTAATCGTCGCGAGAACAGCGCGGTGCATGAGCTGGGAGCTGTCGGTGCCCCCAGCTCGTGCGATTGCGGGCGGGCGTGAGCTTCGGCGGAGGCGCTAGTTGACGACGATGCCTGCAGGCGTCGCGCCGGCGGGCAGCGAGATCGGCGAGCCGGCTAGCTCGGTCAGGTTGCCGCCGTTGACAGCGAACATGCCGACCGAGTCGATCCTGGTCTCGTTGACGTACAGATAGCGGTCGTCGGGGCTCAGCCCGGGGTCGACCGCGCCAACGCCACCGGTGTGCCCGACCGGCGTGCTGCCAACCAGCGTCAACGTCCCACCAAGGGCGATCGAGTAACTCGAGATCGCGCCGGATCCGGTGTTCACGGCGAACAGATACCCGCCGTCGTGGCTGATCACCAACCAGCAGGGGGCAACCTGGAGATCGGCGAACGGGGACGATCCGATCGACGACAATGTGCCGTTGGCGGAGTCGTTGAACGCCGATACTGTCCCGAGGCCAACGTTGTTGGGGCCGGTGCCATTGTGGGCGTTTGTCACAAACAGCTGATTTGGATTTGTTGGACGGAACTGACTGCCGAACGGGCCAAGCCCTTGCGCTGTGAACGGCGAGCCCGGCGCCGCGGTCACAAGGCCGTTCCAGCCGACGCGGAAGCTGTCGATCAGCGATGTGCCGACCTCAGTGCCGACGAGCTTGGTGCCATCGCTGTTGAACAGGATATCGCCAGGCGCTGACGTGTCAGGCAACGCGACGGTCGAGTCGGGGAGCGGGTAAAGGTGACCTCGGCGACCGAGGATGAAGCCGGTGTAGTCACTTCCGCCGGCGCCGGCGTTGGCGACGTACACGAGCTGTCCATGTACGGCGATGCTGTCGGGCTCGGTACCGCCCGAGGCGACCGGGCCGCCGCGTACGAGCCGGAGCGATCCGTCGTGCCTGATTCTCAGCACCGAGATCTGGTTGCTCCCGGCATCGACAGCCAGCAGATAGCGCCCGTTGTCGGAGATCTGAAGTGCACCCTGCGATGCGAGGCCCTTCCCGAGGCCGGCACCGCCCGCCGAGAACGGAGAGCCGGGCAGCGGCGTCAAGGTGCCATCAGCGTGACGATCAAACGCCGCGATCGTGTTGGTTCCCGCGGTGTTGTCGTTGAGATATACGTGCCCGACCACGTCGGACGGGCCATGCGCGCTCGCAGATCCCACTGCCGGCCCAGCCAGGGCCAGGGTGAGCAGCGCGAACGGCAGCGACATGCGTGAAAGCAAGCGCATCGCGTCTCCTTATTGTTGGTGGTTGCCCTCAGCAATCGGTCTCGAGCAGACGCCGTGGTTGCACGGCTCGTACTCATACTGGACCTGAGGGTCCGATCAGTTGACCAGACCAACCCCGACCCGTCAAGACAAACCAAGCGACCGACTCAAACCGTTAAGAACCGGACGCAAAGAGACAGACAGACGGCCGCTAGCGTCAGCGGTCGTGGTGCTTGACGGATCGAGCAGGGGAGGGATCGTCCTCGCTGCGGCGCCGATCACAACATCGTTATTCGCGGAACCGTCCAGCGCCGTTGGCGGCTAGCGGCGCGCGTGCACGTCGCGCTGCGCGACTGCGAGCGCGTCGACGCGCTCGTTCAGCTTCAGGCCGTTATGGCCCTTGACGAGCACCCAGTCGATTTCGTGCCGGCAGGCTTCGGCCAGCAACTGCTCCCAAAGATCGCGGTTCTTGACTGGCTTCTTCGCAGCGGTGCGCCAGCCATTCGCCTGCCAGGAGACGAGCCACCCTTTGGTGAAACCGTGCATGACGTAGCTCGAGTCCAGATGCACCTGTACCCGGCAGGAACGGGTCAGCGCGCGAAGCCCTTCGATGACGCCAGTCAGCTCCATCCGATTGTTCGTCGTGCTGTGCTCGCCACCACTGAGCTCGCACTCGCGCGCACCCGAAACTAGCAACGCAGCCCAACCGCCCGGGCCCGGGTTCCCCGAGCAGGCGCCATCGGTCCACAGTTGAACGGTTGTAACGGAATTCGAGGGTTGCACCGAGTTCACTCGAGTTGCCCGGCTGGTGATAGTCGCGCAGATCGGCTTCGGGTAATGCTGGATCTGGACGTCTGAGGGCGCCCAGTTAGACGTATCGGTTGCCCCGTGCCGGAGACTGTGTCGCGCACGTGAGTTCGCATCGCGGTCTGGCGGTCGTTAGCGATGCTCGGCCGCGAGGCCCAGCCCGATCGCAATCAGCACGACGCCGGTAACGCGGTCGACCACTGCCTTGACCGCCGGCCGCCTGAGCGTCTCAGCCGCTCGCGCCGCGATTAGGCAGTAGGCACACAGCCATAGCGCCGTCATGAGTACGAATATGGCGCCGAGTACCAAGAATGGGAGCAAAACCGGATGTCCGGGATCGACGAACTGGGGCAGCAGGCTCGTGAAGAAGATCCCGATCTTCGGGTTTGCGAGGTCGGTGAGGAAGCCCTGGCGAAAGCCACCGAGCGCGCCGACGGCGGGTCTCGCCGGCGTTGACGATACGCGCTCAGCAACTGCCTCACGGCTGGCTGCGCGCAGGGCTTGGATCCCGAGCCAAACCAGGTAGAGCGCGCCGGTCAGCTTCAAAACGGTGAAGGCGACAGCAGAAGCACGGACCACGGAAGCGACGCCGGCCGCCGCCGCGATCGTCCATACCGACAGCCCCGCGCTGACCCCGAGAGACGTTCCGAGCGCGGCCCGCCGACCGTGGAACAGGACGTTCTTGGTGACGACCGCGGTGTCCGGACCCGGTACCACGATCACGATTGCAGCAACGCCTATGAACACGAGGAAGTGGGCTCCCATGACGGTCAAGTCTGGCACGTGTACCGGTCCGGACACCCATTCCGGCACGTGTTGCCAGCGCAGCCTAGGCTCTGAACCGCCGTCCGCCTTACCAAGCGCTTGGTTTGGCGGTTTGGCTTGCCTGCTGTGCGATCGGTGTGGCGCTCGGCTCTCGCACGGCGGGGTCATCCGCGGGCGCGCCAGCCAGATCCGCAGCCGCGCGCAGTGGACCGACGACACCTCGGCCGCGTGGCACGGATTAAGGATTCACCGGATCTGGGGGCGAGACTACGCTCCGCAGCGTAAAGCAAATCGACTTGGTGCTTTCACCGGTCGTCCGGAGCTCCGGTTCATTGCGGACCGAGCGACTGGAGGGCGGTGGTGGATCCGGTCAGGACCGAAGGAGATGTGAAATGTTTGAGCACGATTTCTCGGAGCACGAGCTGCTCGGTTCGTCGGATGAGCTGTCGCTGTCCTCGACGGAGATTCAGGAGATCGATCAGGAGGCGGCGGAGTTCGGTCTGACGCCTGGTGAG
>JBKQKK010000304.1:0-7087 GCA_052147535.1 Solirubrobacteraceae bacterium | reverse complement strand
CCTACGTCCCGGGAGCCCGCCAGCCACACCTGACATCCGACAATGCTCACCGGGCCCACCACAACGGTGGCCCGCTTTCGCATGCTCGGACCGGCTCATGCACCGACGGGATTCACAAGCCAGCCTGCAAAACCCTCGTATGGCTCTCCGCCACCCGGACAGCGTGTCGAGAGAGCTCAAGGCCTTGCGGGCAGGGTGCCGGCCGTTGAGAAGCATCGGAACGAAAAGTCACGATAACGGTTTCCGGGTGGATTGCGTCTGAGCACTCTCCGTCAGCGAGAAGGGCGTTTGCTGCCTCACGCCCGCGGGGCGAACGGGTGGTCGATAAGACTCGCCATGGACAGGCGGCGCCAGTTCAGCCGACCGGGGCGTCGAGCGAGCGGTTCGGCCTCCGGAGCGTTTGAGATCGGACATGCTCTCGTGTACGCTCGGGCGAGCCGTTTGGTGCTTCGGCTGGGGAGGATCGTTTGGTGCTTCTGCCACCGGTCAGGCTTGGCCCGCAGGATTGGCAATGAGGTCGGTACGCATCTTCGCGATTGCGGTCGTTGCCGCGATGCTTGTTGTGGTGGTACCGATGGCTGCGGCGGATGTGGGGCTGACGCTTTCTACCAGCAATCTGCCGGGCTGGCATGCGGTGGGGGCGCCGGTACGGACCGGACGCATGGACCTTGCCGCCGGATTGGCGCGTGGCCCCGTTGCCGCGATCGATAACGCGATGCTGCAGACCTCGGCTGCGGCCGATGGTGGCGGACGAGTCCGATCGGATGCGTTCGTGTTCGGTTCAGCGAGCGTCGCCCGGCGGGTGTTGTCCGCCTGGCAGCGCGTGCATAATGCGAAGGCCGTTAAGGACGGCGCCATCAGCTACTTGTCGGCCCGCGGACGGAGCCGTGTGGTGGCGTGGCGCGACGGGGCGCGGATTGGTGTGATCGCGCTTGAGGGGACTCGCGATCCGGGCGCGCTCGCGCTGGCTTACGCGGTCCTCGCCGACGGCTTGCTGCGCTCTCCGCTGCCCACCACCGCGTGGGGCAGGGTGCTCGACCAGATCGGGCCCAATGGTACGGTCTCGAAGCGGACCGCGCTGGAGGCATTTGCGGTGGTCTATGGGTCGCTCCCAGGCGTGCACTCGCCGGCGGGACGGCGAACGACCATTCCGTCCGGGACGCTGGCGGCGCAGTGGGTTCTCTCGTACTGGCGGCAGCTGACCAGCGCGCAGCGACGCGTGGTGCAGCGGCGGCTCGGGGTAGGTCCAGCCGGGTCGCTGGCGCACACGGCCGACTACGGCGATCCAGGGTTCACGCCGGATCCCACCATCCAGGTGCAGGCTTACAAGTACGTGAAGATCTACCAAGCTCTGTTGGGGCACTCGCTGGGGCTGCCGGTCGTGGCGGGGAAGTCCACGGAGAGCAGCTCCGCGTACGCGGACACCACGGTGGTGGGGGATCCGCAGGTTTGTCGTATCCGCGTCCTGCCGGCTGGCCAGCAGGTGGGGTCGCAGCAAAACGTCGAGTTCGTGCCGCCGTTGGACCTGATCCTCGCGCACGAGGTGTTTCACTGCTTCCAGGGCGACATCACTGGCTGGAAGACTCTGCCTGCATGGATTACAGAGGGTATGGCGGACTGGGCGGCGCTCACGGTGGATCCTGTCTCCTACTTCCACGGAGGGGGGAATCTCCAGACGTACATCAACACACCGCACACGCCGCTGTTTGAGCGCTCGTATGACGCGGTGGGCTTCTGGGGCCATGCCGAGGATGTCGTGCCGAACCTGTGGGCGTCGATCCCGGCGATTCTCAACGTCGGCAGTAGCCAGGGCGCGTTGCATCTCGCCGGTGGCGACGATGACGCGTTCCTGACGGACTGGGGGAGCAGCGTCTTTCGCGTCAGTGGCTCCGTGCCGTGGGAGATGCAAAGCCCGATCAGTCCCCCTTCGGCGGCGCAGCTTGCAGGCGGTCGGCAAACGGCCGACCTGTTGGTGATGCCGATCGTGGAGGTCGACGCACCGCCGCTGACCACATCGCAGTACAGGGTCCTGGGGGGTCCCACCGAGCCCGTCGTGCACGTCTCGATCACCGGACACGCGCGCCTGAGCGAGCATTACAACTACACGGACCTGGAGAACGCCTGGTTTTGCATGGGGTCCGAGACGTGTCAGTGCCCCAAGAACACCGTGGGGCAGGTGCCACCGACGCTGCCCCTCGGCAACGTCACCGCCTTCCCGCTGGGGCTGAGCGGCGACTCCGACACCGGTACGAGCGGGATTCTCATCTCGTATCCGCTATCGCACTTCTGCAAGCCCGTCAAGCAGCCGCCGCCGCCATCCGGCAATCAGGGCGGAACCGGTGGCTCGTTCGGCGATCCGTATATCACGACCTTCGATGGCAGCAGGGCGGGCTGGGTGGGCTATGGGTTGCAGACCACAGGCGAGTTCACGCTCGTGAAGTCGATGGTCGACAACCTCGAGATCCAGGCTCGCCTGCAGCCGTTCCCGGGCTTCGGTCCGTTCGTGACCACCGATTTGGCGATGAACACCGCGTTTGCGATGCGTGTTGGCAGCTCCGTGGTGGAGGTCGACAACGACACCCCGGAGATTTTCCAGAGCGGAGCGCTGAGGCTGTACCTCGATCATCAACAGATCGTCGCGCCGCGCAATGGTCAGACGTTCGCGCTGCCCGGCGGCGGCAACGTCCGCTACACGCCAAGCACCGTCACGGTCCGGTGGCCCGACGGTACGGAGGCCGTCGTGTATCGGCTACTGCTCCACTACGGCGAGAACATCTCAGTGCAGCCGAGCCGCGGACGGGCTGGGTTGTTGGCCGGACTGCTCGGCAACGATGATGGCAACCCGAACAACGACTTTGCCGGACGCAATGGGTTCGTTTACCCGGCGGCGCTGTTCAAGGGGTTCGGGGTCGATGTGGGCTCGCCACGTCTGCAGCACGTCGTGATCGGCGAGTTCGGTGCGAGTTGGCGAATCACCCCGGCCGCGTCGCTGTTTGTCTACCCGCCCGGGAAGAACACATACTCGTATATCGTGAAGGGGTTCCCGCGCCGCGTCATCTCTTTGGCGGGTCTGAGCCCTCGGCAGCGGACCGACGGCCTGGACGCCTGCCGCCAGGCGCAGGTCACGAACGCGGCGCTGCTCGGCGGCTGCGCGATCGACGTGGGCGCGACGGGTGACCGAGCGCTCGCCGCCGCAGCGGGGATCTTTCAGCGCGGCGCCGGGCTCAAACCCAATACCGCGAAGGGACCATTGAGCGGTAGCTGGAGCGGTCGATACAGCGGTGCCTTCCAGGGCACGTTCAAGCTCGAGTGGGTCCAGTCCGGTTCAACCCTGGTCGGTGCGATCGCCCTATCGAACCCGCACACCACCTACAAGGTCAACGGAACGGTGAACGGCAGCGTGATCAGGTTCGGTACGGTCGGCTCGACCGCGATCACATATTCGGGAACGGTCGCCGGCAACACAATGTCAGGGACTTACAACACGCCGCGAGGCGGCGGCTCGTGGAGCGCCACCAAGAGCGGATGACGGCTACTCTCGGATGCGTCTCCCCCAGCGCTTGTCGGACCACCGGTCGCGTCGCTTGCCCTTTCGCCCAAACTCGAGCGTCGAGCTGCGGCCGTCCGCAACGATTGCTTTTGCCCTCCCGACGCCTCGCGCCGCGAATCGCAATGGCGACCTTCGCTCGTGCGTCGGCGCGGTCGGCATACGGTTCGGCCGGAGCGATCCTCATGTCGCCGAAGCCGTCGCGGTCAGTCGACCGGCGCTCAGAAGAAAGTACGATCATCGGGGGCGGTGGCTAACCGTCCGCGTCACGCTTGGCAGTCGACGGCGACGCCCAAAGCCGCACAGATCTCGCACATTCGCGCGTCCCCCAACCGGCCGAGTCGTTCGACCAGCACGCCGACTGAGACACTCTCGACCGAATCGAGGTTGACCGCCGACCGCTTCGGGACTGGATCCTCGCCCGGGTCGAGAAGCACTTCGCTGGCAAGCGCCCGGATCGTCGTCGTGCAGGGTGCGACCAGCGCCCGACGAAGCCGCGGAATCGCGGCATCACGAGAAAGAACGACGACCGGACGTCTGCCGATCTCAGGCAACTCACACCACCACAGCTCGCCCCGGGCCGGGGTCTGGCTCATGAGGCGGCGGCAGCCCGGCAAAACGACGCCAAGTCGCCCCACGCATCGGGCTCGTCGATCGGGTAACGGCCATAGACGGCGTAACTGGCGTCGATCTCGCTGGCGCGATGCCGGGCAAGCAAGGCCGCCAGCGCTTCATCGACGAGCGCTGCATCACTCAATCCGGATCGCAGCTGCCTAGCGCCGTCCAGCAGCGCTGCGTCGACGGTCGTGCTCAAGCGTGTGCGAGCCATGCCATAAGTATGCCACACCGATACGGATGTGCTCGCGGACTTGTGGACTTGGGTCGTTGGTAAGAAACGTGTCACCAGCCGCAAACGAGAGGCGTTATGGAAACCAGATGGCCGATGGGTTCAGACGGGGTATCGGCCGATCGCTTGATCGTATGCCTGCTGGGCGTCGGCGAGCGCGATCCGCGAGTAGATCTCCAACGATTTCCGGGTGGCGTACCCTGAGTAGGGCTGGATCAGCGCGTCGTCGATCCCCTGGGTCTTCAGCCACGTGAACAGGAAGTGGCGGAGCCGGTGGGGGCTGATCGGGCCCTCGATCCCGGCCACGGTGGCGTACCGGGCGAGGATCTTGCGCACGCCGCGGTCTGAGTAGGGTTTCTTCCACGACGACTCGAAGAGGTGGCTGGCGCCGGCCTGCCTGTGCGCGTCGATGTGAAGTGCGAGCGCTTCCTTGAAGGTTGCGGGGAACGGGACGTAGCGGTCCTTCTTGCCTTTGCCTTGCTCAATCCGGATCCGGCAGCCCCTTCTACAGCTACATGCTCCGCCGCTTCGTCGTGATCGATCTGAACATCGAGGACTTCAAGCCCGAGTTCGCCGGCAAGATGAACTTCTACCTCAACGCGCTGGACGAGCTGCACCGCGGCGAGGGCCACGAGCCCTCGATCGGCTGATACTCTGCCCCGGCCGCAACAAGACCGTCACGGAGTGGGCGCTCAGGGGGATCCACACGCCGGTCGCCGTCGCTCGATACATCACCGCCGACCTGGCACTCACCGAGCGCGCCCCGGCCGAGCTGAAGCCCGCCCTCCCCGATCTGCCTGGCTTGGCCAAAGAGCTGACCAAGATCGTCGAGACGGCGGCAGCCGTCCACCCGGACGCGATCGACGAAGAAAGTAACGCGTAGCGCGATTGTGCAAACGGCCGTTGCACAGACACGCCTCCCGCTCACCAGCACCTCCAGGCAGAACTCGCGCTTCGCCGTGCTGGACGTCGAGGACGTGCAGGACGGGCTCCACGCCTGCAACGGGTCGAAGAGCTCGCGGGCGTCGATCAGCGCCGGGTCGCGCGCGAGGATCTGCGCTGGCGATCGAGCGTCCACAGGCCCCTGTTCGACGCCCCTCTCCCACCTCCTACTTCCGATAGGTCGGCATTATCGGAAGTAGACGCGACACCCGCAGCCACGCGTTCAGCCTGCCGCACCCAACAACGCACGTCCACGAGGCAGATCTCGAGCATTCCGTCTGGCTCCCCCCAATGCTGGTCCGCGGGATCTCAGATCCCTCGCTCGTAGAGACGCAGCGGGCTGCGCGGCGGGGCGATCTCGCCCGGTGGGTCGATCAGCCCCCGCGGATACACCCAACGCTCTGAACGCGTCATTGCGTCGAACGTTATGGGCGCGAGGCGCCGGCCGCGGCCGGGGCTCGGGCCGAGACCGTTCTGTGGCGAGAAAGTTCACGGTAAACGCGGGTTGCGTGGACAGGTGGGTGGGCGAGACCGTGACGCAGGTGGAGGTCACCGGGCCATCAAAATCGCTGTCCGAGGTCCAGTCGGGATGCGGCGTGCTCCACACCCACAGTCCGGCGCGATGTCGCGAACCTCGGTCACGAGCCGATTGTCGACCACCCGCACGCCGGACAACTGGCTGGTTCCCTCACCCTGGCCGGGACGGCTCGACAGGCACACTGCCGCTTCGTCGCCCAGGCGGCCGCCAGCCCCGCGCTTTGCTTGTGCCGGCCGCTCGGCCGAAGCGGGACGCCTGGGTCTGTAAACGGATCCGGTGCCGGCCTCCCAGGCTTCGTGGATCCAGTACCGCTCAAGTGCGGCCGGCGGCGCCCGGATCCTTTACGGCCCGCGTGCCACCCGGCACGTTTCGAACGCGGTGCGCGCCTGTCTCGCCTGTCCGGGGTGAAAGGGCCACTCCTCGAACGCGGAGCAGCGTCCGTCATTGGTGAGCGTGATGATCCAGAGGTCCCGGTAGATGCGCTTCGGCTGCGCGCCGTAGACGACTTCCACGCGCGCGACGGCAGTATCGCCCTGAGCAGCGACGATCTCAAAGTTCAGGGTGAAGATCTCGTCGGGTCCTTCACGCTCGTCCTCCCAGAACTGCGCGATGGCGTCCAGCCCGACGAGCGGATCGTCAAAAGGCGCCGCCCGATAGGGCGCATCTGCAGTGAACAGCTCGCGCAGAGTCCCAATGCCCTCCGTACGCCACGCCGCCTCATAGGCGCTGATCCAGCCGCTGAACCGGTCGGTCACCGGGCTGACTCTACGCGCGTGAGCACCATCGCGGGCGACAGCTACAGCGGCCGGACGACTTCCGCGAGCGCCAGACGCTCACTGCTGCATCGTCGCCGGAGCAGGCGCGAGGTGGTGGCGCTGGCTTTTGCTGCCAGCGGCGCCCGAAGGAGAAGCCGCGACGAGCGTCCAGGTGACAGCTTCTGCGTCTGCAGGTTCGTGAAAGTCGCTATGGCCCGCTGGGCAACCCGCGGGGGTGAAAAAGCCTACGACGTGAACGGTCGCCGCGAGGGCACCACGGCCGGAGGACGTCAGACAACCGGGCGCCGGTCCGTCCGGACCGGCCGCTACGGTCCGATCGTGGCCAAAGTGGTGTACGAGTTCGATGCTCGCCTGGTTGGATGGTCGGGCGTTCGCCGGACGATCGGTGTGCGTAGCGATCAGACGTTCGTGTACCTGCACCGCGCCCTGCAGCTCGC
>JBKQKK010000303.1:0-3118 GCA_052147535.1 Solirubrobacteraceae bacterium | reverse complement strand
GACCATCCGCGCCGGACGCTCGACGCCGCGCAGCCACGGCAGCAGCTCGTGCGGACGACCGACCACCCGCCTGGTCACAATCTCGCCCGTCGCCTGATCAAAAATCGCGAGCGTCGACTCGCGCGCGGCACGTCCAGACCGACCCAACGGATACCGTCAGGCATGTCGGTACCTCCTCGTAGATGTGGCCCGCGTCGAAGCTCGAACCTTCGACGCGAACGTCAACCCCGCTGCGCGGGGGTGCCGACTACCTTCGACGCCGAAGGAGTCGGACCTCCTCCATAGTGTCTAACGCGATTGCGCGATGCGAGGCTGCGGGAGAGTGGAAGCGCTCCTGCGGACTCCCGCAGCCGGACGCCCGAGTTTGGGGCGATTCCGCAAGTCGGCGGGCGACGCGGGAGATCTGTAGCCGACTGCTCTAGCACCGGTGCTTGCGGCGGCCGGATTCCGCCCGGCGAGCCGGTCGGCCCTGCTGTTGGCGACGAGCGGACGGGCGCCGCTCGGGGAAGCTGTCCTGCTTTCGCCTCAGGGGAGTGCACCGGACCGGCTCCGCGACGCGCTTGCAGTACACCAGACGATGTGGGAGATCGGGGAGCGCCTCGCCGGGTGGACCCGGGCGTACGAGCTCAGCTTCTGGCTCAGTGAATCGGCTGGATCCGATTCACGCGGCGGCGTTGGTGGCGAAGTGGCGGTGTAGCTCGTTGGCGTAGGAGCGGCCGATCGAAGTCTTGTGTTCGTCAAGCCATTCGCTGAATGCGATCTGTCCGAGAGGGGGGTCCTGTGACACCAGCAGTCCAGCCATGAGACCTCTGATCTCATCCGGCGTCAGCACCACGTCGCGGACGAGCAGACCGAGCCCGCGTGCAGCTGCTGCCATCAGGGATGGGGGTAGGTGGACGATCGGCGAGCGAGCGTGTACGGCGCTGCGGATCATCGCGACGAGGTCGCGGAACGGCATCGTCTCGGGTCCGGCCGCGTCGACTACTGAGTCGCCGTTAGTGCCGGCAGCCTCAACGCAGATGCGTGCGAGGTCGTCAATGTGTACGGGTTGTACGGGATAGCGCCCGCTGCCGGGGAGCGCGAAGACCGGCATCCGCCGCAGGATCCACGCGATGTTGTTGGCCAGTACGTCGCGCTCTCCACCGAAGATCCAGGTGGGTCGAACGATCGCGTAGTGAACGCCGGACTTGGCCAGCGCGTACTCGACAAGGGCCTTGCCTCTGAAGTAGGGCAGCGGAGACTCGACCGAGGGATTGGCGATGCTGACATGCACGATGCGCTTAATCCCAGCGCGGTTGGCGGCGGAGAACAGCATGCGCGAGTTCTCGATCGCATCAGCGAAACTCGTCCGTCCGTGATCGAAGCGAACCCAGAAGGTGTTGTAGAGCGTGCTCACGCCCGCCAAGCTGCGAGTGAGCACCGCCGGGTCGTCGAACCGGTACGGGAAGGTCTCAACGCGAGCTTGGAGGGGGTGTGCGCGGTCGGGGTGGAAGGTGAGAGTCCTCACGCGGCGTCCCGAGCCCAGCAGCCGCTCGGCGATGGCACTCCCGGAGTAGCTGAACGCTCCCGTCACCAGATCGACAGAGGTGTCGTTGTTCATGGCGTTTCCTCGGTTACCGCTCTTGGGTTTTGGCGAGCGGAGATCGCGAGTCTGAGCGTCCGCACACGCAGCGGTACATGCTCGGGGTGCCAGACGTGTCGGTCGACATCGGGCCACGCGTAGGTTGGACTCCCGTCGCGGCACAGCTGGCGTAGAGCGGGCTGCCCCAGCTCCTGGGCAGACCAGTCATAGAGCCGTTGCATGCGGGGTGCGATGACGCCGTAGTCGAGCATCCGGCCGAGGCTGTTCTCGTCGGCGAGGTAGGCATCTATGTCACGCTCAAGGGGATAGCGATCCGGGAGCACCCGGCGCAGCGACAGGAACGCTCCCGCCATCCCGAGTCTGGGATCGCCGAGGCTGCCGCCGAGCGCAGCGAATCGTCCGAGCGCCAGGCGCGGTGACGCGACGAGCGCGTGGGCGTAGAGAACGCGGACCAACGCGACGTTGAGGAAGAAGCGCTCGGGCACGCTCTCGTGCCGGGCGAGCTCGTGATGCTCCAGGTACGCCGCCACGATGCTGGCGTTGTGCGCGCTGTACCAACTGCGAGCGGTGGGGTTGGCGATGAAGGACATCCAGAGCCCGATGGTCGGTGAGGACGGCTCGCCGCCCCGCCCGCCTGAACGGGCCATTGCCTCGCACCCGTCTCGCAGCAGCCGCTCGTTCACCGATCGCCACCACGGGCTCCCCGGGGGTGACGTGTCGAGCGGTTCGAGAACGCCGCGGTCAGCCTGCCAGCGAATGAACGAGATGGCCGCCCGCCTGAACGGCAGGTGCCGCCGCGAACCACCGACCGGCCCGTGATACGTCCTCGTGACGAGCGCGAGACGCGCCGCCGGATCGTCGCGCACCGCACTCACCTGCGCACGCGCCCACTCCGCCGCGGTCTCGCTCTGGCCCATGCATGACACGTTCTCCGCCCGCCCATCCGGGTCACGCCCGCCTGCGCCAGTCGATGAACACGCTCGAATACAGGCATCATCTCGAATTCCCGTCCAACAGGCCAGGAGCTCGATCAGCCGCGACGGCACCGTGCGCGTGCGGAGGCATCGGCGTCTCTCCCGGAATGCGGGGGCAGCAGGGACGGGCCGTATCGCTAGCGCGATCCGGTCGGTTGCACGCACGGCGCTGCAAGCAGCAGTCGGCTCCAGATCTCTGGCGTCGCTAGCTGCGAGCCGTCCGGCGGCAAGCACCCGCGGCACCATGCGGCCGGCTTGCGGCTCGCCCAAGCGACCGCACGCGCCGGCGCGGCCACCGCGTCGGACGATCGGTTTCGTCCTCCAACCGGCGCGAACCCCACGAGCGCAATGGCGACAAAGCTCTCTCGTGGAATCGGGGCTTGGCACGCCGGCCGTTGCATAGGTATCGCGGGGATGCTGCACGCCTTCAGGCGAGCCCTGCTTTCGGCGAAACTCAGGGCTGCTGGATCCGCTCCCTGACGCTTGCTTTCGTGTTGTGAAACAGGCCTTCTCGGACGGATGCTTTGCGACGATTGCGACAGTGGCTGAGCGCTTGCTGAAG
>JBKQKK010000302.1:0-12482 GCA_052147535.1 Solirubrobacteraceae bacterium | reverse complement strand
GCCATTCGCCCCCAGGCTCTCGACCAGCGATCGATAGAGCTCGACCACTGACGGGCCACCGGGTACCCCGGCCAACTCGAGCTGCGCGGGTGCCGGAGTCGACGAGTGCGCGAGGTCCTCGGCTGAGGCGTGTGGTTGGTTTGCGCGCACAGACATGAGAGCCAGCCCGGATCATCGCACCGGCACCGGACGGCGAGCGACGCCCCCGGCCGCGCAGTTCTTCTCCAGGGTGCTTGCGCATCCCGCTGATCCGGGGTTGCGCGACGATCTCGCCGCCCTGGAGCCGGACACCCTCGACGATCTGTGAGCAGCCGAGCGATCGCTGACACGTCGCTGTTCATCGCGCGCGAGACCGGCCGCCCCCTCGAGCCCTATGAGGAGGATCTCGAGATCGCCGTGTCGATCGTCACGATCGCCGAGCTCGAGATGGGTGTGCTCGCCGCCGCTGCGCCCCGGATCCGCGCCGCGCGGTTGCAGACGTTGCGCGACGCCGAGCAGCTCACCCCTCTGCCGGTCGATCGCGCCGTGGCATCGGCGTTCGCGACGCTCGTGGTCGAGGCCGAGGCCGAGGCCGAGGCTGAGCGCGAGTGCGACGGTTGGCCAGTCGTCGGGGTCGCGTGCGGCGATGCGGTGTTCGGCCTCGTCGTGCTTGTCCTGGTAGTCGGCGGCGGGTTTCCATTCGACGGGCATGACTTGCAGTGCTGCGAACGCCACCAGGACCGCGAGCGTACGCAGCGCGCGGCTCAAGAGCTTCTGTCATCGAATGAGTGGGCTCGTTGGGTTCGCACCAGGGCGATGTTCCACAACTATTCGGCGAAAAATTGCGCCTTGTTGGCTTGGCAATGCCACGAGCGGGGGATCGTGCCGACGCGGATCGCGGGGTTCCGCACGTGACGCGTCACCGACGGCTCAGACGTGGTAGGCGGGCAACCGCGCGGGCGGTTGCGCGGCGTGCGTTCCCAGACCAGGCTGGGGCTCAGCCGAGCTCTTGGAGTAGTTGCTGCACGCGCTGGGCGATGTCGCCGCGCGTGGCGCGGACCTCGTCGAGCGGCCGGCCTTTCGGGTCGGGTAGTTCCCATTCGAGGTAGCGCTTGCCGGGGATGACTGGGCACGCGTCTCCGCATCCCATCGTGACGACGATGTCGGCCTGGTCGCCGAGCTCGCGGGTGAGTCGTTGCGGGCGGCGGTGGGACAGGTCGATGCCGAGTTCCTTCATCGCGTCGACGACCTCGGGATGGACGTGGCCGTCGGGGTCAGCTTCGCTGCCCGCGGAGAGCGCGTGGTGGCGTCCTTGCGCGGCGCGGTCAAACAGCGCGGCGCTCATTTGGGATCGGCCGGCGTTGTGCAGGCAGACGAACAGGACGCTCGCCATCAGCGGCCGTTCGCGTGTTCGGGTCGCCTCGCGGCTTGGGCGAGTGCGGTGCGGTCGGGTTTGCGGGCGTGGATGATCGCTGCGGCCGCATGCTCGTGGACTTGGTGGGTCTCGCGGATCTCGATGTCGATGAACCCAGCGGCGTGGAGGTCGTCGCGGAACTGCTCTTCGGTCAGTGCACCCGCGATGCAGCCGGTGTAGGCGGCCAGGTCGGCGCGCGTGGCGTCGTCGAGGTCAGGACCGGCGATCACGTCTGAGACAGCGAAACGCCCGCCTGGCCGCAGGACCCGCGCGGCTTCGGCGTGGACCTTGGGTTTGTCGGCGGAGAGGTTCAGCACGCAGTTGGACACGATCACGTCGACGCTGGCGTCCGGGAGCGGGATCTCCTCGATGTATCCCTTCACGAACTCGACGTTGGTAATGCCGGCGTGGGCGGCGTTGGTGCGCGCGAGCTCGAGCATCTCGTCGGTCATGTCGAGCCCGATCGCCTTCCCGGTCGGGCCGACGCGTTGAGCGCTGATCAGGACGTCCGCGCCGGCGCCGGACCCGAGATCGAGCACGATCTCACCTTCGTGCAGGGCTGCGACGGCGGTCGGAACTCCGCAGCCTAGCGAGGCCGCGAGGGCGTCGTCGGTCGCGCCGTCGGTCTCGGCGCTCTCGTAGAGTGCGGCGCCGAACAGGTGCGCCTTGTCGGCGTCGGTCAACGCGATCGGGCCGCAGCACGACCCCGAACCCTGGTGCTCGGCGACCGCCAGCGCGGCCGCCGCGTACTTCGCGCGCACCACCTCGCGAATGTCCTGGACGTCGCTGATGATTGTGGGGTCCGCGTCGGGCGTCTCGCCCGCTGAGCACCCGCAGCTCTCGCTGGACGCCGCCGCGCCACAGCAGGCCTGCTTTTCGGGCGGCTCGCCGCAGCTTGTCTGTGTTTCGGGCGGGCAGCAGGCGGAGGTCGGGGTCGGGTTGGTTCTCAGCTCAGCCATGTGGTCAGCTCCTTGAGAGCGGGTGTCGAGACGGAGTAGTAGGCCCACCGGTGGCGGCGCTCGACCTCGACGAGGCCGGCGTCGAGGAGCTTCTTGATGTGGTGGGAGAGCAGCGACTGGTTGATCTCAAACAGTGCGATCAGCTCGCACTGGCAGACTGGTCCCTCGCTGCGGCGCAGCACATCCACGATCTGGACACGCAGCGGTTCGGCCAGCGCCTTCGCTGCGGCCGCGATCCGCTCGGCATCAAGCGCGCCGTTGAGACCGACCGACGGAGCGCAGCACTGCGCGGCGGCAGGACCTGCGGGAAGAACGGGAAGAACCGAAGTCATATCAACACTCGTCAATCTGACGCGGAAGAACGTAGCACACGGGCCGACCTCATATCAAGGCATGTTTATGGGACGAGGGCCGATGGTCGCTGGCGACGCCTCGACGCCCAACGCTTCTTGATCAGAGCTGTCCGACGCGCGTCAGTGCGTGGTCGTCTGCGCGGGTCGGGCGTTGGGGGACGGCTGGATGCTGATTTGGGTGTAGCGGGTCGCGACGAGGCACGCGATCACGCCCAGGAGGCGCCGCAGCGCTTCTTCGGGGAGCCGGCTCTGGACGCGCGCGCCGAGATAGCTCCCGAGGAACCCGCCGGCGCCGAGGAACGCTCCGAGCGCCCAGTCCGGCGCGATCGCGCCGCCGTGGGTGGCTTGCAGGATCTGATAGGTGACGATCCCGCCGATCGAGGTTAGGAACGTCGCCGCGAGCGTCGCCGGCGCGACCTCGTAGGCGGAGTAGCCGAGCGCGAGCAGGATCGGCGCGAGGATCGACCCGCCGCCGATGCCATAGATCCCGCCGACGGTCCCGACGAGCAGGGACAGCGCCCAGATCCAGCGTCGTGATCGGCGTGTGGACGCCGGCCGGGCGCGAGCGAGGCGCTGGCTGCCCAGCGCGAGCCACAACCCGAGCGGGAGCAGCACACCAGCTGCGACGAGCGTGAACGCGCGGCTGCTGGAGAGCAGCTCGACACGGATGACCGCGCCCGCGATCACACCGGGCAGCGTTCCGGCGACGAGCAGCCAGGTGAGAGCGTTCAACAGCCGTCGTTCATGCCAGAAGCGCAACAGACCGCCAGGGATCGACGCGACGTTGAACAGCAGGTTGGTCGGAGTGACGGCCGGGCTGGGAACGTGCAGAACGCTGAGTTGGATCGGTAGCAGCAGCACCGCGCCGGACACCCCGGCGGGGGTCGTGACAAGCGCCAGCAAGAACGCGCACAGCGCACCGACCGGCCATTCCCAGGGCACGGGCGCAGCGTAGAGGCAGCGTCGCCGGGGCGTCGCACCGGCGATCGAGAAGGACCGACCGCAACGGGCCTGACCGTCTGATTTTCGCACCCCTGACGGGGTGCCGTTTGGAGGGCACAGGCCCGCAGCGGGCGGGCCCCACTGCAAAGGAGCCGTCATGGCGAACAAGTCATCGCGCCGATTGTCAGAACAGGAGCGCGCCGAGCGTCGCCGGCAGGATCGCGAACGCCTGCAACGAGCGGCCGAGCAGACCCTCGCCCACCTACGCGCTTTGGGTCGCCACGCACAGCGGATGGCCGAGCGCGTAGCGCTGGGCACCAAGCTCTACCAGGGACTCGCGCCCGTTATCGAGTATGACGCTTGAGCGTGGGTTTCACCAGGCGGTGTCTTCGATCGTGACGGTGCGCGCCCAGTCTGGCGGTGACCAATGGTGTGGCCGTGGGCCTTCGGTGAGCAGCCCTACGATCACGCGGATGCCGGGTGGGGGTTCTGGCGGCCAGGGTGTGTATCCGTCGGTGAGGACGATGATCACGGTAGGGCGGGGTTGCAGCGCTGCGGCGGCGGCGATGCCTTCGCCCATGTCGGTGCCGCCGCCGCCGGCGAGGTTCACTTGTTGGGCGCGGCTGACGCGGCGCACGGATTGCACGGCCGCGTCGACGGCGAGGACGCGGATCTGCCTTTGGCGCAGGCCGGCGCGGGTGAGCACGGCCTCGATCTCGGCCAGCGCCCTTGCGAGCAGTTGTTCGTGCATCGAGCCCGAGGTATCGCAGATGATCGCGATCTCGGGCACCGGGCGCTGCAGCGTCGGGAGCACGAGGTCTGGGTAGAGGTGTGCGCGGCGGGAGGGGCGGCGGTAGCTGTAGTCGACCTTCCCGGCGACTGCTGCGACAGCTCTTCGAGCTTCGGCGGCGAGCACCCGCCGCCAGTCGGTTCGCGATGGGATCACCGATTCGGCCCAGCGCGTCCAGCCACCTGCGACGGTACCCGGCTCACGAGCGTGGGCGCGGTGGATCTCGGCGGCGACTTGCAGTCGCAGGAGTTGCGCCTGCTGAGGATCGATGCCGGATGTGCCGTCGCCGGGTCTGGGGTGGCCGTCGGCGCCCGAGCCGCAGTCCCATGGGCGCGGTCCGTCGTATGCGTCCTGGTAGTAGCTCTCCGCGAGCTTCCCCGGCTCGCATCCAAGCCCGCCCGGGAGGTCGGGTGCCGCTTCGGGAACGAGGTCGTCGGCTTGCAGGTCGTCGTTGATCTCGGCGTCCGCGCAACGGTTCCAGCGTCCGCGTTGGTTCGCCTCGGCGACACCGAGGCGCTCGGCGCGGTCGCCGTGGTCGCGGATCACGTGTGCGGACAGGTGAAGCAGCAGTCTGCCGAGTTGCTCGACCGTGAAACGATCGACGATCGCCGGATCGGCACGTATCTGCCATGAGCGGTCGATCGCGATCGTCCCGCAGTCATCCTCGCCGGTCATTGTCGAGGCGAAGATGGCGCTGGCGAGATACGGCATCCGGGCGCTGGCCCACAGTCGTGCGGCGGCAAGCTTGTGGTAATCGAGCGCCCCCGCGCTCATCAAAGCAGCCCGGCGTCGCGCAGCAGCGGCGCGAACGACCTCACTTCCGGCGGGATCGGCGCGCCCGCGGGCCGGCAGCGCGCGAGCGTCCTGGCGGCGGCGGCGGCGACGTCCGGAGCGGCGCCCGCGGCGTGACCGAACGCGCGCCAGCCTCGAGCCCACCGGTCCGCGGTCGGGTCCGCGGCTACGGCAGCCGCGACCGAGGTCAACGCCGCGTAGGCGCGGTCGCCGCGTTCTGGCAGCTGGAAGCTGTCGGGGTCGGTAAGCACCTGCTCGGGGTCTGGCAGGTCCGCCTCGGCCAGCCAGGTCAGGTATTCCACGCCGGAGCCCGCGCCCACACAGCCGCGGATCAGCAGCGACGTCGCGAGCTCGGGGATGGAGGCGGATTCTGCCGCGGCCTGCAGCCGCGCGGCCATGTCCCAGGTCCGTGGACTCGGCCATGCCCGTCCCGCGCCGGCGGGATCGTCGGGCAGCGCGAGCGCGAGCATCGGGCGGACGGTCAGGAACCCGGCCACCCAGCTACGCATCACCGGCAGACGCCGCAGCCACCCACCTGACAGTCGCGGCGGTGCGTGGGTCGGCCAGCCGCCGGCGAAACCTGCCGCAACGGTCCTCGCGTCCACCGGCCAGTCGAGGTGGCAGAACCGGTTCGCGAGCGGCGGTGAGAGGTCCCAGCCGTCCGCGGCCTGCTCCGGCGGGTTCGCCGCGGCCACCACTGACACCTCATCAGGCAGCCGCAGGTCACCGACGGTCCGCTCGAGCACGACCCGCAGCAGGGCCGCCTGCACGGCCGGAGGCGCTGTGGAGATCTCATCGAAGAACACCAGACCGCGTCCCGCGTCCGCCAGTGAGATCGCCCACGACGGCGGTGCGAACGACACCCGCGCGCCACGCCGAGGATCGCTGTGATCGACGATCGGGAGACCTGCGAAATCCGACGGTTCACGGATCGACGCGATCACCGTTTCGCAGGGGAGCTCGCCGGCCGCAGCGAGCGCCCGGATCACCGAGGTCTTGCCGGTTCCCGGCGCGCCCCACAGCAGCACGGGGACGCCGGCGGCGACGGCGGTCCCGAGCGCCTGAACGGCGGCAGCCTGATCGTCCATTACTGCAGTCTGCCGATTCCCGCCAGTGAGGATCTGTCAGGCTGATGGCATGGGCCGCTTTGATCCCGAGCTGTACCTGAGGCTGATCGGCGAGGAGGTCGTCATCGACGCCGGGCGGGAGCAGGGCGGATGGGGATCGCCGCTCGACGAGGCCGCCGGGGCGCTTGTCGCGATCGGGGTGATCCCCGCCGCCAAGGCCCGCCGCATAACGGAGGATTACTTCCTTGCGCAGTCTCTGCGAAGGGGTGATGGCATGCCGCGGATGGCGATGCGGGCGCGCAGAACGCCACGGCGCGCGGCGAACGTGATCACCTTCAAGCGCGTTGTTCCGCTGCAAACAGTGATCGAGTACCCAGAAGGGCGCCTCGAGCTCCGCTATGTGTTGTTCGCCGAGCCAGAGACCTCCCTGTCCTTCGTGTACAGCCGCCGACCGCAGGCGAGCACCGCGCGCGGACGCCGGGGCACGTTCATGTACGGCGGCCGGGGTCCGGTGCCGTGGAGCGCATCCGCGCCGACGCTGAGCGATCAGCGCGGGAACAACGCCACGCTGAGCTTCAGCGGCAGCGGCTCCGATACGCAATGGTCGGGACGGCTCCGAACCGACGATCCGATCGCCGCAGACACCGGCTGGCTCGAGCTCGACGGCCACCGCATCGAGCTCAGAGCGACGAATGTGACGGCGGAGGTGTCGATCGAGGAGCCGCAGGAAACTGACCCCGCCCGCCGGCACCTGTGGCACCTGCTGGCCGCCAACGACCGGCACGGCCCGACGCAGGCGATCGATCCGGCACTCGACGCTCTGCTCGCCGCGGGCGCGATCTCGCCCCAGGACCCCGCCATCGACGAGCTCAACGCTGTGCGCGAGCGACTCCCTCACCACCCCCAGCACAACCCAGGGGTGGCAGGGGTCAGAAAGCTGCCCGAACCCTGGCGGTCGCTGCTCAAACGCGTCGGGAAGGATGATGGACCAACCGGCGTCGTCGTGCTCGGTGCCAGCACCCCGATTTTCGACGGACACAGAGTCGGCATTCTCAGCATCGAATCAGACACGTCCGGCTTCACCGCCGAGGTGATGACGACCGGCGGCGGCATGGTTCACCCCCGATTCGGTGGCCCAGCAGACCAGCGAATCGCGTGGTGGGCGCGCGACGACAGGGCCAACCACTACCTCGGCGCGTCGGGCAGCTGGAGCGCCGGCGCCGACCACGGAAGCGGGGAGATCATCTTCTGGCCCGCCCTGGATCCCCGCGCCGAGCGTCTCGAGATCTGCCCCACGGCCGCCCACGCACGAGCCGTGATCAGCTTCCCGCTACGGTGGAGGAACCCACCCCCGGGCGAGGAGGTGCCGACCGCATGACTGCGTGGTGGATCGGGCTATCCGACGCGCAGGCCACAGTCACTTGCAGCGACCAGCAGCACCGCCTGCGCTGGAGCGACGGCCGGCTGAAGGCGCTTGACCACGGGGATCCCGAGGACGAGCGCGCGCTCGCCGCACTCGGCGGCCAACCATGCACCTGCATCGAACTGCTCGACGCCTGGGAGCGCCACCGCGACGACCTGCGTGTGCTGGTGCTCGGCACCCGCGGGCCAACCGATCTCATCAGAATCGATCGGGACCTGCTGTCCCAGCAGCACGGGAGCCGTCACCGCGGCCGGCCGGCGATGCCGGCCGCGGTGCCAAGGGCGATGTCCAGGCCCGCGGGGATGATGATCGTCGGCGGTACATCGAGCCGGTTGATGTCGAGCGGCGGCGCTCCGGGCCGCGGCTCCAAACGAGCGGCCGGTGAGGCCGAACTGCTGCGACTGCTCGCGCTCGGTGGAGGCATCCCGGATCGCCTGCTCGCAACCGTCGCGGCGACATGGTCTCGACGCATCCAATCCGGCGCGTCAGCGACCCGCGTCAAGACCCCGGAACTGCATGCCGCGCTTCAAGGACGGGCGTTCGTCGCGCTGCGCGCCTGGCTTGGCGAACCGAACCTCGCCGCCGCCCTGACCATGATCAACGCCGCCGACCAGCCCGCGCTGGCCCGCCAGGACGGCAGCGTCCACGCCGCGCTGCCGTTCAACTGGCTCGCTGAGGTTTGGGCCAAGGGCCTGACTACCGTTTGCGGCCGGTTCTGTCTCGCTGCCGACACCGACGACGGACGCCACTGGCGGCTGACGACGATCGCTCCGGCCCTGGACAAGACCGAACCGCTGACGATCACGCTCAACGCCCCATAGCGAGCACAACCAACGTCGCTCGGTCGAGTTGTCCGGGATCCTCGGTGTCGGCGGTATCCGGTTGCGCCCGGCGAAGGAGCAACCTCCGACGCTCGTTGAGGCCGTCGACTCGTTCCTCGCTCAGCCCGACCTCGCCGACTCGAGCCGGCGCTACTACACGCAGACGCTCGGCCGCCTTCGGCGCGAGCTCGGGCCCGAGCGTCCGCTGCAATCGGTCTCCGGCCGTGAGCTCGACCAGGCAGTCGTTGGGACATGGGGCGCGTGCGCGCCGGCGACGTGGAATCGTCACCTCGCGACCCTGCGATCGTTCTCGACGTTCTGCGCCCGCCAGGGCTGGGTGAGCGAACCGCTCGTCGATGTGCTCGCGCGTCGCCGTGAGCCGGCGGACCGCACTGACACCGCACGCGGGCGATCCCGTTCGCCCAACTTGAGCGGCTCTGGCGCCGTGATGACGTCGCGGTGCGCGAGAAGCTGTGCAGCCAGCCAAAGCGATCTGATCCGCAGTTCGCGGAGGCGCGTCGGCCGGTACGCTGTTGCTATGCCGACGCTTGTGTTCGACCCACCGCCCGCCGAACTGGAGGCGGTCCTCGAGCGGCGCCGACGCTCCGGGGCCGACCGTCACGACGAGGTGTGGGAGGGTGTACTGCACATGATCCCGCCACCCAGCGTCGAGCACGAACGGCTCCTAATCAAGCTAGGCCGGCTGCTCGGTCCACACGCAGACGCCGCCCAGCTGGAGATCACCGGAGGCATCGCAATCGGCGCCGACAAGGGCGACTACCGCGTTCCGGACCTCACGCTGCTGCGCCCAGGCTCCCAACCGCAGTGGAACGACACCGCGGCGCTCGTCGTCGAGATCGTCTCGCCGAAGGACACGAGCTGGGACAAGCTGCCCTTCTACGCCGCCCACCAGGTCGACGAGCTCGTGATCGTCGACCCCGCCAAGCGCAGCGTCGACTGGCTAGTGCGCGCCGGCGACCGCTACGAGTCCACCGGCCGCAGCGGCTTGATCGAGCTCGGGCCCGAGCAGCTCGCCGAGCAGCTTGACTGGCCAGCCCGCTGAGCTGCGGGCGGCGTCGATCCTTGGGGTGCGCTTCCGCCCACCGCTCGCCGGCGCGCTGGCGGGGAGAGGTTGGCTCTCAAGCAGCGCCTGCGCGAACAGCGGATGCACATATCACGCGCGATAAGAAGTGCTGCGCCTGGTATGTGGACGCGAGCGCTGGCATGACAATTCCGACCTCCTGGATGATCCACGCGCGCACCTTGAAGAATGTAGCTCGCCGATGGGCTGACGGCGAAATACCAGTCGTTCAGGCGGCCCACGACGATCTTCCTGCCGATCCTCAGGCGCGCGGACGCCCGCGCTAGCGCCAGCCCCGGGGTCACCCCGCCCGCCCGGTATAACGGGGCCGCGCCTGCGAGCCCGCGCTATGGCCAGTAGATCTGCTGGCTGAGCCCGGCCGGCCCCAGCTCGATCAGGTCGCTGTGCTCGATCGGGTGATACTCGCCCTCACGCAGCGCCAGCCAGGTGACTGTCGGCTCGGCCGGGTCGACGATCACGATCTCGTCGACGTCGTGCTTGGCGTAGAAGGGGAGCTTCTGCCAGCTCTTGTCGCCTGGCGAGATGATCTCGATCACCAGCGCCGCGGTTGGATGCCACATCCCACCCGCGCCGGGGCGGTGCAGTCCGCCGTCTGGCACGCGGAAGTCGTGCTCTGAGACGCCCAGGTTGAACTGGCCTGTCGGCTCGAGCCCAGCGGCGCGCGCGGCCGGCGAGAGCAACCCGGCGAGCTGCCACTCGATCGACGCATGTGCGTGGCTGGGGCCAGGGACCATGTGGTAGACACCCTCCCATACCTCGTCGAACCGGTCCGCGCCCGCGCTCCGACGGCGCTCAATGAGCGCTTCGAGCTCGGGCGGAGGGTCGCCGAGTACCAGCGTTGCCACAGCGCAAGCGTACCGCCAGACCCGTGCCGCGGGTGGAGCTGGTTCGCTCAAACGCGCCGTCTGTGCAGCGCGTCAGCCGGGGCGCGCTGCCCCCAAGCGCTCAGAGCTCTGCGGCGCGATGTGCACCAAGCACCGGAGCGTGCCGGCACGCTCCGGCTCACCGGACGGCGGGAGCGGAAACCGCGCAACGAGCAGCCGAGTAGCCGAGTTAAGCGACGCCGCGCTAAACCTGCGGCTCGACGAGCGTGAGGCCGGCGAAGTAGCTGCGGTACAAGCCACGGTCGCGTGAGAGCAGTCTGTCGGTGAGAGCCTCGGCGTGTGCGCCGATCAGGAAGTCGGTGAGCGCAGGCGCGGGACATCGATGCAGGAGACTACCAGCCTGCCTGATTATGGAACTCATGACAAAAACTATTGTAGCTTTTGTCGGCGTGCCTCCGCTGATCCGCCGCCCGGAGATGTGGGCGCGCGCTGGGATGGCAGCGGTCTGCGCAGTCGGATGTCAGCATTAGCGCGCTGCCGTCAGCCGCGGGAAGATCCGCACCGCAGCGGCTGACCGCGTGGGGAAGGGTTTGACCGCGCGCGTAGTCGGGCACACGATCGGTCGACCGGTCGACTGTGCGCGAGACTGAGTGCCGTGGACGGCCCGAGTCTGATCGAGTGGACCCAGCATGCGCTCGCGAAGGCCGAGCGGGAGCGGTTCGTGCCCAGCGACGTCGAGGACGCCTTGCTCGACCACCACCACGAGCGCCAGCGAGATCCTGGGGAGGCCGATTAGCGGGCCAGGACCCCGGCTAGGTGCGGCGGACGGGCCCGTCCGAGCCCCTCCGACGGCAGAGCTGCCGTTATCAGCGCAATACGCCGGGGAGCGCGCGAGAATGATCTGCGCAGGCTCGCTTCGCCAGCTTGAGCGCCGAAACACAGGAGCGGTACCCAACCCCGTGCTTAATCGAGTTGTCACTAGACATGAGAATTGGATCGGTCGCCTGGCCGGCGCCGTAGCGTTGGCTGCTGTCGTCGGCAGCGCCGCGGTCGCCTCCGCGCAGACCACGCTGCCGCTCCAGGCGGTCGGCTGGCCGAACGAGACCCTGCCGGGGGCGGCTTGCAAGGCAAGCAGTCCGATCCTTTTGCACAACCACGTCGCGCAGATCTCGCACACCGGTTTTGGAGACGTCAACAGCTTCGGTTCAAACCCCGACCTCGTTGATGTCGCGGCCGCGTACGACGTGACCTATGGCCGGCTTGGCGGCGTTGGGCCCGCGGCCGCGGTTGACGTCGTGTGCTCCAACAACGGCGGGACCGCGGACGGTCAGATCCGCTTTGCCGAGGTCGTCTTCAGCGGCTCGGCGACGAACGCGCGCGCAGTGGGTCTGATCACGTCCCAGCAGCGACACGTTCGCACGGTGGGGCACGTGCCGCTGCTGGGAAAGGTCAAGTGGGTCGAAGGCCGGATCGTCGTCGCGGAATACTGGTACGGACCAGACGACGCGACCTGCTGCGCCTCCGGGCGCGCGAGCACCACCTGGGCCTACCGCGCCGGCAAACTCGCAGCTGTCCGTACCGTGGTCACGAAGCGACCGGCCGGCTGAACCGGTCGGTAACGGCTGCGCCGCTGCTGCCAAGTCGCCGTCGGCCGCCTGTAGAGTGTGCCCACGATGAGCTTGCGAGCGACGACGACCGCATTTGCGATCGCCCTGGGAGCGGTCGCGATGAGCGGCGCCACAGCGAGTGCCACCAGCGGCTCCAGCCCCCAGATCCGAGCCGTCTACCGCAGCGTCCTGACTGCCGAGTACTTCGGCCCGGCCAGCGCTGTCTGCTCTCGCCTGACCGCCAGCGGCGTCAAGTGGTTCACGGCGGGCGGCCAAGGCACATGCAGACACGCATTCGATGACCTGCAAAACGTGCTGCGGCACAAGACCCCCGCGGACGACGAGTCCGGCTTCACGGCCCGCGAATGGCGTATGGAGGTCGCTCAGGTCATGGCCCACCTGAAGCTCA
>JBKQKK010000301.1:0-4105 GCA_052147535.1 Solirubrobacteraceae bacterium | reverse complement strand
GAGATCTCGATCGCGAGGCTGCGCAAGGTCGTAAAGCACTTCCAGACGGAGCGGGAGAAGGCCAGCGCGTGGCGCAAGATCATGGAGCAGACGACTTCGACGCTGCTGCGCCAGTCCGCCGAGGACTAAAGGGCCCTCCTAACCTGGGCGCGTAGCTAACGTAGCTAAGTTGGAGGAGGGCACGCCAAACGGCCCGGCGGAGCCGGGCCGATAATTGGCGGTGAAGCCTCTACGCGGCAGCTACCTGAGCGTCGCCGGAGCCTTTCAGCATCTGCAGGCTGGTCAGGAAGAGGGTCTTATCGATCTTTCCGTTGAAGATCGGGACGCCCATCTCCACGCACTTTGTGATCACATCGCGGCGATCGAGGCCAGACTCGTTGGCGAGTTCAGTGGGCGTCAGGTGGTTGGCCATCGGTGCGCTTCCTCCTTGGTCGTTCACTACATGCCCACAAGTATTGCGCGTCCGGCAGACGGGCTCAATGGACATTCGGCCACTCCGCAAGATCGATCGCTGCGCGAGCGGATCCGGGCTGACCGGTTCCGTCCTCGGCGGGATCCGCGGAGCCAGCGGGGAGCGTGTGCCCGAAATCGTGGCGTCGGGCCGGAGTCCGGGCGCCTGTGGAATACTGGACGCATCGGGGCGTGGCGCAGCCTGGTAGCGCGCACCGTTCGGGTCGGTGAGGTCCCCGGTTCAAATCCGGGCGCCCCGATTGTAGAAAAGCTCTGCTTAGAAGCGGCTTTTCTGTTATGGCTCGGCGCGGGGCTGGAGCTGGCGATCCGGACCGAGGACCCGAAGGGCATCGCCGCGCAACTCTCGGACGTGCGCCGCCGCAGCCTGCAGGCGCTGGGGCGCGAGCTCGACGATCTCGAGCTTCGCGTCGATGAGTTCGTGTGGCGCTTGCGCGCACGCGAGCGCAAGCGCGACCCGAGGTTTGACCTTGATGTGGCTGTCCGCGACGCGATTCCGCCGGGCGACGTTTCCGCTCCCGCCCGGCCACCGCAACGGCGAGAAGGTCCCAGCTCCCACGTGGGGTGCGGTGGATCACCTACCCCAGCTGGAGCTTCGGCGCGCGCCGGTTCGACCATCAACGCGAGCCGGGCTGCCATATCCCGTCCGATCGCCAGCGTGCTCGGGTCGATGTCGAGCCCGACCACGCGCCCATCCTCGCCGACCCGCGTCGTGATAGGAGGTGCGGCGCTGGACGGTCCGCGGCACGGTGCACCTGATCGCGGCGTCCGATCGTTCGTGGCTGCACGCGCTGCTGGCCGAGCGCAACGCCCGCACGTTCGCCGCGCGCTTCGAGCGCTTTGGGCTAGTCGATGAGGTCAACGCAATGCGCCGGGATGTCGTCGAGCTCTGGTGCGCAGCGAGATCCTTGCCGTGTACTGTCGCGCGTCGTCTGCTGCCATCCCTCACGTGCTAATGATTCCCAACCCGGCGCGCCCCCATCGAGGAGGATCATCACCGTGCGCAAATCTTGCACATTCGCGGTCGGCGTTCTTGTCGCCGCAGCCATCCCGGCCACCGCAGCAGCCACGACGTCGAACGCAAATCTGTTCCAGAACCCGAGTAAGACCGCGGTTTGTGGAATCGAGATCCACGCGAGCCACACGCCTGCAACGGAGCTGCTCTGCAGCGCCAAGGGCATCCCACGCACCAAGCACGGCACCGGCGACCCGTTCGTCCAGATCGGCGCGACCGGTTCACCGGAACTCGTGCTGATCAGCCAGGACTCCTACGTCAGCAACACCTTGAAGACCCTCCCGAAGGGCACTCTGTGGAGCTCGATCGGCGTCACCTGCCACATCGGATCAGGCACGATCCTGTGCTTCAACGGCGACAATCACGGGTTCCTGATTGGAAACAGCAAATACAGGTCGTTCTAGCCGAAGTTCCGCTTGCGGCTACGCGTGATCACGGGCCCGTGCCGCAGGGCACGAGGGCGTCGAGCGCGATCCCCAGCCAGCAATCAGCCGCCGCCTGACGCCACCGACTCGCCCTCGAATACTCCCGGTATTATCGCGGCGAGCCGGCGGCGCCAGACACGCCCAGCCAATCGTCATACGATGCATCGAAACCAGCATCAGGCAGCTTCGTTGACTGCCACATCCCACCGGATCCGGGGATTCAGCGCACGCAAACTGTGTCCGACACGACGGTGGTTCCTGGCCGAGCCATCACGTGGTTGCCGCCGAACCGCCATTCCATCGTCGGCGGTCGAGGTTGCGACGGGTCGCGGTCGTTCGTCGTTTCGATCTACGACCAATTGCTGTGGCCCGCGACGGGTGCGTCTGGTGCGGGCGGTGGAGGCGCAGCAAGGTGGATGTGGACGGCGACTCTCGCTGGTCGGGTCGGCAGCGCAAGCGAGAGGAAGTCGCGTACGGCGCCGTGCTTGCCGCAGAATGGGCAGGTGAGCATGTCGCACGGAGTCACTGGACCGTCGGTGAGAGCGATCGGGGCGTCACACCGATTGCAGGCGAGCGTCCCGTCGAGTCGGTGAGATCGCGAGACTCGACGTTCGTGTGCTCCTGCAAGTGGCGCAGCCCGGTCCGGTTGGACTCGATGCGAGTCGCCGATGCGGCCGAACGCGGACATGGACTGAGTCTAGTTCTAACTGCGCGAAACGGCGGTTGGCGTGGTCGCGGTTGACCTCTGCGCCCGACCCAGGCCGCGCTCGGCGCCGGCGCCATGGGCCGGGGTCAGCCGTCATTGGCCCCCGAAGTCTCCTCTTGGAATCGCTTCTGGCTTGACCGTCGAAGCCCGTGCTGGCGCGTGACCTTCGACCATCCGCCGATCAATACCGTCACGGCGACGACCGTGGCGGAACTCTCTGGAGCTCGTCGAGATGATCGAATGCGCCGGGCAGCTGACCGTCGTCGCCTTGGACAGCGCCAACCCCGACGTCTTGCTCGCTCACGACGACATCGAGAACGATGCGATGAAGACCGCCGCGCCGCCCACGGAGCCTCGGCCAGAACTCGAGGCAGCGCTCGGGTGCGATCCGGATGGCAACGGCACCGCCCACACGCCGCCCGCTCTTCGGGAGCGCGACGGTCCATGCGGGGCGCGATCCCCACACAGTACCTACGTGAACACCACCGAAACGACGCGGGAGCACATCATGCGCGCTGACATCGTCCCCGGCGGGATCTTCCCCGACTACGAGCTGACCGACCACGCCAAGACTCGGCGCCGTCTGAGCGAGCTGCAGGGCAACGATCCGATGATCCTCGTGCTCGCGCGGGGTCACTACTGCCCGAAGGACCACCAGCAGCACCTCGAGCTCGCCGCCATGCAACCCCAGATCGCGGTCGCGTACACCAAGATCGTCACGATCTCGACCGACAACATCGTCGAGACCCGCGAGTTCCGCGCCTCCGTCGGCGCCTATTGGACGTTCCTCTCCGATGCCGGCCGCAAGGTGCAGAAGGACCTCGACATCCAGGAGTACACCGACCCGCATCACGACCCGATGGTCCCGCACACGCTCGTGCTCAAACCCGGGCTCGTGATCCACAGCATCTACAACGGCTACTGGTTCTGGGGCAGGCCATCGATCGAGGACCTCCGTCGAGACCTCCGCGACGCGACACGCGAGATCCGCCCTGACTGGGACATCAACACCCCCGCGCAGCGCGCGGCTTGGGAGGCCGGCGACCGCTCGGGTTTCTTCCACGACGCCGATCTCGACCCCAGCCTCAGGACGGCTGTGTAGGACCGTCCGATGAACGAGACGATGCAGATCGGGTTCCGAACGGTCGGCGGAGCCAGAATTCGGTACGCCGAGAGCGGCGCCACCCGCCCCGATGATGATCACGGACCCAGAGGGAGAACAGTTCTGGCCCGGTCAACCACAGCGACTCAACGACGTGCTTCCCGGCCCCAAGGTACTCGTGCCGTTCACGAAAGCCGAGGGGGCCGACATGCACTGCGTACCAATCGCCAGGTCGCTCCTCTGGTCGACCAGACGGCGGTGCCGCCTTCGTCCAAACTCAGGCGGGTGCGCTACGCTGGTAGGGTCAGATAGCGAGGGCAACCAGAGGGCGAGACCTTCATCTGAACGTCCCCTTCCCGCGAAAGCAGCCTGATCTTCTGATGGCCGAG
>JBKQKK010000300.1:0-12876 GCA_052147535.1 Solirubrobacteraceae bacterium | reverse complement strand
CGCGGGGCGCGGGGCGCGGGCGCGGCCGTGCGCACCGTGGGCTACCCTTGGCCTGCGGCATGCGAATTCTGGCCACAGGCGCCGGCGGGATGCTCGGGCTCGACATTCTGGAGGCGGCGATCGCCGCCGGCCACGAGGTGGCCGGCCGCACGCACTCAGAGCTCGACATCGCCGACGCCGACGCCTGCCAGCGCGCGATCGAGAGTGCCGATGCCGACGCCGTGATCAACTGCGCCGCCTACACCAACGTGGACGGCGCGGAGAGCGATCCGGAGACCGCGCATTCAGTCAACGGCGCCGGCGCGGGCAACATCGCTCGCGCTGCGGCGCGAGCGGGTGCGTGGACCGTGCACGTCTCCAGCGACTACGTGTTCGACGGCCGCAAGCGCACGCCGTACCTGGAATCCGACCCCACCGGCCCGCTGTCGGTCTACGGAGCTTCGAAGCTCGCCGGTGAGCTCGCGGTCGCCGGCGCCGCCCCCGGCGCTCACACGATCGTGCGCTCTTCGTGGCTGTTCGGCGCCGGCGGGCCGTGCTTCCCGGCGACGATGCTGCGCCTCGCCGGCGAGCGCGACGAGCTGACGGTGGTCGACGATCAGGTCGGTTGCCCCACCTTCACCGGGGACCTCGCGCAAGCGCTGGTGGCGATCGCAGCGGATCACGGACCGCAGCGAGCAGGCGTCATGCACGTCGCGGCCGAGGGCGAATGCTCGTGGTTTGAGCTCGCCGCCGAGATCCTTGCGAGCGCCGGCGCGAGCACGGTCCTGGAGCCTGGCAGCACCGCGAAGCTCGGCCGGCCGGCGCCGCGCCCGGCATACAGCGTGATGCGCAGCGAGCGCGGCGAGCAGGTGCCGCGGCTGCCGCATTGGCGCCAAGGCCTGAGCCGCTATCTGGCGATGCGGGTACCGGCACGATGAAGCTGCTCGTCTGCGGCGGTGCCGGCTTCATCGGCTCGACGTTCGTGCGGCTGCGCGTCTGCGAGTTCGGCGACGAGGTCACGGTACTCGACAAGCTCACGTACGCCGGCCGGCGTGAGAACCTGCAGGACGTCGCGCCGGAGATCCGCTTCGTGCATGGGGCGATCGAGGACCCTGACGCCGTCGCGGATGCCGTGCAGGGGGTGCAGGCGATCGTCAACTTCGCCGCCGAGACGCACGTCGATCGCTCGATCAGCGGCCCGGAGGCGTTCATCATCACGAACATGCAGGGAACCCACGTGCTGCTCGAGGCCGCGCGCGAGCACGAGCTGCGTTACCTCCAGGTGTCCACCGACGAGGTCTATGGCTCGATCGCCGAAGGCTCGTTCACCGAGTCCTCGCCGCTGGCGCCGTCCAGCCCGTATAGCGCCACCAAGACCGGCGGCGACCTGCTCGTGCAGAGCTTTTTCCACACCTATGGCCTGCCGACCCTGATCTGCCGCGGGTCCAACAACTACGGGCCCTACCAGTACCCCGAGAAGCTGATCCCGCTGATGGTCCTGAACGCGCTCACGGGCGACCACCTGCCCGTCTACGGCGACGGCCGGCAGGTCCGAAACTGGCTGTTCGTAGAGGACTTCGCCCGCGGCATCGGCCACGTCCTGGCGCATGGCGAGCCGGGCGGGGTCTACAACTGCGGCGGACCCGACGAGTGCGAGAACATGACGGTCGTGCGGCGGATCATCGAGCTCACCGGCGCCGAGGATTCGCAGATCGAATACGTGACGGACCGACCGGGCCATGACCGCCGCTACTCGCTGTCCGCTGAGAAGCTGCAGGCGCTTGGTTGGCGGGCTCTGATTCGCTTCGACCAGGGACTGGAACGGACCGTCGCCTGGTATCGCGAGAACGCCTGGTGGTGGGAGCCGATCCGGACCGGCGAGTACCTCGAGTACTACTCGAGCCACTACGGTCGCGCGCTCAAGGGGTCTTGAGCCCGGCCGCCGGCGCCGCCCCGCCTGACGGCTCGCCGCCGCTGGCTCGCCTCGAGAGCGAGATCACGACTTGCCGGCGCTGCCCACGGCTGGTGGCGTGGCGTGAGCAGGTGGCGCATGTCAAGCGTTCCGCGTTCAGGGACCAGGTGTATTGGGGGAAACCACTGCCGGGTTTCGGCGATCGGCGCGCTCGCGTGCTCGTGCTCGGTCTCGCGCCGGCCGCCCACGGGGCGAACCGGACCGGGCGGATGTTCACCGGCGACCGCTCCGGCGACTGGCTGATCGCGGCGCTGCACCGCGCCGGCTTCGCCAGCCAACCGCGGTCGGTCTCGCGCGACGACGGCCTGACGCTGCGCGACTGCTGGGTTACAGCGGTCGTCCGCTGCGCGCCACCGCAGAACAAGCCGCTGCCGGCCGAGCGCGACAACTGCCTTCCGTTCCTGATCGACGAGCTGGCCCTGCTGGCGCGCGTGCGAGTGATCGTGTGCCTGGGCGCGTTCGCTTGGGACGGAGCGCTACGCGCCCTCGCGGCGCCGCGCGGGCGGCCGCGTTTCGGCCACGCTGCCGAGTACCGGCTCGACCGGTACGTGCTGCTCGGTTGCTACCACCCAAGCCAGCAGAACACGTTCACCGGTCGCCTCACCGAGCCGATGCTCGACGCCGTCCTGGCTCGCGCCCGCGAGCTTCCGACGCTCGGCGGCTGAGCGCCCCGCTGCTTGCAACCGCCACAATCGTCTGACGATGAGACGATGAGACCTGAGCTTGCGGAGTTGACGATCGCGGATCCGCCGGATCGCTGGCGCGATCTCGGGTTCGCCGTCGAGCCGAACGGCCACATGAATCTCGGCGGAGTTCGGATCGAGCTGGGCGGCGCCGGCAACGGGATCACGTCGTGGTCGCTGCGCAACATCGCCGCGACTGACTCGATCGACGGGCTCGCGACCAACCCGCCGAGCCTTCCCGAACCAGCGACGTCCGCCGAGCATCCCAACGGCGCCACCGGCCTCGACCACGTCGTCGTGCTGACCGGTGACTTCGGACGCACGGCGTACACGCTGGAGCAGATCGGAATGCCATTGAAGTACACGCGCGAGCAGAGCAATGGCAGCATGGGATTCGTCCGCGTCGGACCGGCGATCCTCGAGCTCGTCCACGTACCGCAGCTGCAGAGCCCAGACGCGTGCTTCTGGGGACTCGCGATCGTCGTGCGGAGCCTCGAGCAGCTGGCAGCGCGACTGGGTGAGGATCTCGGCAAGATCAAGGCGGCCGTGCAGCCGGGACGCCGGATCGCGACCCTTGCAGCCTCCGGCGGGAGCTCGGCGGCCGTCGCTTTCATGACGCCCGCATCTGAGTAGCCGCAGGCCGCCCACGCCCGGCGCTACGCTCGATGGCCATGGCGCTCGAGGAGCCCTTCGCAGCGTTGCCGTTTACCCGCAGGACGCGCGACTGGTTCTCAGCCGCGTTCGCGGAGCCGACCGCCGCGCAAACCCAGGCATGGCCGGCGATCGCGTCCGGCGAGCACGTGTTGATCAGCGCCCCGACCGGTTCTGGCAAGACGCTCGCGGCGTTTCTGTGGGCGATCGACGCGCTGGCCGCCGAACGCGGGGAACGCGGCGAGCCGGGCGGCAGCCGCGAGCCGGGCAGCAGCCGCGAGCCGGGCAGCAGCCGCGAGCCGGGCGGGCGAAGCCGCGGCGAGCCCGCCCCATCCGGGATCAGCCTCGTGTACGTGTCACCGCTGAAGGCGCTCTCATACGACATCGAACGCAACCTGCGGGTGCCGCTGCGCGGAATCGGCGCCGATCTGCGTGTGGCGGTGCGTACCGGCGACACGTCGCAGCGCGACCGCGCGGCGATGCTGCGCACGCCGCCGGACATCCTGATCACAACGCCCGAATCGCTGTACCTGATGCTCACCGGCCGCGCCCAGGAGCTGTTCGCCGGCACGCGCTGGTGCATCGTCGACGAGATCCACGCGGTCGCGTCGACCAAGCGGGGCGCCCACCTGGCGCTAACGCTCGAGCGGCTGAGCACGACGGCGGGTGGCGATGTGCAGCGGATCGGGCTGTCGGCCACACAGAACCCGCTCGAAGAGGTGGCCCGCTTCATGGTCGGTCCGGGGCGCACGTGCCGGATCGTGGACACCGGCGTGCGTAAGCCGCTGGACCTGCAGATTATCGTGCCGGTCGAGTCGATGGTCGAGCCGGACGCCGGTCCCGGGGCGGAGCTCGACCCGCTCGAGGGCGGTACCGAGGCGACCCGCCGCTCGATCTGGCCGGCGATCTACCCCGAGCTGCTCGAGCTGATCAACGCGCACCGCTCGACGATCCTGTTCGTCAACAACCGCCGCTCCGCGGAGCGGATCGCGCTGCGGCTCAACGAGCTACAGGGCTCCGAGATCGCCCGCGCGCACCACGGCTCGCTCGCGCGCGAGCAGCGTGTCGTGATCGAGGAGATGCTGAAGGCGGGCGAGCTGCCGTGCCTGGTGGCGACCTCGTCGCTGGAGCTGGGGATCGACATGGGCGCCGTGGATCTGGTGATCCAGGTCGAGTCGCCGAAGTCGGTCGCGCGCGGGCTGCAGCGGATCGGACGAGCCGGACATTCGGTCGGGGACGTCAGCCGCGGCCGGATCTTCCCGAAGTTCCGCGCGGACCTGCTCGAGTGCACGGTGGTGGCGCGGCGGATGCGCGAGGGCGCGATCGAGACGACCGTGGTGCCGCGCAACGCCCTCGACGTCCTGGCGCAACAGATTGTGGCGATCAGCGCTGCTGCCGGGATCAGCGTGGCGAGTATCTGTTCTATAGCAACAGATACTCGCCAGGGTCCCGGGGAAAACGCCGGTGGGCTCGAGGTAAACGTCGATGCGTTGTACGCACTCGTCACACGGACGTATTCCTACGCCGAGCTGAGCCGCGCGCAGTTCGAGAACGTGCTCGACATGCTCGACGGGCGCTACCCGTCGTCCGAGTTCGCCGAGCTGCGCCCGCGGATCGTCTGGGACCGGATCGCGGGGACGATCCGGGCGCGGCCGGGCGCGCGAGCGCTCGCGGTGACCAACGCCGGCACAATCCCCGACCGCGGCCTGTACGCGGTCACGCTGCCGGACGGGCGGCGCGTCGGCGAGCTCGACGAGGAGATGGTCTATGAGGCGCGGCCGGGCCAAACGTTCCTGCTCGGCGCCTCGACCTGGCGGATCGAGGAGATCGGCCGCGACCGCGTGATCGTCACGCCGGCGCCGGGACTGCCGGGCGCGGTGCCGTTCTGGAAGGGCGACGGCGTCGGGCGCCCGGGCGAGCTCGGGGCGGCGATCGGCGCGTTTGCGCGCTGGGCTGTCGAGCAGCAGCCCGAGACGCTCGAGCGCGACTGGGATCTCGACCCGCGCGCGGCGCGCAACCTGGTCGAGTTCCTGCGTGAGCAGCAGCAAGCCACGCGCGTGCTGCCGTCCGACCGCGCGATCGTCGTCGAACGGTTCCGTGACGAGATCGGCGACTGGCGACTGTGCGTCCTTTCCCCCTTCGGCGGGCGCATCCATTCCGCCTGGGCGCTCGCGTTGAGCGCGCGCATCCGCGAGCAGCTCGGGCTCGAGTGCGACGCGATCTACTCCGACGACGGGATCATCATCCACCTGCCCGACGCCGAGGAGCCACCGGGCGCGGAACTGGTGCTGCTCGAGCCCGACGAGGTGCAGGAGGCGGTCGTCGCCGAGCTCGGCTCGAGCGCGCTGTTCGGTTCGCGCTTCCGCGAGAACGCGGCGCGCGCGCTGCTGATCCCGCGCGCGCGGCCCGGCAAGCGCACGCCGCTATGGCAGCAGCGGCTCAAAGCACAGACGCTGCTCGAGGTGGCCAAGAAGCACGGGCAGTTCCCGATTATCCTCGAGACGTTCCGAGAATGCCTGCGGGACGTGCTCGACCTCCCCGGCCTGGTGGCGCTGTTGACCGCACTGGCGCGGCGCGAGATCTCGCTGGTCGAGGTCGAGACAGCGAGCGCCTCGCCGTTCGCGTCCTCGCTGCTGTTCGACTACGTCGCCACCTACATGTACGAGGGCGATACGCCCAACGCCGAGCGGCGCGCGGCGGCGCTGTCACTGGACCGCGACCTGCTGCGCGAACTGCTCGGCCAGGAGGAGCTGCGCGACCTAATCGACCCGTCCGCGTTGGGCGCCGTCGAAGCCGATCTGCGGTTCCTCTCCGAGCACCGCCTGGTCGCGACGCGCGATGCGCTGCATGACGTGCTGCGGACGATCGGGGATCTGACTGACGTCGAGGTGAGCGCCCGCGCGCTGCCGGGCGTCGACGCGGCGGCGATGCTGGACGCGCTCGCGAGCGAACGGCGCGCGGTGCGCGTGCGCGTGGCGGGCGAGCAGCGCTGGATCGACGCCGCCGACGCGGGGTTGTATCGAGATGCGCTCGGAGTGGTACCGCCGGGCGGGCTGCCGGACGCTTTCCTGCTGGACGTCGAAGACGCGCTGCTACAGATTATGCGCCGCTACAGCGCCACGCACGGCCCGTTCACGACCGCTGAGGTGCGAGCCCGCTACGGCGTGGACTGCGGCGCGGCACTGGCCGAGCTCGAGCGGGCGGGCGAGCTGGTGCGTGGCGAGCTGCGACCCGGCGGCTCGCAGCGCGAGTGGTGCGGAGTCGAGGTACTGCGGCGGTTGCGCCGGGCGTCGCTGGCGGCGCTGCGCAAGCAGGTCGAGCCGGTCGACCAGCGCGCGCTCGCGCGCTTCGCGCCGGCCTGGCAGAACGTCGACCGCCAGCCGGCGAGTGGCGCCGGGATCGATCGCCTGCGCGACGTGCTGGTGGCGTTGCAGGGCCTGGCGCTGCCGGTCGAGGTGTGGGAGCGCGAGGTGCTGCCGCGCCGCGTGGGCACCTATTCGCCCAGCTGGATCGACCAGCTGTGCGCCGCCGGCGAGCTGGTTTGGATCGGTGCCGGTGCGCTCGGGAGGAACTCCGGGCGAGTGGCGCTGTACTTCCGCGAGGACCTGCCGCTGCTCGGCGGGCCGCCGTCGCGAACTGAGCTGCCCGAGACACCGGCCCACATGCGCGTGCGCGAGCGGCTGCAAACCGGCGCCTGCTTCTTCAGCGACCTGCTGGTCGATATGGACCTGGCGGCGCCGGAACTGCAGGAGGCGCTGTGGGATCTCGTCTGGGCAGGCGAGGTGACCAACGACGCGTTTGCGCCGCTGCGGGCGCCGCGACTGGCGCTCGCCGGCGCGAGCGCGAGCGCGAGAGTGGGGGGCAGGCCCCGGGCGAGGGCCGGCGGGGCGGCCGGCGCTAGCCCGGGCGCCGCGCTGGTCGGCCGGCAACCGGGGCGCTTCTCGGCGCGGACGAGGCGCAGCGCGGCGGCGGCGATCCAGGGGCGCTGGTCGCTGACCGAGCCGCTGCTGCGCAGCGAAGTCGACCCGGCGGCGCGGCGGCGAGCGAGCGCCGAGCTGCTGCTCGAGCGCTACGGGATCCTGACGCGTGAGCAGGTGCTGGCCGAGGGCGTGCCGGGAGGCTTCGCCGCGATTTACTCGGAGCTAACGCAGCTCGAGACGCTGGGGATCGCGCGGCGCGGGTACTTCGTCGAGGGACTCGGCGGCGCGCAGTTCGCGCTTCCCGGCGCCGTCGAGCGGCTGCGGGCGCTCGCCGACGAGAGTCAGCGAGACCAGGCGCCGATCGTCCTCTCGGCGATCGACCCGGCGCAGCCATACGGCGCGGTGCTGGCATGGCCGGCGGGCCGGGGCGCTGGGTCGGGCGCCGCGAGCGTTGACGCCGTGCCGGGCGGGCGCCGCCCGGCACGGACCGCCGGGGCGTACGTGGTGCTATGCGCGGGCGAGCCGATCCTCTACCTGGAGCGCGGAGGACGCGGGCTGCAGACGCTGGTCGCTCACGAAGACGCAAGGCTCGACGAGGCGCTGGCAGCGCTGGTGAAGCACGTGCGCGCGGGACGGATCAAGCGGCTGGCGCTCGAGAAGGTCGACGGCGAGAACGCGATCTCCTCGCCCCTGGGTCCGGCGTTGATCGCGCTCGGTTTCAACGAGGGACCACGCCGGTTGACGCTCAGCGCCTAGCTTCAGGGATCCCTAGCTGGCAAACAAGAACGCCCGCAGAGCGCGCGACACCGACCGCCGCAGCGCCTGAGGATGCCGGAAACCGCGTGGCATACTGATGCGGCGGATGTCAAGCCCGAGACGGACGGTCGCGATCGTGCAGGCGCTGCTTGCGGCGGTGGCGGTCGGCGCAGCTGTCACTGCGCTCGGGGAGAGCTCGTCACAACCGCACCACTGGCTGATACCCCAGCGCCTCACTTGGTACTGGCAGCTGCAGGGGACGCTCAACAGCAAGCTGCCGGCCGCCGCCTACGACGTGGACGGCCTCGACACGCCGGCCGCCGAGGTGGCCAGACTCCACGCCGCCGGCAAGCATGTGATCTGCTACATCGACGTCGGCACATGGGAGAACTGGCGTCACGACGCGCACGAGTTCCCGCGCTCGGTGCTCGGCAAGGACAACGGCTGGCCAGGCGAGCGCTGGCTCGACATCCGCGCGCTGGCGGTGCTCGAGCCGATCATGACCGTACGCTTCCGGGTCTGTGCCGACAAGCACTTCGACGCGATCGAGCCCGACAACATCGACCAGCTGGGCAACGACACCGGCTTTCCGGTCACCGCCGCCGAGCAGCTTCGATACGCCAGGTGGATCGCCCGGGAGGCGCACGCGCTCGGGCTCGCGGTGCTGCAGAAGAACGACCCCGAGCAGGCGGCGGTACTGGAGCGCTATTTCGACGGAGCGCTCGTCGAGCAGTGCAACGAGTACCAGGAGTGCGCGTCGTTCCGGCCGTACCTGCGGGCGGGCAAGCCGGTGCTCAATGCGGAGTACGTTCGGTCGCTGTACCCCGGGTTCTGTGCCGACGATGCGCGCGCGGGGATCATGGGCGCGCTGTACGACATGGCTCTCGACGGCAGCCTCTACAAGCCCTGCTGGTCCCAGAGCTCCCGCGGGGGGAGCCCTTAGCGGTTACGCTGAAGCGCTAAGTAGTTGGGTAGTGGACCTGTGGGTCCTAATCTTAAGGCGTTGGAGCGGCGACGCATACGACGAGTGGGACACAAGGGCGCCGACGCGGTCGCTCCCGGTAACACGTGCGCCAGCTTTGACGCAGCCGTGGCGGCTGGCGTCGACATGATCGAGTTCGACGTGCTACCGACGCGGCCGCACGACTCGCACTCGACGCTACTGCTCGCCCACGACTATGTCGACGCCGGCGCACGGACGCCACTGACCCTGGAGGAGGGGCTCGGGCACCTCGCCTCCGCGGCGTTCGCGGGGATCGAGCTGGACGTCGACCTGAAGCTCCCTGGCTACGAGCTGCGCGTGCTGCGAGCGCTTCGCGATTACGGCTTGGCCGAGCGGACGCTGATCTCCAGCCAGTACCTCGAGAGCCTCGCGCTGCTGCGCGCAGCGGGGCCGGAGGTGCGACTGGGATGGTCGGTTCCGAAGCTGCGCAGCAACCCGTTCAGCTCGTGGCTGACGGCGCCAGGGGCGTACGCGGCGATGCACCTGGCGCGGCTCATCCTGCCGTGGCACGCGGCGCGGGCGATCCGCAGCGGCGCCGTCGACGCGTTGATGGCGCACTACCTGCTAGTGACACCACGGTTGGTGAGGGCGGTTGGCGGGGCCGGCGGCGAGCTGTACGTGTGGACCGTCGATGAGTTGCCGCGGATCCGGGCGCTGGTGGAGCTCGGGGTGCACGGGGTGATCAGCAACGATCCGCGTCTGTTCGCCGCGATCGCCTGACCCTCCGGCGCCCTCGCGGCTGGCGACCGACGGCGGACCGATGACGGCGGACGGCGGACGGCGGCTACCAGATTATGTGACGCATCGCGGTGCAGCGCCGTAGTGAGGGTATGACGCAAGCGTTGAAGGCCCCGGCCAGAGAGCAGACCGACAGTTGGGCGAGGTTGGAGGCGCTGTACCGCTCCAGCCGCGACGACGTGTACGCATACGCGCTGACGGTGTTGCGCGAGCGGCCCGCCGCCGAGGACGTGACCGCGCTCGCGTTCGAGCGCGCCTACCGACGGCGGCGCACGTTCGACCGGCGTCGCGGCGAGGAGCGCGCGTGGCTGTTCGGGATCGCGCGCAACGCGGCGCTAGACGAGCTGCGCCGGCGTAAGCGGCACGCTTCGCTGGTCGTCGACCCGGCCGACGCGGAGGCACAGGAAGCCGCAAGCGACGGCCCCGAAGTAACGCTGCGGCGGACCGCCGTGCGCGCCGCGCTCGCCTCGATGCCGGCGCGCGACCGCGAGCTGATCGCACTGAAGTTCCACGCCGGCCTGAGCAACGCCGAGATCGCGCAGGTGCTCGGGATCAGCGAATCCAACGCCGGAACGATGCTGCACCGCACCGTCCAAAAGTTGAGGAAGGCCTGCAATGCGACTGTCTGAAGATCGCCCGCTCGATCCCGAAGCGCTCGCCGAGCTCGGGGCAATCGACGCCACCCTACGCGGCGAGGCGGTCGACCCCGCCCAAGCCGAGGTTGCCGAGCTGGCGCTGTTCCTTGCGGCCGAGCGACCGCAGATGCCGGCGGAGGCCGCGCAATCGCTCGATCGGATGCTCGCGCGCCGTTTCGCCCCGGTGGTCGCCGGCCCGCGGGCCGGCGGCGGCGCGCTCGCGGGGGATGATGACCCAAGCGCCAGCACCGGGGTTGGAGGCCGGGGCGGGCGCAGCTCGCGGTCGTGGGGCCAGCGGCTGCACGGCTGGGCAAAACGCCCAGCGCTCGGGATCGGACTGGCCGGCGTCGCCGCACTCGTAGTCGTAGGTGCGCTGGTCCTGAATCCGGGACAGACGGGCGGCTATTCGTCCGCGACGATCGCGGGCGCCAGCGCCGGAGCAACTTCAATCGTGACGACGATCGCGCCGGCACCGGCACGATCTCCGGCGACGGGCCTCCCCTCCTCCTCGACACCCGGTCGGCTTGCAAGCCCACAAAGCGCCGGGGCGTCCCCGAACGCGACCCCCGGCAACACCACCGCCAGAGCCGCGGCCTCGGCGCCCGCCTCCCAGGCTGCCGCGGGCTCCGCCGGCCAGTCGGAGCCTGCGTCACCCCCCGGCGCCCAGACGGTGGCAGCGCCCGGGGTGCCCGCGCCGGCGTCGAACGGCCGCAAGACGATCCAGTCAGCGCAGCTGCAGCTGATCGCCAGCGGCGATCGGATCGATGCGGTAAGCCAGGAGGTATTCGACGTCGTTGGCCTCGCGGGCGGCATCGTGAAAAGCTCGACGATCACGGCAGCCGGCGGCGATAACGGCTACGCGAGCTTCCAGCTGAGCATCCCCAGCGCCAACCTGGCGACGGCAATGACGCAGCTCTCGCAGCTGCGCTACGCGCGCGTCGCCTCGCGTACCGACGCCACCGAGGACGTCAACGGCCAGTACCTGTCCGACGTGCGCACGCTCGCCGACGCGCAAGCGCTGCGCACGGGCCTGCTCAAGCAGCTTGCCGGTGCGACCACGCAAGCGCAGATCGACAGCCTCACGGCCCAGATCCACGACGCCGAAGCGACGATCGCCGGCGAGGAGGCGATCGTGACCTCGCTGAACAGCCGCGTCGCCTACAGCCAGCTGCAGGTGCAGATCAACGCCGGCACGATCACGCCGGCGCCGAGCCCGGCCTCAGCCAGCGGCTTCACATTCGGGCAGGCGTCCCACGACGCGGTGCGCGTGCTGACGATCGCGGCCGGCGTCGGTCTGATCGCGCTCGCCACGCTGGCGCCGATCGCGCTGCTGGTGGCGCTGGTCCTGTGGATCTTGCATGCGCTGCGCCGACACCGGCGCGAGGCGGCGCTCGACACCGCTTGAGGCTCGAGGAGCGCCGCTCGCGCTTCGGAGAAGCGCCGCTCACGCTCGGGCAAGGTGCGCAAAGCAGCGCCATTGTGCTATGAGTTCTCGGTGGCCCTTCCCGAACGCGAGCCGCCCCAGTCGAGCGAGCCGGCAGCCTCGGCAGACACGGGCGCTCAGCCCGAACCTGAACGCTCGGCCGGTGGCGTGGTGGTGCGCGGCGAGGACGTCGTCGTGATCGTGCCGTTCAAGCGGGACACGTCCGGGAACCGCGTGCTCGGGCTACCTAAGGGCCACCTTGACGGCGACGAGACGATCGAGCAGGCCGCGGTACGCGAGGTGCGCGAGGAGGCAGGTGTAACCGGTAGGCTGATCGAGTCGCTTGGCGAGGCGCGCTACACCTACCGGCGGGAAGGCGGCACGGTCGCCAAGCACGTCGCGTTCTTCCTGTTCGAGTACCTCGACGGCGACCCCGCGGACCACGATCACGAGATCGAGGAGGCCCGCTGGATGCCGCTGCGCGAGGCGGTCGATGCGCTCACCTACGAAGCCGAGCGCAAGATCGCGGCACGCGCGCTGTCACTGCGTGACGCAGATCGGTAGGCTGGCAGGGTGCTAGTCCTGAACTTCTATTCCTCGGTGTTCGCCGACCAGTTGCGCCGGGGGCGCAAGACGGCGACGATCCGTCTCGGCGACAAGTCCCACAAGTACCGCCGGAACGACTGCGTGCTCGTGACGATCGGCTACCAGCATTCACCGCGCGAGAAGATCTTCCTCGCGGTCATCGACCAGGTCGAGGTCAAGCGCGTCTCCGAGCTGTCGCCGCGCGACATCGAGCACGACAACCCGGAGTTTCGGCGCGTCGACGAGATGATCCACTTCCTCGAGCAGATCTACGGTAGACGTGTGACGCTCGAGGACACCGTGACAGTCGTGCGGTTCTCGCAGATAATCGAGAACCCCCCCGAGCTGCGAGACCGCCTGCACGGTCTCGCCGGCGCCAACAACTGAGGTCATCTGCCGTTGGTGTCTCTCTCCGGGGGTTCAGATCAGAGGTCTTGCGTGACGATCTCTGTCGTGCGGCGGGCTAGCTCGGCGCCGTAGGCTGTCCAGATGCCCTCGCCCCAGTAGCGGTAGCAACTGGTTTCGCTCGCG
>JBKQKK010000299.1:0-5609 GCA_052147535.1 Solirubrobacteraceae bacterium | reverse complement strand
GCCAACCGGACGATTGCCGCCGCGGGGCACGCGCAGACCGCGTACTTTCGCCGACGTGTCGCCTACGACGGTCCGGTCCGGGCTTTGTGGGGAGAACGCGACCGTCTGGTGCCCGTCGCTCACATCGGCGGTCTGCGACGCGCACTTCCGCAGGCTGACGTCACCGTGTGGAGCGCGATGGGGCACCACCCACAGCGCGAACGCCCGGTGGAGCTATCCGCCTACGTCGAGCTCGGCGCCCTCGCGGCCCGCCGACAGCGGGCGTGGCAGCGGGCGCATCCGCTCGGGTCGGCGGGCGCCGGGGCGTCGTCGCGCCAAAGCAGCCGGCTGGCGCGGCGCCGATCGGTGCTCGTGCCCTGATCTGCGGGCCGTGTTGTAGTCGCCGGCAAGATGCCGCCCACCGAGCGCTGGAACCGAAGATGTCCCTCGTGCGCACGCCGGCCGAATGGGAGTGATCGTGCCGCTGTCGGGAGCCGACAGCGATGAGCAGGCTCTGGCGGTGATCGCGGCCGCGTATCCCGGCCGCAAGGTTGTCGGCGTGCCGGGGCTGGCGATCACAAATGCGGTCGGCGGTCAGCACCGGCGAGCCTGTCGCTGTCCCGCTGCGCGTGGACCGCCCGCGGCGCGGACCAGTTAGCGCACACCGGGAAGCCTGCGCAAGAGGCGGAGCGCTTGGGTCCTGAGGCGCACCCACATCTTGTGGCTCATGGGCGGAGGCGGTCCGATCGGCAGCAGTCGCTGTACGGAGATCGTCTGCTCCTCGGTGTACTTCTGGATGCCGTGGCGTCCGTGGCGGCGGCCAAGTCCCGACTGTTTGAAACCGCCCATCGGCGCGTCAACGGACGCCCACGTCGCGGCGTACCCCTCGTTGAGGTTCACGGTGCCCGCATGCAGCCGCGTCGCCAGCTCCCGCCCGCGGCGTCCTCGGTCCACATTAGGGAACCCCTCATCCGGGAACCCGGTTCGACATCGGAAGCGCCCCGCTGGTGCGCCACACCGGAACGCGTGAGGACAGGGCTCCGAGCGACTCGCCTTCGGGCTGGGCGGGAAGCGCGGCAAAGTCCTCTCCCGCTGGCCTAGACGAACGCGTCCCGCTCACGCTTGGCGTCTGACCACGACCGAAGTTTATGGCGGGCATCACGTGATCTACTGGTTGCTGCACGCGACCTGGCCGCCGCGCGCCCGCAAGCGCAGGGGGAGTTCCGGGCGCCTCAGTCGGTCCGTACAGCGGCTCGGCGATCTCGTCAGCCCAGGCGAGCGCGGAGATGTACAGCTCGCCCGCGCTCGGAAGGATTTCCTCGGCCTTGTCGAGGTCGCCGTCCTCGAGCGCTTTCAGACACTCCAGCATCTCGCCCTTGCGGCCCTTGTGCTCGAGGAGCGCCTCGCACATGTCCGGTGCGAGCGGGAGCGTTGAGAGCAGTTCCGCCATCGAGGTATCAAACCGCGCGTCGATCACCGAGAACAGACCGAGCGTGAACATCTCGTTGGCGTTTGCTGCGAGGTGATTCTGGGCCGCGAGCTCGCAGAAGCGGGCGCGGACCAGAGCCGTGACGGTCAGCTCCGCTGGCTTGTCGTCGGTACTGGCGAATACGGTCAGCGAGGCCCACTGCTTGAGGTGCTCGAGGCCGAGTAGGCTCAGCGCCTGGCCGATCGAGCGGACCTGCTGGCGCAGGCCGACGAAGGCCGAGTTGATGTAGCGCAGCAGCCGGAAGCTCAGCCCGACATCCAGCGCGATCTTGTGCTGCAGGTCGGCGATCTCAACGTCGGGATCGCGCAACATCGCGAGCAGGTCGAGCACGGCTGCTCGGTTTGCGTCGAATCGCTTGCTCCGCATGACCTCAGAACCCCTTTTCGGTGTCATGTCTAACGTGGTCGTTGCTTACCAACCACGCCCGTGTGCTTCTCAGGATCGACCCTCGGCATCCGCCTGCGGGAGATCGGCGACCGCGTCGGGATCACCGAACGCGCCGCGCACAACATCGTGAAAGAGCTCGCTGCCGGCGGCTACATCTCGCGCGAGCTCGCTGGGCGCCGCAACAACCTCACGATCCATCCCGCCCCGCGGTTGGGGCGCGTAGTGGTAGTGGCCGAGGTTCTCGTCGACGACGCGCTTGCTCAGCTTCCAGCGGCGCCGTTCGGCGTCGGAGTGAACGGCTTTGAGGGTCATTCTGGCGATTGGTGTTTCCTTTCACTGATTGAGGTGTGATCGAGGGCTCCCAGGCCGGGGGCCCGACAAGGGTGCACAGCGCGAGGGCCGAGACGTGGTGCGGTCGGGGTTGAGTCCCGGTCCTGAGAGCGAGCTCGCGCGTGGTCAGAGCGGGCTCGCCGCGGGCGAGCGGTCCGCGCCCGGTCGCGGCAGCAATAGGGGCGAGCGGTCGAGCGTTCCTCTGAGGTGTGCGGGCGAGCGGCGACTTGCATGGACGAACTCCTGGCCCTAGGCCAGCCCATCCACGGACCAGAATGTTGCTGCCACACGCGTGTGACAGCGGACTCGTTCCGCTCTACCAACCGCAACCCATCACAGCAATCAATGACCGCACGGGGCGGATTGCTCCCCGAAACGATAGCGCGACGAGCGCTCCGCTGTACAGATCGTCGTGTGGACCATTGGTCTGGATCGACGAGAGCCCTGCGATAGCCAGTTTTTGGGGGTCGCTAGGATGGTTTGGGTATCAAGCCTTCGCCGGGGCCTCTCCCTCTCTCTTTTCCCAGTGCTGGTCTGACCACGTAAGAGTCGGAGATCGAGGCTGGCATGAGCACATCGGATGAAGCGCTGGCCGGCGGACGGCTAAACGCGGCGCTCGCGAACGAGATCGGCAAGCTGAGCACGGACTTCACCGGCCGTGGAGCCACCAAGTCACGTGCGTTCGTGGACCAGGACGTCGTCGTGTGCCTGCTCGAGAACGGCGCCACGAGGGCTGAGGTCAACCTCGTCGCGGCCGGCAAGGCCGAGCTCGTGCGCCTCCAACGCGACGCGCTGCAACGCGCGAGGGAGCCCCAGCTCGTCGCTGCCGTCGAGCGGCTCACCGGACGTACCGTCCGGACGTACCTGAGCGGCACCAGCACGCTCGGCGGGGACTCCGTCGAGGTGTTCGTGCTGAACCCCCCACGTCAAGCCCGTAGCAACCCGCAATCGCTTTCGTGATCAGTACGGATTGACGCTCACACGGCCCGCGCTACGCTCCCTAAACGACACCGTTCGGGCGGGTCACGGACCCCAACGGGCAGGTCGATCAACACAAAGCAAGGGACGGACGACGCCTCGCAGGCCTCGCCGGACACGGGAGCGGACCAGTGGAACGGTCCACAGCCGAAAGCGGACCAGCACCCCTCAGCGGTGGGCAGCTACTAGCCACCATCTCCACGAGGATCGTCGCGATCCTGCGCGAGCACTACGGCCGCGGCCCGATGAAAGCCAAGACCTACGCGCTGGACGACCTGATCGTCGTCGTGATGCGCGGCAGCGGGTTCACGCCGCTGGAGAAGACGATCATGGACTCAGGCGAACCCGACCGCGTCGTCGCGATGCGCCACGATTTTCAGCGCGTCATGACCAAGCAGTTCACCGAAACGATCGAGCAACTCACCGGCCGTAACGTGCTCGCGTTCCTCTCACAAGCCCACGTCGAACCCGACGTCACGATCGAGATCTTCTTCGTCGACGCGCCGCTTGAAGGGTTCGGGGTGGTCGAGGTCCTCGAGCCCGCGTAGCCACCCACACGGGGTTTCCGACCAACAACCATGCGAGATCCACGCTAAGAGCTTTAGTCGCCGTCCAGTGGTGTCGGTCGGCCAACGCTGTAGCTGGTTGAGACGATCGGCTTCCGGCGGCAGAATGCAGCTGCTCCGGCTCATCTCGCACGGCGGGTGGCGTCGCACAATCACCTCAAGCGACAACCAAGTCGACAGGCGACCGTAGTGCGGGGTCGTCGGCTCGAATGTGCCGCTTCGCGACAGTGCGAGCGCGGTCGCTTCCTTGGCGCCTGCCGGCTCCGCCCGTTGCAGTAAGCGCCGCAGGGAACACGCTCACGCTGGTTGCTGGTCAAGCGGTCGGCACCCTGCAAACGACCAACGGGACCCCGGCCGGTATCGCTTCGTCCAATGGCAGCGCCCCTCGGCGCCGGCCCGGGCAGCGTCTCGGTCGTCCGACAGACGCTCCGTTCGCTGCCGCTTTCGTCTGATCCCGTTCGTGCGGCTTGCTGACGCATTCGCGTGGAAACACGCGCCGGCGACTCAGACGCGGGGTCGAGCGCTGCCGACTAGTACTCTCCCAGAAAGCACGCATCCGGACTTGTCTGACCCTCGCCCGCTGCTCGCTCGTGCCTTCGCCCAATCTCGAGCGTCCGGCTGCCGCGGTCCGCACCATCGTTTTCATCCTCCCCGGCCTCGCATCGCGCGAAGCGCTTTGGCGACAACGGGATATCCATTTGGGTCAGCTTGGCGGCGCGGGCGGGGTCGAGCTCGTGTGTGAGGCGGATTCGCCGGCCGCGGCGTGTCGCGGGCGTCAGGAGGCGCCGCGTGGCGCCATGCGTGTCCGGCACGATGACGTGCTCGCCGAGGGCCGGCTCTGTCCAACCTGACCTAAATGGGTAACCCACTGGCGACAAAGCGATCGGCCGGCTCGACCCCGGTCTGTGCTGCGGCGGAGGATCGTGTTCGTCTTGCCAGCTGGCGTCTCGGCTGGCGGGACCCGCTGGGTGTTCGGGGCCCCGCGCACGGGCGATCACGCCGTGCGCTCCACGGCTGCGAGCTGCTCGCGCTCGGTGGCGATCTCGATCTGGTCGACGGGCACTTTCCATGTGCAGGGCGTGTCGCGCAGCGGGCGCGGCCTGTTCATGGCGCGGCAGAATGGCGCGAGATGCCCTGCGACTGGTTGCTGATCGATGGATCGAGCCTAATCTTCCGCGCCTATTACGGCGCGCTGGCCAGCGCACGCGCGCCTCGCAGAGCGGACGGGAACGCGATCGGCGGTTTCCTGGACAGGCTCGCGCGGCTGGTCGCCGACCGCCGGCCCCGCCGGCTGGTGATCGCCGACGACTGGGCATGGCGACCCCAGTGGCGAGTGGACCTGATCCCGGACTACAAGGTTCACCGGATCACCGAGCCGATCCCAGCCGGACTGGTGCCCCACCTTCCGGTGATCACCCAGCTGCTTGAACACATCGGGATCGACGTGATCGGTGTCGCCGAGTTCGAGGCTGAGGATGTGATCGCCACCCTAACCAGGCTCGCTCCCGGGACCGTCGAGATCGCCAGCGGTGACCGGGACCTGTTTGCGCTCGTGGAGGATCCGCGCGTGCGCGTCTTGTACCCGGAGCGGTCAGGACTGGCGGTGATCGACGAAGCCGAGATCACGCGCCGCTACGCGATCCCAGGCCGTCGATACGCCGACTTCGCGATCCTGCGCGGTGACCCTTCCGACGGACTTCCCGGGCTCAAAGGTGTCGGCGCCGTGACCGCGGCGGCGATGATCCGTCGCCATGGGGACATCGCGGGCGTGTTGCGCGACCGGCCACTCCGCCCGCCAGACCGCGAGTACCTCCAGGCCGCGCTCACCGTCGTGCCGCCGGTCGACAATCTCCCCGTCGAGCTCCCGCCCGGCCAGCGAG
>JBKQKK010000298.1:0-15204 GCA_052147535.1 Solirubrobacteraceae bacterium | reverse complement strand
CGAGGGCGACCCAGTCGCGGATCGGAGCGTCCTTGGCCTGGCACATGCGCCAGATGTCGCCGGTCTGCACGTCGTGCTCCATCAGGGTCGTGCCGGCGTCGTCGACGACACGGACACGTCCGGGCGCGGCGATCTCGAAGGTCTTGTCGTGCGAGCCGTACTCCTCAGCCTGCTGGGCCATCAGCCCGACGTTCGGCGTGGTCCCCATCGTCGCGGGGTCGAACGCCCCGTGCTGCTGGCAGTGCTTGACCGCCTCGTCATACAGCGGCGCGTAGCCGTGGTCGGGGATCACGAACTTCGTGTCCTGCTGCTCGCCGGCGGCGTTCCACATCTGGCCGGAGGCACGGATCGCGGCCGGCATTGAGGCGTCGATGATGATGTCGCTCGGTACGTGAAGGTTGGTGATGCCGCGGTCGGAATCGACCATCGCGATCGCCGGGCCTTGCTTGTAGGCGGCGTCGACGGCGTCCAGGATCGCGGTGCGTTCGGGCTCCTCCATCTGCTCCACGGCGGCCAGCAGCACCGCCATCCCGTCGTTGGCGGTGAAGCCCGCCGCCGCCCGCCCGGCCCCGTGCTCGGCCAACACCGCCGGGAAGAAGGTACGCACCGCGTGGCCGAAGATGATCGGGTCCGAGACCTTCATCATCGTCGCCTTGAGGTGAACGGAGTAGAGAACGCCGCGCGCCTTCGCGTCGGCGATCTGCTCGGTAAGGAACTCCTCCAGCGCGGCGGCGCGCATCACCGAGGCGTCGATCACCTCGCCCTCCAGCACCGGCAGCGGCTCGCGCAGCGGCGTCACGGTGCCGTCCGCGGCGACGTGCTCGATCCGAACCGAACCGGCCTGCGCGAGCGTCACCGACTGCTCGGTCGCGCGAAAGTCGCCATCGGTCATCGTCGAGACATGCGAGCGTGAGTCCGGCGACCAGGCGCCCATCGAATGCGGATGCGAGCGGGCATACGCCTTCACCGACGCAGGTGCTCGGCGGTCGGAGTTGCCCTCGCGCAGAACCGGGTTCACGGCGCTGCCGGTGACGCTCGTGTAGCGCTCGCGAATCTCGCGCTGGCGCTCGTCGGCCGGGTCCTCGGGGTAGTCGGGGATCGCGTAGCCGTGCGCCTGCAGCTCGGCGATCGCCGCCTTCAGCTGCGGCAGCGAGGCGCTGACGTTCGGCAGCTTGATGATGTTCGCGTCGGGCGTCTTGGCGAGCTTGCCGAGCTCGCGCAGCGAATCCGGAAGGCGCTGCTCAGCGGTCAAGTGCTCCGGGAACTGCGCCAGAATCCGTCCGGCCAGCGAGATGTCACGCAACTCGAGCTCGACGTCGGCAGCCGCAGCGAAGGCCCTGACGATCGGCAGGAGCGACTCGGTCGCCAATGCCGGCGCCTCGTCTGTGTGGGTGTAGATGATCTTCATAGAGTGCCTCTCAGATGCCGGCGGCCATCCGGATCTGCGCCGCCGCAACGTCCGGTTCGTCCACCGTGATGACCAACCGCGCGAACGGCGAGGGAGGGTTTAGCTCGACCCGCAGCGCTGGGCGCTTGCCCAGCACCGCGGTGAAATCCTTGCGATCACCGGTGAGGCGGCGCACACCGAAGGCGATCACGCCCGGCCAGCCGGTGCCGGGCGAGCGGATGCCGCGCAGGGCGCGCCACGGGAACCGCTCGACGGCGACGGCACTGATGGCCGACAACGGCAGGCGCAGGTCGCCGCGCAGTGCGGCCAGCCGCTCCAGCGGCGAGAGCCGCACGACGAGCTGGTCACCCTGGGCGGTCACGTCGGCCATTGCGAGCGACATGATCGCACGATCAGGCGCGAAATCGGGCCCACCACCCTGTGGTAGATTCGAACTCGATGCGAGTTCGCTTCGCTGAGCCGCGCCCGCCTGGCCACACTGTTTACGACCATGTGCTGCTGCCGCGCCTCGGCCTCCCGTTGATGGCGACGATGCTCACCGAGCGCGGCCACGACGCCGCGGTGTTCTGCGAGATGCTGACGCCGATCGATCTGGCGGAGTGCCTGTCGGCGGACCTCGTCGGGTTGTCGGCGACGACCTCGACCGCGCCCGCCTCCTACAGACTGTGCGACCAGGCCAGCGCAGCCGGGATCGACACCGCAATCGGTGGCCCGCACGTGTCGTTCTGCGTCGAGGAGGCGCTCGAGCACGCGCGGTTCGTGGTGCGCGGCGAAGGGCACCAGACGCTCCTCGAGCTGGTGGAGGCTCTGGAGCACAGGCGGCAGTTGGACTCGATCGGGGGTCTGTCGTGGCGGGATGAGCGCGGCGAGCTGCACCACAACCCCGATCGAGGGCGTTGCTCGCAGGCCGAGTTCGAGAGCCTGCCGATCCCGGATCTGACGTTGATCCGCGGGCACGAGAAGATGGGGGTCAAACCGATCATGACGCAGTGGGGCTGCCCATTTGACTGCGACTTCTGCTCGGTCACGGCTCAGTTCTCGAGAGTGGTGCGCTACCGACGCACCGACCAGGTGCTGGAGGAGCTGAGGGGACTCGATGCGATCGAGGTGTTCTTCTACGACGACAATTTCGTTGTCAACAAGCACCGGACACGCGATCTGCTCGAGGCGATGATCACCACCGGTCTGACGCCATGCTTCTCCGCCCAGGTGCGTGCCGATATGGTGCTCAAGTCACGGGCACGGGGTGAGATCGATCACGAGTTCCTCGAGCTCATGCACGCAGCCGGCTGCGAGACCGTGATGATCGGCTTCGAGAGCATCTCCGACGCGAATCTCGCGCAGGTCGGCAAGAAGCTGACCGTCGAGCTGTCCGAGCAGGCGGTGCGCGCGTTTCACGATCACGGCATCGCGGTGCACGGCATGTTCGTCAACGGCCTCGACCGGGATGACGTGCACAGCGCGCGGGAGACTGCCGATTTCGCAACCAGGCTCGGTATCGACACTTTCCAGCTGATGATCATCACGCCCGCGGTGGGCACCCGCCTGAACGCGCGGATCAAGTCCGAAGGCCGCCTCGTTTCAGAGGATTGGAAGCTCTACGACGGGCATCACGCGGTGCTGCACCCGAAGCTGATGAGCGCACTCGAGTTACAGCTCTCGACGCAGGACGCCCTTGGGAGGTTCTACTCCCGCAGAGCGATCGCAAGCGCAGCGTTACGCTCGCTCGGGCCGAACCTACCCTCCCTGATGGCGATCGTCGCGCGTCGTGCCGGGACCGCCGGCCGCGCCGCGGGGCGCGAGCTGCGGGCGGCCCGGCGAGAACGCGGTGCAGGCGAGACCTCGGCGATCGCGATCGCGCTGACCCAAGTCGAGCGATCGCTCACCAAAGACGAGCGCAACCGCGTCCGCTCGGCGCTGTTCGTGCCCGCAATCCGCGCCTACGGGCGCCATCAGATCGCCGTCCAGAGCTCTCAGCGGCTGACGCTCGACCACATGAACAGCCTGGCCGAGCTCGACTCCGCACCGCTGCCGGAGACCAAGCGCAATGGCCAAGGCAAGGCCGCTGCGCTCGAGCGCGACCGCAGCACTGCCGGCTCGCCGTTCGTCTTGCGCTAGCGGGCTCAATCGCTACGCGCCAGGCCTCGGTGTGGATGTTGACACGCCCGGCCCGAGCAAAGCCCGCGAGCGTCACTGAGGGCGCTTCTTGTCACCGACGCAGATCGAGCGCATTGACAGGCGTCAGCGCCGGTTCACCAGCCAGCACCGCGGCGACGTTGCGCGCGGCGAGGACCGCCATCTGCGTGCGGGTCTCAACGGTCGCGGAGCCGAGGTGCGGGACCAGCACGACGTTGTCGAGCTCGAGCAGGCCGAGGTGCACCTCCGGCTCGCGCTCGTAGACGTCGAGCGCGGCACCGGCGATCAAACCGTCGCGGAGCGCCTGCGCCAGTGCCGCTTCGTCGACGATCGGGCCGCGCGCCGTGTTGACAAGGTACGCGCCGGGCTTCATCAGACTGATCGCGGCGGCGTCGATCAGGCGCGTCGTCTGCTTGGTCAGCGGGCAATGCAGGGACACGACGTCGGCGGTTGCCAGCAGCTGGTAGAGCGCGAGCCTGCGGGCGCCGAGCTCCGCTTCGACTTCTCCGGGCGCCGGCGCGCGTTGCGCGTAGGTGATGTCCATACCGAACGAGCGCGCACGCCGCGCGGTGGCCTGGCCGATCGCGCCGAGGCCGACGATCCCGAGGGTCTTGCCCTGCAGGCCGCTGCCAAGCAGCATGAACATGTGCCAGCGCCAGGGTGTGCGCGCGCGGATCAGCCGCTCCCCCTCCGCCAGCCGGCGGCTGACCATCAGGATCAGCGCCATCGCCAGATCAGCCGTTGCGTCGGTCAGCACGCCGGGCGAGTTGGTCACCAGCACGCCTCGTCGCGTCGCGGCCGCGGTGTCGATGTTGTCGTAGCCGACGGCGACGTTCGCAACCAGCTTGAGCTGAGGTCCGGCGGCCTGCAGGAACCTGTCGTCGACGCGATCGTGTAGGAGTGTCAGCACCGCGTCAGCCCCGGCGACGGCGGCGTGCAGCTCGGCCTCTTCGAGCGCCCGATCGTGAGGAGAGACCCAGACCTCACCGAGCTCGCGCAGCAACTCGAGCCCGGGCTCGGGAATGCGACGGGTAACTGTGATCCGGGGCATGCTGCAGAAGGTCGTTGGCGCTCGTGTCGCGTAGTCGTTGGTGGCCGGCCGCGCACGCGCTTCGGGAGCCCTTAGGCGCGGATCTCGCGCACCACTACGTGGGGATCGCCGGGCGACCGCTACGCGAGGATCGCCGGGCGCAGCGTCGGATACAGCGGGTAGCGCTCCGCCAGCTGCGCGGTGATGGCGGTCAGTTGCTGCTTGCGGCTGTCGAACTCGGGGCCCAGCGCAATCGCGATCACGCGGCCGATCTCGTGAAAGTCCTCCAGTTGCAAGCCGCGCGTGGCCAGCGCGGGCGTGCCGATCCGAAGCCCTGATGAGACCATCGGTGGGCGCGGGTCGTTCGGCACCGCGTTGCGGTTGACCGTGATCCCGATGTCGTGCAGACGGTCCTCGGCCTGCCGGCCGTCGAGCTCGTTGTCGCGCAGATCGACGAGCACAAGGTGAACGTCGGTGCCGCCGCTCAGCACGCGGATGCCTGGATCGCCGACCGCCAGCAGCTCGTGCGCCAGCGCGCGGGCGCCGTCGAGCGTTCGACGCTGGCGCTCGCGGAACTCCTCGCCGGCGGCGATCTTGAGCGCCACCGCCTTGGCAGCGATTACGTGCTCGAGCGGTCCGCCCTGCTGGCCCGGGAAGACCGCCTGATCGATCTTCTTCGCGTGCTCCTCGCGGCACAGGATCATGCCGCTGCGCGGGCCGCCGAGCGTCTTGTGGATCGTGGTGGTCACGACGTCGGCGTACTGCACCGGGTTGGGATGCAGCCCCGCGGCCACCAGCCCGGCAAAGTGCGCCATGTCGACCATCAGGATCGCTCCCACGTCTTCGGCGATCTGCTGGAAGCGGGGGAAGTCAAGCACGCGCGGGTACGCGGACCAGCCGGCGATGATCATCCGGGGCCTGCACTCGTGCGCCTGGCGTTCGACCACGTCCATGTCGATCATGCTGGTCTGCGCGTCGACTCCGTAGGCGTGCACTTCGTACAGCCGGCCAGACACGTTGAGCCTCATCCCATGTGTCAGATGACCGCCGTGGGCAAGGCTCAGCCCCATGATCGGATCGCCTGGCTGCAGTAGCGCGTGGTACACGGCGGCGTTGGCCTGTGCGCCCGCGTGCGGCTGCACGTTGACATGCTCGGCCCCGTACAGCGCCTTGGCGCGATCGATGGCGAGCTGCTCGGCCACGTCGACGTGCTCGCAGCCGCCGTAGTAGCGCCGGCCGGGATAGCCCTCGGCGTACTTGTTGGTCAGCACGCTACCGGCTGCCTGCAGCACCGCCACCGGGACGAAGTTCTCCGAGGCGATCATCTCCAGCGTGTTGCGTTGTCGCTCGAGCTCAGCGTCGAGCACCGCCGCGATCTCCGGATCGACTTCGGCCAGCGAGGCGTTCATCAGTTCGCTCATCGGGGTTTCGCCGTCCAGTCGCTCATTCGCTGCTCCCAATTCTCGTGCTTGCGACCGCCTGCGCGCGGGCGGCCTTCAGTGTGTTGCGCAACAGCATCGCGATCGTCATCGGTCCCACGCCCCCGGGCACCGGTGTGATCAATCCCGCTACGTCAGCGGCAGACTCGAACTCGACATCGCCGACGAGGCCGTCCGCCGTGCGGTTGATGCCGACGTCGATCACGGTCGCGCCCGGCTTGATCCAGTCGCCGCCGATCATCCGCGCGCGACCGACGGCCGCGATCAGCAGGTCCGCTCGCCGGCACACCGAGGCTAACTCGCGCGTGCGCGAGTGGCACACGGTGACGGTCGCGTTCTGCGCCAGCAGCAGTGCCGCCACGGGCTTGCCGACCAGATCGGAGCGGCCGACGACCACCGCTTCGGCGCCCTGCAGCGGCACCTCGTGCCAGGCCAGCAGCTCGAGCACCCCCTCCGGCGTACACGGTCTCAGACCCGGCATCCCCTTCGCGAGCCTGCCCGCCGACACCGGTGTCAGGCCGTCGACGTCCTTGCCCGGGTCAATCAGCGTCGTCAGGTACGAGCCGTCGATCTGCGCTGGCGTCGGGAGCTGGAGCAGGATCCCCGAGACGTGCTCGTCAGCGCCGAGCTCGGCGAGCAGGCGTGCGACGTCTGCCTGCCTGCTGTCCGCCGGCAGTCGATGCGGAAAGCTCTCGATCCCCACCTCGGCGCAGGCCTTGATCTTGTTGGACACGTAGATCGCCGAGCCCGGATCGTCGCCAACCAGCACCGTGGCGAGCCCCGGCTTGGGATTGCCGGCCTCGCACCAGGCCGCGACCTCGTCGCGGACCTGCGCCCGCACCTGGGCCGCTATCTGCTTGCCGTCGATCAGCATCCGCGTTACTAAATCAAGTTTGGATCAGACGTTGATCTGCGACCCCATGCTGACGGTGCGTTCGACCGGGAGTCCGAAATGCTCGATCGGGCTCGCCGCGTTGCGCGCGATCGTGAGGAACAGCTTCTTGCGCCAGGTTCGCATGCCTGGGGCCTCCGTCGGCTTGATGCTGATCTGCGAGAGGAAGTACGAGGCGTGCTCGAGGTCGAGGTTGCGCTCCAGCAGGCCCATCTTGCGCGCGAGCATCAGCGCCTCCGGCACGTTCTGCGCGTCCTGATAACCGGTGCGGATGTGCACGTGGATGACTTGGAAGAGGCCGTGGCCGAGGCGGTTGAGGACGAATCGGTCGGCGCGCATGACGTGGGGGACGCTGGCCGTCTCGACCGAGGCGACCAGGACCTTATCGTGCAGCGTGTGATTGTGCTCGACCTCGGCGCGCATCGCCAGCGGCGTCGTCTCCCTGCCGGAGTTCAGGAACACCGCGATCCCCGGGACGCGCTTCACGGCTGCCTTGTTCTGGTTGAGCCCGTCGAGGAACTCGTCCAGCGACCCCTCCTTCTGGATGCGGTTGCGGGTCACGATCTCGCTGCCCCGCCGCCAGGTCATCATCACGGTCGAAACCCCCAGGCCGGCCGCGAGTGGCAGCCACGCGCCGTGGAACAGCTTGTACAGGTTCGACAGGAAGAACGAGACCTCAACGGACAGGAACAGGATGCCGAGGATCGCGAGCTTCCACGTGGGCGTCTTCCACATCGCGCGCGAGATCGCCAGGAACAGAAGCGTGTTGAGGATGAACGTGCCTGTCACCGCGACACCGTAGGCGTACGCCAGCCCGCTCGAGCTCTGGAAGATCAGCACCAGCGCGATCACGCCACTCGCCAGCGCCCAGTTGACCACAGGCACGTAGATCTGACCCTCGAGCTTGGAGGTGTGAACGATTCGCAGGCGCGGGAGAAAGCCGAGCTGCATCGCCTGCCTGGCGACCGAGTAGGAGCCCGAGATCACCGCCTGCGAGGCGATGATCGTCGCGGCCGTTGCGAGGATCACCATCGGCAGCTGGGCCCAACCGGGTGTCACCGAGAAGAACGGGTTGAACGTGTCCGGCTTGCCGAGGTGATGTGCATGGTCGAGGATCCATGCGGCCTGGCCGAGATAGCTCAGCAGCACAGCGGGCCATACGATCGCGAACCAGGCGAGGCGGATCGGGTTGGGGCCGAAGTGGCCTCGGTCGGCATACAGCGCCTCGGCGCCGGTCACGCACAGGACCACGCCGCCGAGCGCGATGAACGCCTTGAAGCGGTGGTCGAGGAAGAACCTGACCCCCCAGGACGGCGAGAAGCCCTGCAGCGCGCTCGGGTGCGCCACCAGCTCGTGCCCACCGATCAGTGCGATCGCCGTGAACCAGATCAGCATCACCGGCCCGAACAGCCCGCCGACCGTGCCGGTTCCGTGTCGTTGGATCACGAACAGGCCGACGAGGATCACGAGCGAGATCGGGACGACTAGATGCGACAGCCCCGGGGCCGCCACCTCCAAGCCGGAGACCGCGGACAGCACGGAGATCGCCGGCGTGATCATGCCATCGCCGAAGAACAGCGAGGCGCCGAAGATCCCGAGCGTCACGAGCGCGAAGGCGTGGGCCACCTTGTGGCGGTGGCAGAGCGCGGCCAGCGCCATGATGCCGCCATCGCCACGATTGTGGGCGCGCATGATGAAGCCGGCGTACTTGATCGAGACCATCACCATCAGCGACCAGAAGATCAGCGAGACGATGCCGTAGATGCCGGCGACCGTCGCGGGCGCCATCTGCGAGTGCGGCATGAACACGGTCTGTTCGGTGTACAGCGGGCTCGTGCCGATGTCGCCGAACACGACGCCGAGCGCACCTAACCCAAGCAGCCCCATGCTCGCGTGCGCGATCACGTCGGGCTCGTGCTTGGGCGCATGCCCGTTGGTCGAAGCCTGATCGGCGACCCGCGGCTGGGCCTTCATCACAACCAGACCGGACGACACGCTCCGGTCCTCGTCCTGGCCGGGGGGAAGCTTGTGAGCGGCCATGTTGTACGAGCGCTTGCTCGACTTCACGGCCGCGGACTCTGCTTGCTCGTCGGACGGTGCGTGACCCTCCTGATCACCATGCCGCAGCCGCATCACGTGCCTCCTTGATGTTCAACACGTTCTGCTGCGCAGGCTAGCGCCTGACGGGTCGAGCCGTCATCGGGCGCCTCGCACGCGATCGAACCTGGCCGACATCGAGCGACCGCGCGCCGATCGACATGTCTGACCCGGGGGAGCCGGCAAGCTGTCTCCTCGCCACCAGCACCCGGACCGCGCGTAGGATTAGCCGACACCAAGGCGGAGGGTCATGACACCATGAATCGTCCAGTTAAGCGGCGCATCGCGGTCTGCGCTGCGATCGTCTCGATCAGCATCATGCTCGCGGCCTGCGGAGGCTCGAGCTCGACGCTCAGCAGCGTGCCGCACTCGGCGACCTCTCAACACGGCTCATCTGCGCCGTCAACGCGCGTTGTGAGCGCATCCGCCACCGCGGCTCTGCCATCTACGAGCAGCTCAACGACAGCGAGCCGCACGGCCACGGCGCCGGCCACCAGCAGCTCGGCCACCAGCAGCTCGACCACGCGCAGCACCGCGACTGCGCCGGCCACCAGCAGCTCCACGACCGCGAGCAGCACGACCGCGACCGCGATAACGCCCGCGACGAGCACGACGACTCAAAGCCCACCAACTGGCAGCGCGGGGACGACCGTAGCGTGTCATCCGCAGAATCCGGGTGCCGAGAATCTCCAAGCCACAAACGCGACGTGCGCCACCGCAGCCGGACTCGTGACTGCGTGGGCGGCGAACACAAGCTGCGTCCCAAGCGACAACTACCCGGGATCGCCGAGCGCCAGCTGCACCGTCGATGGGTTCAGGTGCGATGCCGCGCTGGTCTCCGGCAAAGACGAGTTCGGCGCGCAGTGCAGCGGTAACGGCGCCAGCGTCAAGTTCGACTACGTACCGTGATTCTCTGGCGCCGCGCCGCGCCGGGCGCAACCAACTGACTAAATGTGCCAGGATCCTGTTTCCGTTAGAGATCGAACGTGTGCTTGTCCCCGGGGCAGAGTTCGCGGAGCTCACCACCGACCCCGACCCGTATCGGCCCCCTCGCGCCCTCCGGATGGAGCGCGAGCGTGAGCCGATCCTTATCGAGCGTCACGAGGAGTGGCGTCCGCTGGTACTGCATCGCGAACGACAGCTCCTCGATCGGCCCGGGCAGCCTCGGCTCGAAGTGGAGAACCCCGTCGCGGATCTCCGTGCCCAGGTAGGCGCGCTGCATGAGGTCGAGCGTCCCGGACATCACACCCATGTGAATGCCCTCCTTGGTGGTCCCGCCCTGGACGTCTCCGACGTCGCTCTCGAGGGCGACGAGGAACCGCTCCCACGAGCTTTCAGGATCCAATACGGCGAGTACCCCCGCGTGCGCGACGAAGCTGAGCGTGGAGCCGTGCGAGGTGCGCTGATCGTAGTAGGCGATGTTTCGGGCCGCGGTGTCCGCACGATACTCGTAGCCCAGGCGCTCAAACATGCGCCGCAGCGCACTCGGCGAGAACAGGAAGAACAGCATCACCGTGTCAGCCTGCTTGGCGAGCTTGTATCGGTTTGGGTCGTCGCCCTCGGCGTGCAAGATCCGGTCGAGGCGCTGAATGTTGCCGTACCTCGCCCGGTAGCCATCCCAGTCGAGCTCCTCGAGCTTCTCGTAGCCCTCGAACTGGCTGATGATGCCATCACCGTGAAAGGGAACGAACATGCGCCGGCTCATGTCCTGCCAGAGCCGTAGTTCTTCCTCAGCGATCTCGAGCCTGCCGCGGAGGGCATCGGCCCTGCTCGCCGGTAGCAGCGAGAGCACCCCGCCGGCGAGCTCGCACAGCCACGCCACCATCACGTTTGTGTAGGCGTTGTTGCGCAGGCCACCCGTTTGTGCGTCTGGATACCTCTCGTGGAACTCGTCCGGGCCCATCACCCCGTGAATCTCGTAGCGCTCACGCTCCGCGTTGAAGTGGGCAAGGGAAGCCCAGAAGCGCGCTATCTCGAGCATCATCTCCGCGCCGTAGTCCCGCAGAAAGACCAGATCCCGCGTCGCCTGGAAGTAGTGCCAGATGTTGTAGAAGATCGCCGCGTTCACGTGGCGCTGGTTGCGGCTGAGGTCCGGCTCCCAGCGCCCCGTGAGCGGATTGAGGTGTATGCGCTGGGTCTCCTCGGTGCCCTCGCTACCGCTCTGCCACGGGAACATCGCTCCACGGAAGCCCGCCGCTCGAGCCTCCCTCCGCGCCTCCTCGAGGCGCCGGTAGCGGTACATCAGCAGCGCGCGCGTCACCCCCGGCATGCGGAAGCTCAGGAACGGATAGACGTACAGCTCGTCCCAGAAGACGTGCCCGCGGTACGCCTCACCGTTGAGACCGCGCGCCGGCAATCCGGCGTCCCAGTCGGCCGTGTGCCGAGAGCAAACCTGGAGGATGTGGGCGATGTGAAGCCGCAGCAACATCTGGACGCGCTCGTCTCCACGCACGCGCACGTCGCAGACACGCCACAACTCCTCCCAGGCAGAGACATGGCGCGCAAGCGCCTCCTCGAAGTCAGGCCGCCAAACCGCTGACTTCCCCGCCTTCACGAGCGTGTCGCTGGTCGCGGCGTCGCGGGACGTCGAGAACGTCACCATCTTCTCGATCCTGACCGGCGTGCCCTGCCGAACGTCAAAGGCGAGCACCTGCTGGATGTAGTCCTCCATCTGGTCCAGGCTGCGTTCAACAGCGAGCGGCGCGCCTCCTTGGAAGGCGCGCGTGCGCGCCGCTTCGCTGACGTAGATGTTCGACTGCCGGGTCTCGACCTTCAGCGCGATGATCTCCGGGCCAAATGTCCGCGGTGAGACGGGATCGAGATGCCGGCCCTCGAGCTCCAGGTAGCGGGCGACGCCGCGGTTGGTCACGCGCCCGTCGATCGCCGAGATCACCTCGACCCGCCCCGACCAGTTCTGCGCAGTCAGCGTCCACTCGATGCCGGCTCGGTGCGGATGGGCCATGCTGACAAACCGGCGGCTGCGCAACGCCGTCTCACGCCCAGCTCCGTCCCGAAAACGAAGCTGCCGGATCACGACAGCCCTGCGAATGTCGAGCTCGTGGCGGTAGCCGAGCAGCTCGACGTCGACCAACCGGATCGCTTCTGCACCCTCGATCCGGAGCTTGAGCACCAGCCAGTTGGGAAGGTTGACGAGATCCTCGTTGAGTACTGGCAGGCCCCCGAGGATCGTCGTTTCGCGGTTGTAGACCCCGTGCACGTAGGTCCCGGGGTAGTGCACGCCGTCGGCGTCCTCCCACTCCGCGGTGCCACGGGTGCACAGATACCCGTTTCCGGTCGAGGTCAGCGCCTCGCGAAGTCCTTCCTCGGCTGGATCGAAGCCCTCGTAGGTGAGCGCGAAACCGTTCATCGCAACAGCCGTCAATCCGAATTGCCGGATCGGCAGCCACGCAAGCGTCGCAGCGCGACGCCGCGATGTCAATCGGAGCGGGCCGCTCCCGCACGCGCCGCGCCGTCGGCTCAGAGGTCCTCGGCGACCACGTCGCGGCGCTGACAGAGGCCGGAACCGCAGCCGGGGCCGGCTGGTTTGACCAGCCGGCCCCGGTGCTACTGCTGTGCGACGTTGACTAGATCCTGTGGAACTAGATCGTGATCGACGTCCGCTGGACCGTCGCCTTCTTTCCGGTTGTCGTGACGATCGTCAGCGTGTAGCTGCCGTGCGTCACCTGGCGCACCGCTTGTAGCGTGATCTTGACCGATCCGCCTCGAGCGGAGGCTGTCCCGACCGCGTACGTCCTGTGACCGCGGGACAGGGCGATGGTGGTGACCGCGGCGTCAGCCGCCTTCGTCGGCACGGTGACGCAGACGATCTTCTGCGTCGTCGTCGTCTTCTTGTGCCTGCCCGTGCCCGTCGTGTGCTTGATGGTCTGGACGGTGCACTTCGCCGACGTACCGTTCTTGCCCGCAGGTCCTGTGGGTCCTGCGGGACCGGTGGAGCCGCCCTGCTGCACGAAGGTGCTCTCGTAGTTGCTGGTATCTCCGTGGCTGTCGGTCAGCTTCTCCTCGAGCTGGTAGCGGCCTGGCGCCAGCGTCGTCGGCAATGTCAGCGTCGCGAACGGGCCGACGCCGTCACTGCTGATCGTCATCGCGGTCGGACCCACCGCCGAGGGGCTGCCGCCGTGCCCAACCACCTGGAAGCTGACCGACTTCGTCGCCGCCAGAATCGCGGACGTCGCGGTCGGCGGCAGCAATGTGCCCGGGCTGGCCGGGTTCGGTTCTTGGCCCGGGTTGGACGGGTCGTAGAGATCGGCAAACGCCGTCCACTGCCCGATCATCGTGCCGCCCGGCGCCCAGATGTTCAGCACCGGGATGTCAACCGTGTTGCTGTTGCCGCTGAGGTCGTCGAACTCGGTCGTACCGCCCTCCAGGTTCGTCATCGTGCCGCTCGCGGGACATAGCGAGCCGGTCCCGTCTGAGAGCGCCTTGCCCGGCGTGCACGAACCGCCGGCGATACCGGAGTTGATCCCGAACGGGCCATTGCCAGCCGTGATCGTCCCGTCGGTCTGGCTCACCACCAGTGTCGGCACGTTATCGACGCTGACTGCGCCGGTCGTGCCGCTGAGCGTGACTGTGCCGGTGACTGGGAGTGGGATGTCGGCCTTCCCAGTGAACAGCGCTGGAGTACCGTTGGTCCCGGTACCCGGGACCTGGGTCGTGGTCACCGGGACTGTCCCACCCGAGTCCGTCAGCGTGAACTTGTCCCCGTTGAGGTTCTTCACGGTCACGTGACCGAACACCTGGTCGACGCTGATCGTTGGCGCGCCGTTGGCCCCGGTGCCCGGCAGGCCGACCCGTTGGACCGTGACGAGGTTCGAGGCCTCGCCCGAGACCAGGTTGCCCGGGTTCAAGCCGGTTACGGTCTGCGTCACCTGGGTCGTGAACTGCGCCTGGATGACAGTGGAGTCGGTCGCGGCCGCGGTGGTGAACTCGCAGTCGTTGCCGCCCCCCGACCCGGCGAACGTGGTGCCGGGCGTCGACGCGTGCGGAGTGCCTCCGATGATGAAGCTGAGCGGCGCGCACTCCTTCATTGTGCTGTCGAACAGGTCGGGACCACCGACCACCGTGCCAGCGCTGTTGACCTGGCTCAAGCTGCCCTTGAAGGGAACCTCCGAGCCGTTTCCGTTGGAGTCCGACCCATACTCAAAACTGGCCGGCACCGTCGTTCCCGTCGGGCCGCCCGAGTAGCTCAAGCTCAGGAAGTCGCCATTACTCGGCGCGAACCCATCTGGCGCCGTGCCCGTCGTTGGGGAGAGGGTCACGCTCCAACTGCCATCCGCGGCGGTGGTCGCGGTTCCGTTGGCCACCGTCGTGGACTGGGGGGAGCCAGCCGGAGCGCCAGTCGGCCGGTTGAGTGCGGCGCTGACGGTCACACCCGCGATTGCCTCGCCGATGTTGCCTGACACAGCCGTACCGAACTCAGTGACCGTGACGGAGGGCAGCGGCGTGATCGGCGAGGTCTGCGCGGTCTGCGCGGATGTAGTCGTGCCTTCTGTGTCCTCGTCTTCCTCGATCACCTTGCAGCTCACCGTCTGCCCGACGTCGGTCGCCACCCCGAGGTTCTTCGCCGTCAACGTCAGCTCGTCGCTGCTCTGCCCCGCGATCGGCGTCGTGCTGGCGCCAAGGAACCATTGAACGCTCGACACGAACGTGGAGTCGCCGGGGGGGGTGTTCGCCGCAACCGACCACGTGCCGTCGGTGCAAGTCAGCGTGTTGCTGTCCTGAGGAGCGCCGGTGAGCGTCGGCGGCGTCACCTGGGTCGGCCCCGGCTGAATCACTGCGGCAGTCGCGGTGCTTCCGGGCGACTCTGTGCCGCCACCGTTGGTGTCGCTGTCGGTCTGGGTGCAAACGATCGTGTTGCCCTTGTCGCTGGGCTGGACCGTGTAGAAGCCGTTACCGGTCGTCGGATCAGGAAAAGCGCTCGAGATCAAGTTGGCCGGAGCTACAGAGCCTGTGTAGAAGCTGTATTCGAACGTCGTGATCGCTCCGCCACCCGGCGTTGCGTCAGTCCAACTGCTCGCGGGAATCTGCCCACAGGTCAGCTGGTCCCCGACCTGTGCCGTACCCGTGAGCGTCGGCGCGGTGGTCGTCGTCGGGTGCGCCGTCGCGACTGCCGGTAAGAGCGCGGGAACCGCCCTCACGGCCGCAGTAGCCGCCCATAACCTTCGCATCAAACCCTCCCAGGGTT
>JBKQKK010000297.1:0-6578 GCA_052147535.1 Solirubrobacteraceae bacterium | reverse complement strand
ACCAGGAGCTGACGATTAACCCGATGACTATCCAGCTCGCCGTGCAAGAGCACACCCGGGAACTGCACCGCGTCGCGGACCACGCCCGCGCCCACCCAGCGATCCGGCGGGCGCGACGGACCACGATCGCGACACCGCGCCCGTTCTGCCGCCGCGGGCCGCGTCAAAAAGGCGGGACGGGGCCTGTGGCCTGAAGACCGAGCGGAAAATGCCAGATGGGCGTCGATCGGGCAACGGAACGGTGCCCGGGTGTAGATTGGACCCACACAACTGGACTCTTTCTAGCGTGGACGGGCTGCGCTCCCGGGGGCCCCGGTCTGGAGGACGTCGTGAGCACCATCCATGCTCTGCCTCGTGCGCTGCCGTCGCCTGCGCGCAGCGACCACTATCGCCTGCTCGTGCTCGCCGCGGGCTTGCCGCGTGGTAGATCACGCGCGCTACCGCGCCTGTTGCTCTTTGGATTGTTCAAGCACTGCGCGCGACTTGTCGCCGTGACCGGAGCGGCGATGCTCCTGCTCCCCTTGCCACAGGCCGCCGCGGCGTCGCCGCGGACGTCCTCTAATGCGCCGGCGGTGTCCGCGCCGTGGGGTTCCGGCGCGTATGCCGGCCAAGTGCAGCTCGCCTCGGTTGGGTCGGCGGAATGGTCGCAGGTGGGTTACGGCCCAGATCGGACTGGCTACCAACCCGACGAGACGACGATCGGGCTGGGCAACGTCGGCTCATTGGCAGCGGCACGGACCTATGCGACCGGCGGTTCGCCCTCGCCGCCATTGCTTGTCGACGGGATTCTGTACTCAGATTCGGGTGGTCACCTGCAAGCGTTCGACGCGACCGGCATGACCGACTGCTCGACGGCACCGGTCAACTGCACCCCGTTGTGGACGGCCGCGACCGCCTATTTCGATGGCATGACCATCGCGGACGGGGAGGTGTTCGTGACTGACGACGAAGGCGTCCAAGCCTTCGACGCCGCGGGCTCGACCGACTGCTCCGGTACGCCGACCGTGTGTTCGCCGTTGTGGGCCACGAGTACACACACGGTCACCGGTCCGGCGTTCTCCCCCGGCTCCGGCTCCCCCGTGGTAGCTAACGGGGTGTTGTATGTCCCGGGTTACGGGGACGGTCTTGCTCTGGCGCAGGGAGGCGCGTATGTCTCGGCGTTCGACCCGGCCGGGTCGACTGACTGCACGGGCAGCCCGAAGGTGTGCGTGCCGATGTGGACGACCACTGGGCCGCCAACCAGCACGGGCAACTCTGGCTCGCCGGCGATCTCCAACGGCGTGCTCTACATCGCCGACGGGACACTGTTTGCGTTCGACGCGGCCGGGTCCACTGACTGCTCCGGCACGCCTACTGTCTGCGCACCGCTCTGGACCGCCAGCCTGACCTCCAGCGGACCGACGTATGCCGCGCCGTCGGTTGCCAACGGGACCGTGTTCGTCAGCTCCTGGTACGGAGGGCTCTACGCGTTCGACGCAGCGGGGTCGACGAACTGCTCAACCGCCGCGGGCGTGACAACCTGCACGCCGCTGTGGAGGGCAACCGGTCTGGGAAGCATCGGGGGGCGGCCTGCCGTAGCCAACGGTGTCGTGTACGTCTCGTCCCCGGCCGGCGTCTCTGCGTTCGACGCGGCCGGTTCGACGAACTGCTCCGGCGCCGTCACCGCAAGGACATGTGCGCCGCTCTGGGGTACTGGGGCGAACGGCGTCGGGGATCCTAACTCCTCACCCGCCGTCGCTAACGGTGTCGTGTACGTCACGGGAATTGGCGTTACCTACGGCTACGACGCGGCCGGGACGGCGAACTGCTCGATCACCAAAGGTGTGACCACGTGCGCTCCGCTCTGGACCGCCGCCGGCTTCGTCGGCGGCGGGTCGCCGGCCATCGTCAACGGCGTCGTCTTTGTCAACAGCGATGCCACCGCGACCGCGTTCATCTACGCGTTTACCCCCGGCCAGGCGCTCACCGCGACCTCTTCGAGGCTCTCGGGTGGAGGTGAGTCTGGGGCGACCATCTCGGTGCCCGAGACCACGGCGGTGACCGACACTGCGAGCGTGTCGGGCGCGGACGCGTCGACGGCGACGGGAACGGTCACCTACAGTGTCTACTCCGACTCCGGCTGCACCACGGCTGTGAGCACCGGCACGGCGCAGAGCATCACGACGCCCGGCACGCTGCCGGCCTCGAGCGCGGTCACGCTCGGCACTCTCGGTACGTACTACTGGCAGGCGTCGTACTCGGGGGACTCCGCTAACGCGGCGTCGATGAGCACCTGCGGATCCGAGGTCGAGACCGTCATAAGCCCGACAGCGACGACCACCTCGACGAGTCTGTCGGGTGGCGGTCAGTCTGGGGCGAGCATCTCGGTGCCGGAGAGCACGGCGGTGAGCGACACGGCCACGCTGTCGGGCACGAACGTCTCGACGGCCACGGGAACGGTCACCTACAGCGTGTACTCCGACTCCGGCTGCACCACGGCTGTGAGCACCGGCACGGCGCAGAGCATCACGACGCCCGGCACGCTGCCGGCCTCGAGCGCGGTCACGCTCGGTACTCCCGGTACGTACTACTGGCAGGCGTCGTACTCGGGGGACTCCGCTAACGCGGCGTCGATGAGTACGTGCGGATCCGGGGTCGAGACCGTCACAAGCCCAGTGGTCGGGCCGCCGTCGGCATTGATCGGCTCGCCGGCTGACGGTCAGACGTTCAGTCTCAATCAGTCGGTCGCTACGAGCTTCTCGTGTTCGGAGGCATCGGGTGGTCCGGGGATCAAGTCGTGCACCGATTCCAATGGCGATACGAGCCCGGGCGCGCTTCATACCTCGACCGCCGGGACGTTCACCTACACGGTGACCGCGACCAGCCAGGATGGTCAGATAGGCACAGCGAGCATCTCCTACACGGTCAACGCGCCGGCGTGCGCGGCGGCGCCGTCGATCACGACCCAGCCGTCCAACCAAACGGTGACTGCCACGGCCACGGCGACGTTCACGGCGGTCGCCTCGACGCCTGCGAATTGTTCGGCGCCGACGGTGCAGTGGTCCTCTGAGGCGCCCGGCGCAACCTCGTTTACCAAGATCACCGGAGCGACGTCGGGCTCGTACACGACGCCGCCGACGACGACCGCGCAGACCGGGACGAAGTACGAAGCGACCTTCACAAACGCCGTCGGCTCCACGACGACCAGCGCCGCGAACCTGACGGTCTTCTCCGGCGCCGGCCCGGGTTCCCCGTCCTACATTCCGGTCGGCTCCCAGCCGGCGGCCGGCGCGGATAAGAGGGGCGACCAGTTCGTGTTCTGGAAAGGTTCCGACTCGCATCTGTGGGAGGCGTGGTACAGCGACAAGCGGTGGCAGGGGCCGGTCAGCATCCCGGTCGCCGGCGTGCTCGCGTCCGCTCCCGCAGTCGCCGTCCAGCCCGACGGGGAGCAGGACGTGTTCTGGAAGGGCAAGGACGGTCATCTGTGGGAGGCCTGGTATGCGAACGACCGGTGGAACGCGACCTCGCTCGGGGACGGCACGCTCGGCTCCCAGCCGGCCGCCGGCGCCGATAAGGCCGGAGAGCAGTTCGTGTTCTGGCGCGGCGTGCACGGCCAACTCCAGGAAGCCTGGTACACGAAGCGGCGCTGGTACGGACCGGTGAGCATCCCGGCGGCCGGGCTTATCGGCTCCGCTCCGACCGTCGCGGTGCATGCCGGCGGGGAGCAGGACGTGTTCTGGAAGGGCGCGGACGGGCATCTGTGGGAGGCGTACTTCACAGGCGGGCAGTGGGCGGCCACACGCGTCGGCGGCGGAACGCTCGGCTCCCAGCCGGCCGCCGGGGCTGATCGGTCAGGCGGCCAGTACGTGTTCTGGAAGGGCACCGACGGGCGGCTGTGGGAGGCGTGGTATGCCGGGAAGCGGTGGCATGCCTCCCAGCCCATCCCGCAGGCCGGGAGCATTCAGTCCGCGCCCGCCGTCGCCGTCCAGGGCAGCGGGGAGCCGGACGTGTTCTGGCAAGGCGCCGACGGGAACCTGTGGGAGGCCTACTACCTCAGCAACCGATGGAACGCGTACGCGCCGTTCTCGGCTACCCGTGCCGCTCGATCAGCGGGACCGTGATGCCGGCCGCGGTCGGACGCGACCCGACAAGCACGCAGGTCCGCGTCGAGACACAAGAGACGGCGTTGAACGTCGCGACGGGGAGTCCCGGGGCCGCGGGTTGTGGCTTCCACAGCGAGCCGTTCCAGTGCTCGATGCGGCCGCTCCCGACCGCGATGCACGCGTCGGCGGTCACGCACGAGATCGAGTTCAGGACGGCATTGGGGTTCGGGCCCAGAGACCAGCTCCTGCCGTTCCACTGCTGCGCGATCGCATTGCAGGCCGTCGTGGACGGGCAGGACAGGGCCGACAGGCGGGTCGCTTGCGACGGTGCTTGCAGCGACCACCGCGATCCGTTCCAGCCCTCCGCGAGTGTCCCGGTGAGGTGTGAATCTTCCGAGTAGGAGATGTAGTAGGTCCCGACAGCGACGCACCGATCAGGCGATCGGCACGAAACCCCCATGAGCGTCGAACTCGAAGGGAAACTATTCAAAGGGTAAGGGGCTCCAGTTAGCTGCGACACGCTCTCGCTCGACCAATCGCGCCCGTTCCATCGCTCGCTGAGCGCCGGGACGCCCCAGACGGGTTCGCCTTCGAGTTCGCCCCCGACCGCGATGCAAGCGCTGGCGGATGTGCATGAAACGGCATAGAGGCCGACGTCGTCAGACGAGTCAGGGCTGTCGATCGTGTCCAACGACCATGTGCGCCCATTCCACCGCTCCGTCAGCAGGCCGGTGTCCTGGAACCCGACCAACATGCATGCCGTGGCCGACGCGCAGGACACCGCCTTGACGACTGCTCCTGCTGGACTTGGCGCGCTTTGAAGCCGCCAATCGCGTCCGTTCCAGCGCTCCACGACCACGCCCCCATGGGACGGGCTCCCGACCGCCGTGCAGGCAGTCAAGGACGTGCACGACACGGCGTCGAGCGAGCTGCTGTCGGGTGCAGTGAGCGGCGCAGGCGCGAGCGACCAGCCGCTCGGTTGGCGTACCTCAGCCAGCGGCGATGAGGTGTCGGGGTCTACCGATGCGGCGTAGGGTTCTCCGATGCTCCCGACGAGCATGCAGCTGACCGCGCTGGCACATGACAGGCCCGCAAGCTCGGGCCCGTCGGGGAGCGACACGGTGCTCTGCGTCGACCACGACGCGCCATTCCATTCCTCGACCAAGCCACCGGGGAGCAGGGCGGCGCAGGCCGTCGGCGAGGTGCATGACACGGTATAGAAATCGGAGTCGCCGATCCCGCCGGGAGGGCTCGGCATCATCTGGGGCGACCAGGTCGTTCCATTCCACACCTCGGAGTACGGCATGTCGTACGTGTTGTCCCCCACCGTCGAGACGTCTAGGCCGACGGCCACGCACGACGACGAGGTCGCGCACGACACGCCCTCGAGCGAAGCGTATTGCACCCCAGCGGCGGCAGGGGGCGGGACCGTGACGAGAGACCACGTTGACCCGTTCCACTCATCGACAAATGCCGTCGTATCTCCTCCTCGTCCTCCAGCGCTCACGTCGCCCACGGCGGCACACGCCGTCGCCGACGCGCACGACACAGCGTTCAACTCGCCCGATTTACGGTACCCTGGCGGTGGTGGCGGCAGCGCTGGCTGTGGCGGCCGCTCGGGCGTCCACGTGGAGCCGTTCCACACCGCCGCGTACGGGGCTTCACCGCTGCCTACATTAACCCTTCCAACTGCAACACACGCATCGGCAGCGACGCACGACACGCTCTCGGGCCCGACGCCCAGCTCGTCATACCCGACTCCGGCGGCGGTGGTGCCCGGAGTTGGAGTTGCCACGGGAGACCAGGCGGATCCGTTCCAGCTCTCCGCGAAGGGCTGGACGGTGCTGCTGAGGCCGACGAGCATGCACGCGGTCGCCGAAGCGCACGACAAGCTTGAGATCTCGGTATCGGCCGGATCGGCGATGGCGATGCTGTGAATCGACCAGCTCGAACCATTCCAGGTCTCCGCCGCGTCCGTCGTCTGGCCGTGCTCCAGCGTCTGGGATCCGGCTGCGACGCAGTCGTTGACGGCGGGACACGACACCGCGTCAAAGGACCCCGCAAGCGGATAGGTCAACACGGACGGGGCAGGAACGGTCTGCCGCGCCCACACAGCTGCGCTCGCACCGGGCACACCAAACAGCGCAAGGAGGCACACGAGCCCGCTGGCGACCCCCAAACGTCGCGGCGGCGCACGAAGCGATCTGGCAACTTCGTGGTGATGGTTGGCTCCTGGCATCAATACCTCATCCCCTCCGGGCCGGCCATCGAATCAACCCACCACGAGCTACGAGCGCGATTACGCATCGCTGTCCTGCCCTCTATTTAGATGTGAGAAACATCTGCCGAGCAAGCGCACGCTACCACCTCAGCCCGGAGGAATCGGCGCCGGCGCTCGCGCCGCCCCCTCTCTGCAAGTCGGACGAGTTCGGGGAACCGGTCGCGGAAGACCGCCCCTCCGTCGCACTCGTGGAGCGGAGCGGCACGCGAGTCGCG
>JBKQKK010000296.1:0-21163 GCA_052147535.1 Solirubrobacteraceae bacterium | reverse complement strand
TTGCCGAGCATCAGTCCGTCGAGCCCGTTGATCACGGACTCGACGAGCGCGAAAGCCGCGCCGGAAGGCGGTGGATCAGGGCAGGATGTCGTTCAGTGTCGCTGTGAACTGCTCGCCCGATTCCTCGCGCTCGCCCTCGATGTGCAGGCGCGCCGGGCCGGTCTCGGTCCATAGGTCGAGGAAGTAGGCCCAGCCCGGCTGGTCCGGATCGTCGGATTTGGCGATCGCCTCGACCCGGTAGATCTCGCGCGGCGGTAGCACCAGCGACTCGGGGCAGTCGTCCTCGACGCGACGGCGCAGGTCCTCGACTCTGAGCCGATCGCCAGACGCGACGAGGAGCTCCTCGTAGTCCAAGTCGAGCTGGCTGTAGAAGTAGTCCTCGCACGCGGCGCGCGCCTGCCTGCGGATGCTCTCGGACAACCGGCGCATCGCCGATCTGATGCTCGTGCTGATCCCGGCGTTCTGACGAAGCGCGATCGACTGCGCGTCGAGCCGGCAAACCGACGCGTTCGTCTGCGTCTGACGGGAGGCGTAACCTGGGGCGGCCAATCGCGCATGCCGGTGGGCGCCAACATGAGCGCGGTCCTGTCGGCACTGCCGAGTAAACGGTGCAAAGCAAGCTGACCCTGAACCAGGAGCGAGCAATCCGGCCACGACGAGAGGATGCGCTTGGGTTGCCTTCGTGTCCGGCACGGCACGCCGGCCACCCTGACCCAGGCCCATTTCTGCATCAGGTATCCCGGCGGACCGAAGCAGCAGCCTTCCTAAGTTCACCAATGTCTTGAACGCCAATCTCGGCAGCGAGGCTCGGCAGCTTGGCTGCGCCAGGCGTCTGCGTCTGACGATCCTGTTGGTGCTGCGGGCCCATCCGGCCCGGGTCGGTTGCCGGCATCACCAGGTGATGAGAGACTTCGCTGGATGGCGATCGAGATCCCGCCCGCGGGGACGCGTGGGACCAAAGCGCCGCCGAGCGGCGCGCTCGGCCGCGGTTTCATGACCGTCGTCCGCTGGGTCCATCGGCTCACCGGCAACAAAATGTCCGGGCAGCCGCTGCTGCATCTGCATACGATCGGCGCCAAGAGCGGTCAGCCTCGCACCTCGGTGGTCATGGCTTTCTTCGACGGGGACGACGCGTGGCTCGTTGTCGCCTCGCGCGGCGGGACTGCCGGGCACCCTTCCTGGTTCCTCAACATTGCTGCCAACCCCGATCGCGTCGAGGTGGAGGTGCAGGGTCGCAAGGCTGCCGTGACGGCCCAGACGCTGGGCGGTGAGGAGCGCGTGGTCGCCTGGGAGCGCATCACGACCACGCAGCCGCGGTTCGCGGGCTACCAGCGGAAGACCGACCGGCAGTTGCCGGTCGTGCGCCTTACGGCGCGTTGACGCACGTGCGGTATCGGTCGATGGTCTGATGTCAGAAGCCGCGCGTGGTGCTCACCGCGACCCCGCGTCCGCTGTCTCAGGGCGTAGCGCCCGCTCACGGGCGAAGGCGAGAGCCGGCAAGGTCCAACCGACACCGACATGCTGATGAGCGCTCTCGCCGAAAGGGCTCGTGCGCCACGCCCGGCCGCCGTCGCGTACCCCGGCGGTGATGACGGACGTCTGCATTCCTGTCGCATGATTCCCGGCTGTCCGCACGCGGCTACGGACAGCTCAGACATGTGCTGCTGAACAATGATGGCCCTCGGCACGCCATCGCCGCGGACAACTGGTTCGCCGCCCATGGGGCCACGGCGGCCGAGCGCCTGACGCTGCTCCATCTCGCCGAGCGAACCACGCCGGCGTATAAGACGACGCTGCCGCAGTTGGTGCGAAGCGGCCAGCACGCCGGCGTGACCCCCGAACGCGATCGTGAGTGCGCACTGGACGCCCGGCGCGGCACGGGTCATTCCGGCGGCGCCGCGTCGCGTGAGGGGCTGTGGCTCAAGTGGCACTTTGCGCGCGTGGAGATGGGGGTACCATTCGGCCTAGCGAGGAGCAAGTCATGTCATCTGATACGCCTTTGGGACGCGACCGACGGTCGTCTGCGACCATCCCAAGCTCGAGGAGATCGATCGGCGGGTCGAGTCGCACGCCGGTGGGACGCGTGCCGCGCTCGAGATCGATTCGGCGCGAGAACGAACGCTCGGGGAGTGCGCGGAGATGAACGGCGAGCGGCCTGTCAGCGGCGCTGGACCGCTCTTAACGGACGCGAGCGCCGCGTTCTTGGTGCTCAACGAGGCGCGGCACCGCATGCTCGGCCGGCTGTTCGGAATCTCCAGAGACGACGAGAAGCTGCTCACGCTGATCCTGATCCTCGTGGTCGCTGATGCGCTGCATAGCAAGGCGTCGTCGGTCCGTCAAGGCCCGTCCGTCGCGGACGCTGTGCTCGGCGTGGGCGCGCTGAACGACGCTGCTCACCGCCTCGCGGGCGATTGGCCTCAGGACTCTCCCGTGCTGCTCGCACTGGTCGTGGGTGCCGTCGTCTGGAAACACCATCCCTTGGCGCGCCTGTCAATTCGCGGCGTGCGGGGCTCGATCCACGGAGCCATGACAGGCGTGCGCAAAGCCAGGGCATATGGTGCCGGTAGGTGGCCGGCCCGCCCGGCTGACGGTCGCACCCGCCTTCCCGCAGCAGCCTGACCCCACGATGACCGCGGGCCGGCGATCGCGGGACGCGCGAGGTGCGCGGCGGGCCTGGATCAGGTATCGACGAAGGCGTGCCCGGGCTCGAGCTTGCCCGGATTCGCTGTGGCGGGCGGCGTTGGGCCGACAGTGCGGCTCGCGGGGAAAACGCGGGGAGCAGCGAACTAACGGGGATAGGGACGCAGTCGCCGGGTGACCGGGCCGAGCCGTGGATGGACAAGCGGATGAAGCGCAAGAGCCTGTGCCGGCGCGACGCGGCGTACCTGATCGCGACTCTCGACGATCGCGGCGGTCGTCTTCGGCGTCCTTGAACGGCTCGTCGACCCGAAGACATTCCACAGCGTCTGGCGCGAAATGTGGTGGGCAGTCGAAACCGCAGTGCTACGACATCGTCCGCGACCAGACAATCGGCAAGATCATCGCGTGCTTCCTGATGTGGGATGCCTGTCCCTGATCTCGGTGGTCACGGCCGCGATCACGAGCGGCTGCGTGGCTCGCGCGGAAACGCTGCGGCGAGCCGCTGGAGTGGATCCGGTCATGGTAACTCGACCAGCTAATGTGGGGGGTTTTGACGCCGGCGGCTAGAAAGCTGTAGGCAGGGGCTTGATCTCAGCCCGGCTGAGGATCACATGCGCCTGGGACTCCGAGATCCCGACCGCCTCCCCGAGCTCGCGATGCGTCCCAACGCTCGCGACGCTGACCCTCAGGCGTCTGGGGCGGGCGCACGCACGCCTTCGCGATCAACAACGCCCGCCCTTCTGCCTGATGCGTCAGTGGACGCCCAGAACGGGGCTTATCGCGCAACCCGTTGATCCGGCGCGGCCCGAACGCCGGCGGCTGTGGTGCCACTGGCGCCCGGGCCGTCGCCGCTCACGGCGACGTTGTGTTCTCGTGAGATCGCTCTGATATCCGCCGAGGAGCGCCTCCCGGCCGGGGTCGACACAGGGATCTGTCCCGATCGTGCCCGAGCCGGTGAGGTTGTCGCAGCAGGACTCTACGCGGCGCACTCAGCGTCCTGCACCGCGCTGAGGTGTTTCACCGGTAGCCCGAAGCGGTGTCCGGCTAGATTGACGAGATCATGCTCGAGCCGGTGCGAGCGATGCGCCGGAAGCGTGGCGACGAGGATCTCATCGGCCCGGAACTGGGCGAGAGCGTCGGCGATCGCGAGCCACGGCACGGCGTCTCCGATCTCCACGGTGAGCGGGATCCCGTGGGAGGCCATCACCGCTAGCGCATCCTCAGCGCGCTGCTGTGCGGTGAGGACCGCCTGGTCGGTGTCGGAGCACCAGTGGCGAAGGCGGTTGTTCAGCGCCGGCACGACGAGGTGAAAGCGCACGGCTCCCCGCTTCAGACGCGCTCGGAGCTCGGCGATGAGCTCCTGGCTGGTCGCAGCTGCGGCTGCCATGATCAGTACCCGCTGAGCGGTCGCAGGGGGAAGTTCGCTCAAGGCCCGGTGATCGGTTTGGGAGATCAGGTGTGGCATGCTGTGTTCCTCGTGGTTGTGAGTGGTGTGGATTGTCCGGGCTTGTGTGTCTCACCTTTGCCTGGTGTCTGATAAGACGCGGAGTCCACCTGTTTCCTTTCCGGGATTGGGAAAGACCGGCTGTGCCTCTCGGTGACACACCCGAGGTAACGCCGCAATGGCAGGCTGCGCGGTGCTCCCAGTAAGCCGTCCCGGGGTCCCGGGGAGCACCACGCCGTGCCTGTTAGTGCAGCTGGAGTGAGTTCGGGGCGGTCACGCAGCCCGAGTCGTTCACAAAAAACAACCGTTGTCTTTTGGTGTGAGGGCAAGCCCGAATAGGTCTCCTGCTCCCATTGGCACGAGAGTCTGGGTCGCACTCTGATTGCAGCTCGGCGTTGTTTCGACGATGTTGCCATCACCACTGTCGGCGGTAACGAAGTCGCGGTTGGGAGCGATCAGGAGCCCGAGCGGGCCCTCGGCTCACCTCCCGAGGTGACGGTCAGGCCGCCATTGCCGAGGACGCTGTTCCGCTCGGCGCATTCGGAATCGCCGCGATGCGGTTGCCGATAGTGTCGGCGACGTACAGGACGCCGTCAGCCCCAAGTCCTACGCCGGTCGGTCCGATGATCAAGCGCGCTGGGACCGGTCGTCTTCTGAAGGCCGCGCGCGATGATGCGCTCCGAGGTGACCGTCGGGACGTTCGATCCGTCGGTGCGCAGGACGATCCGCACCACGGTGCCGCCGTCGACAGATTGGCCGTTGGTCACGAACAGGACGGTCTGATTGCCCTCGTCCACCGCGGTCAGGTCCCACGGGCCGTTGATGGCGCCGCCGGAGATGGTCTCGACCACGCAACCAGCAAAAGAGTGGCACGACGAATTGCGCAGGACATGCGACTTCCTTTCGTTGATCTTCCCCCAAGGACGCACTCCCGCAGGTGAACCTTCCCGAACGAATTCGAGTTCGCGTTCGCGGCGTTTGGCTGCGGCGCGGCGTGTGATCGAATCGATCGGATTATCAATAGCTGGCTGCACCCGGAAGAAAACCCGTCGCCGGGGTGTCTGGTCTTTTCAGGAGCGTGGAAAACGCCAATACACCCTCGGCCAGAAGGAATCCAATGCATCTGATAGCCAGCAGTGCCACTGGGTCAACCGTCGCGAGACGGCGCACCCTCCGGTCCTTCGTCAACTCCCCAACTCGCCTCGGACAGATCGCGCTCGGTTTGATCTGGTGCACGGATGGTTTGCTCAAGCTCCAGCCGTTCTTCGTTCACCATTTCGTAAGTGGTGTGATCGACCCAAGCGCCGTCGGGCAACCGGGGGTGATCGCGGGTCCGATCAAGTCGATCGCAAGCATCATCGCGCCTCACCAGGGGCTCTTCGTTGTACTGGCCGTCCTCACCGAGATCACAATCGGGATCGGCTTGCTCGTGCCCCGCGCCGTCAAGCCGGCTCTGCTCCTGTCCATCCCCTGGGCGCTCAACATCTGGCTCACCGGCGAGGGCCTGGGCGGACTGTTCACCGGCACCGCGCCCACCCCGCTGCTCGGGATCCTCGGCACCGCACCCCTGTACATCGTCGTCGGACTCCTGGTGTGGCCGCGCAAGGCGGAGCAGGGGAGCGAGTCGGGCTTTGGGTTGCTGGGTCGACGCGGCGCCCGCGCCGTGTGGGCGGCGCTCTGGCTGGGCGGCGCCGTGCTGTGGATGGCTCCCTCGAATGCCGGCGCCCACGCGCTGGGCGGCGTCTTCACCGCGGCACCCTCGGGTGCGGGCTGGCTGACGAGTCTGCACTCCTCGGCCGCCAGTGCCATCGGCGGTTCAGGCACGACGATCACCATCGCGCTTGCTGTCGTCTCCGCCGGGATCGGCCTCAGCGTGATTTGGCTTCGCGGCACCCGGATCATGCTGCTTGCCTCGATGACCCTCTCACTGTCGTTCTGGGTCCTGGCCGAGGGTCTCGGCGGACTGTTCACCGGCCAGGCCACTGACGTCGGCACCGGCCCGCTGATGATCCTTCTCGCCGCGCTGCTCCTGCCGCTGGCCACGCAGTCCGCGCCGGCCCTGGCCCACGCCCGGGTTCCGTCCCACACGCTGCAGGGTCACGTCACTCCGGAGACGGGTCGCATCGCCGTCTGAGAGATGTTCGAGACAGCGTCCTGCCACACCCTAGAACCTAGACCGAGCTACGCGCGGGCAGGATTAGTCGCGTGTTCGGTCGGCAGGACGCGCTTCGAAACATGTTCGGACAGACGCTTCGGGTCGCCCCTAGTCAGGCGGAGACTGCTGCTTTCCCACGCGATCCGGCAGGGCAGTACTCGCCCTTTAGTTGAGCTCGCCACCGCCGCTCGGACCGAACCAACGTCGCACCCGAGACCGGGGTACGGCCAAGATAAGGCGGAAAGGCCCGCGGCCGCGGCGATGGCGGTGATGATGTCGTGGGCCCGCGGACGCTGAGCGGCTGGCCGCGTTGGTTGAGAAACAGGGCGGGAGTGTCGGTGGCTCCGGGCCAGTCGGCACGTTCGGCGAGCCAGCCGTTCAGCGTGGCCTGGAGTAGTGGGTGGAGCGGGACCGGTCGAACTTGTTCGCCTTTGCCGAGAATTCGTAGGACGCCTTTGTGGGCGGAGCGGGGGACGTCGTCGATGTCGAGGGCGACGATCTCGCTGATCCGCGCGCCGGCGTAGAACGGGACCAGCGCGAGCGCCTGGTCGCGTGGCGACGGGCAGGTCTGGACGGCTCGGAAGTAGCGGAGCTGGGCGCGTGTGTCGAGCGCGCGAGGCCGCCGCGATGGGGACGTCGACTCGCGCGGCGGCCGCCGGTCCGAGGCCGCAGCGGATGTAGGGTCATTGACGGCGGCGAGCGCGTTGTTTGACGGTCGCGGGGCTGCGCTTGAGGACGTTTGGAGGTGGGTGCGGTAGTCGCGCACGGCTCAGTCCCGGCCGTCGGCGCGCGTGAGCGGGTCCTCGGCGAGGTCTGCACCGGCGAGCCACGCCAGATATTGGCGGACTTTCGAGGTGTAGGTACGGCGAGTCTGAGCGGCCGAACGCGACTTATGTTCACTCCGAATTTGGGTGTCAGCGACGTCAATGACGGGGGCTGTTTGGCGTCCGCTGCGGCCGATATGTTGCCCGTGCTTTGCATGTCGATGACGTTAGTGAGCGAAAGCCGCGTTTTACGGTCCGCCGGGTGTTTCTGCCGGCGCGCGGGGTCGCGTCGTTCACGGTCATCGGCCCGGACCTGCGACCGGTCGAGCTGATCGACGAGTACTTGGTGTGGCTGATTTGGTGTTCGTGACTTGTGGGGCGGCGAGGTCGGGCGGCCGTCGACCTACTCGAGCGTCGAGCGTCGAGCGTCGAGCGGATCGTGGAGCGCACGACGCGGAGGGTGGGCTTTCATTTCACGGCGCACCAGTTGCGACGTAGGTATGCGACGCTGGCGTGGCGCGAGGGTGGTGGCCGGTCTGATCGCATGCGTGGCGAGCCGCCGCGTGTTCTTGACGGTGGCGGTCGCGCCGCGGGGGTGGGAGGCGCTGTGGGCCAAGGACGTGTGGCGCCACAGCGAGCTGCCGCACGGCGACCTTGCGTGCAGTTACAGCGGCGAGGTGCTCCTGCACGACAGCTTCCTCACCGACGGCTCGTTCCGCGCTGTGCACGAGCAGCAGCGGGCCACGACCCGCCGGCTGCTGTCCGCCGCGTGGAAGAAGGACAACCTGCGGCTGGTGGAGGTGCTCGACCGTGACGAGCAGAGCCTTGCCAGGATTCTCGACGGGCTGGACGCGATCGAGACCAACCACCCCGATCGCGAGGAGCTCGCCCGGTTGCGCGAAGAGCACGCGCTCGCGCACGGCCGCGTCCGCGAGTTGGAGCTCCACCGTCCCTCGCGCCGCACGTGAGTTGGCCGGCGCTTGCCTCGCCACCGCCGCCGCAGAGCGAAACGGTGCTTGAGGCGGTCCTGGAAAGGATCACCTACGCCAACGAGGACACCGGCTACACGATCGCGCGGGTGGCGACCGAGCGGACCGGTCCGGATCTGTTGACGGTGGTCGGGCCGCTGTTGGGCGCCCAGGTCGGGGAGAGCCTGCGTTTGACCGGCCGCTGGAGCAGCCATCCAAAGTACGGCAAGCAGTTCCAGGTGCACTCCTTTAGCACCGTTCTGCCGGCGACGATCCAGGGCATCCGCCGCTACCTGGGTTCCGGGTTGATCAAGGGGATCGGGCCGATGATCGCGGAGCGGATGGTGGCGCATTTCGGCACCGACATCCTGAGCATCATCGAAGAGCAGCCCGGCCGGCTGGTCGAGGTTCACGGGCTGGGACCCAAACGGACCAAGCGGATCGCTGACGCGTGGGAGGAGCAGAAGGCGATCAAGCAAGTGATGGTGTTCCTGTCGGGCGTCGGGGTGTCCACGTCGCTGGCCGTGCGGATCTACAAGAAGTACGCCGAGGGCTCGATCGCGGTCGTGAGCGCCGAGCCATACCGGCTGGCGTCAGAGGTGTGGGGGATCGGCTTCAAGACCGCCGACACGATCGCCCAAGCGGTCGGGATCCCGCACGACTCCCCGCAGCGGATCAAGGCCGGGCTGCAGTACACCCTCTCCCAAGCCGCCGATAACGGGCACTGCTACCTCCCCGAACCTGACCTGATCCGCGAGGCAGCGAAGATCCTGGAGGTCTACCGCGAGCTGATCGACCCCTGCCTGGATCAGCTCGCCGCCGACGAGGGTGTCGTCCGTGAAGACGCGCCCGACAGTCACGATTCCACCGGCGGCACCGTTGTCGCGGTGTATCTGGTGCCGTTTCACCGCGCCGAGCGCTCGCTCGCGGCTGGGCTGTTGGAGCTGCTGAGCTCCAGGCAAGAGCGGCTGCCCGCGTTCGCCCAAGTGGACTGGCACAAGGCGCTGGGCTGGCTACAGAGCCAGGGCGGCCAGGACCTGGCAGCCGGCCAGCAAGACGCGGTCAAGCTCGCGCTCAGCAGCAAGGTTGCGGTGCTGACCGGCGGGCCGGGCTGCGGCAAGAGCTTCACCATCCGTTCGATCGTCAAGCTCGCCACGGCCAAGCAGGCCACCGTGGTGCTGGTCGCGCCCACCGGCCGCGCCGCCAAGCGACTCGCGGAGCTGACCGGCCACGAAGCCTTCACCGTCCATCGACTGCTGGAGCTCCAACCCGGCGGCGAGGCCAAATACGACCGCGAGAACGCTCTGGACGCCGATCTGGTCGTCGTGGATGAGTGCTCGATGATGGACGTGATCCTGGCCAACAAGCTGATCAAGGCGATCCCCGAGGGCGCGCATCTGCTGCTCGTCGGCGACGTCGACCAGCTCCCCTCCGTCGGCGCCGGCGAAGTCCTGCGCGACATACTCGCCGCCGACACCGTCCCGCGGGTGCGCCTCAACCAGATCTTCCGCCAAGCCCAGCAGTCCGGGATCGTCGTCAACGCCCACCGCATCAACCACGGCCAGCCCCCGCACCTCACCGGATTCGGCGACTTCTACTGGTTCGCCTGCGACCCCTCCGAGGACTCCGGCCTGCACCCGGCCGAGGAGACCGCCACACTCGTGGTCGACATCGTCGCCCGCCGGATCCCCGCCAAATTCGGGCTCGACCCGGTCCGCGATGTCCAGGTGCTGACGCCGATGCACCGCGGGCCCGCCGGAGCGGGCAACCTCAACGCCCTGATGCAAGAAGCACTCACGCCGCAACGCGACGGGACGCCGGAGAAGCGCTACGGCGGGCGGGTGTTCCGCGTCGGGGACAAGGTCACCCAGCTGCGCAACAACTATCACAAAGGCCGGGCGGGGATCTTCAACGGCACCGTCGGGGTCGTCACCGACCTGTCCCTGGAAGAGCAGACCCTCACCGTGCTCACCGACGAAGACGAGCCAGTCGACTACGACTTCGCCGAACTCGACGAACTCGCCCACGCCTACGCCGTCACCATCCACCGCTCCCAAGGCAGCGAATACCCCGCTGTCGTGATCCCACTCACGACCTCGTCCTGGATGATGCTGCAACGCAACCTGCTCTACACGGGCGTGACCCGTGCCAAGAAACTCATCGTCCTCGCAGGATCCCGCCGCGCGCTCGCCCAAGCCATCCGCACCCCCGGAGCCGGCCACCGGCACACCGCACTAACCCATCGACTCCATCCCGCCGAATAGATAGGCGGCATCGCTCCGTCGGTCGGCCAGGTGTTGACGGAGCTAACGGTCATCCTACGCTGGCTGGCGTGCGAAGATTAGCGTAGCACCGCACCCGTCTGAGAGGAGAGCCATGCCCCAGTACGCGCCCGGAACACCGTCATGGATCGACCTGGCGTCACCGGATATCGATGCCTCGGTCCGCTTCTATGGCGATCTGATGGGTTGGACGGCGACGGACCCCCAGCCCGAGACCGGTGGTTATCGGCTCTTTCAGCAGGGTGGGACGAACGTTGCGGGCGTGATGCCGCACATGCAGGCCGGGCAGCCAACGGCGTGGGCGACGTATGTGACGGTCGCCAACGCCGACCAGACGGCGGCCACGGTCGTTGAGGCGGGTGGCACCTCCATCGCCGGGCCGATGGACGTGACCGACATCGGGCGGATGGCCGTCCTCAGCGACCCGACGGGAGCCGTGTTCGGGATCTGGCAGCCCAAGACGTTCGCTGGTGCCGATCTCGTCAACGAGCCGAACTCCTTGTGCTGGAACGAGGTCCGGACGCGGGACCCCGAGCGCGCCAAGTCGTTCTACGCAGCGGTGTTCGGCTGGGCGGCCGGAGCGCCGCCGTTTGAGGGACCGGCCTACACGATCTGGGAGCTCGACGGCAGGGGCGTGGGCGGCATGATGGCGATGACCGACGAGTTCTTCCCGGCCGAGGTGCCGCCGCACTGGAGCGTGTGCTTCGCGGTCGCTGACTGCGACGCGATCGTTGCCCGTGCGGCCGAGTTGGGCGCGACCGTCACGGCGCCCGCCGTGGACATGCCGATCGGGCGCTTCGCCGGGTTCGTCGACCCTCAGGGAGCGGCCTTCACGGTGATGGAGATGGCAGCTGCGTAGCCCGCCGACCGCACCCATCGCGGCAGCCTCAGACCTCCGGAAGTCAGCCCACTTCCGGAGGTCTGAGCCTGGTGCGGCCGGCCACCAGCCGACCTGAGGGACCGCACGCAGCGAAAGACGGCCGCCGCGTCACCGTCCGATAGGAGCCGTTCGCGCTGGCGGCGCTTTTCCGTTCCATTCCGATCGATAGCCGCAGGCCAGCAAGCACCTTATCCTCGAGAGTTCCGATCGCCGCCGAGGGCAGCCGTGTGGCTCACGCCTCTCGTTCCCACACGACCTGCCCGCTAAGTGGATACCCCGGTGGTTGCTAATCCGCGAATGGCCGCATCACGATCACCGTCGCCGCCAACGACCTCGACCCCACAACGATCGAGCTTGAACCCATCCCCGACCCGACCGCCCGCCTGCTGGGCCCAGAGCCCGACGAGCGCTGAAGCACCCCACCCCGCGCATCGCCCCCCGCGCGGCTTGCCGAGATGGCTGGATTGCCCCTGAGCCAGGCTTCAGACTCAGACGAGTTGGCCGCTTCGGCCGACGCCGACGAGGAAGCCGCCACCGGCGTTCTGGCAGCGTGACCCGCAAGAGGGCGCGTCGGCGCCGACCGGGAGCTTCCGCTTGAAGCGAGGGCGACCGACGCGTAGAACGAGTCGAGGTGGCACGCAGAATGCGAGTGGCACGAACATATGTTCGTGCCACTCTCGGTCGGATTGCTAGTGGTCTGAGTAAGTGCCGGGCGTGAACGAGACGCCACGCAGGACCTGGCCGAACTTCGCCGTGCGGATGGTCCGGAACGTCTGCAGCGGAGCCGGCGTCGTGGCGTCCACCTGGTCCTCGATCGCCACGAGCTTGTCCGGGTCGGCCCCGTTGTCGCCGCCGCCGCTGACTGTCGACGTGACCGCCCAGATGGTGGCGATGCCGTCGCGGTTCACGCGGCCGGTCAGCGCCCTCAGGCCGTCGGTGGCGGGTGACCAGGGACCCCCGGTCCCGCCCGGGCCCGTGTTCAAGCCGGTCGGGTAACCGGGCACCGTGTACGGCTGCCCCAGGTCCAGACCGTTCTGGAGCGTATACGCGAGGTTCCACTGCTGCGTGGTCGTGTCGAACACCCACTTCTCGAGCCCTGCGTTCGGCTGCGCCGTCGCGGTGGCATTGATGTACTGCCCGTTGGCGAACGTGTTGTCGCCGGCGCCCTCATCGGCGACGTACAGCGTGTGGTCGTTGGCGAACCACATGCCGAACGGGAAATGCGCGGTCGACGTCGCGAGGTTGGTCGGGAAGCCCTTTAGGATGCACATGTTGGTGGGCACCAGACCGTTGTTTGGCTTTGTCGTCGTACCGAAGTTCTGGACCGTGAACGTCGGGGGAGACGTCGGCAGCTGAGCACCAGGCTGGGGCAGCCCGACGCCGTTCGGGCATGCGCTGCCTGTGGTGTCGACGAAGTACACCGTGTTGATGCCGTTGCCGCCGCTGCCCTTGGTGTAGTAGATGACGTCGTTGTCGATCGCGATGGCGCGGTAGTTATTGTCCTTCGTGGCCTTGTCCAGCGGGTAGCCCAATTCGGCGATATTGAAGCTCCCGAGCGGGGTCGGCGTGCCGGGATTCTGATCGGCCTCGGCCAGCAGTGACGGCGTGATCAACTGCGCGCCCGCCGACAGGACGACGTTGCTGGGAGGTGACTTGCTCTGGCCGGCATTCCCCGCCGTGTAGAGCAGATCCTGGCCGTGCTCGTCGTTGGTGATCGCCGCGCGACCGTTGTCACCGCTGTAGGCGTTGGTCTCGGTGAAGGTGAAATGGCCCGATCGATCGAGCTGCGCGACGACCCGATAGTACGGGCCCACATCGCCGTTGCCGGGGTCGATCACGCCCGGCGTGTTCGCGTTCGACACGTCGACCGCGCCTGGCTGGGCGACATAGCCCATGAACGACACGTAGCGTCCCCCGGGGCTGAGATTGAGTGCGAGCTCGGACTTCGAGGAGAAGCTGGTCACGAACTGGTCAGTGGGGACCGCGATCGTCGCGACGTGCTCACCCCACGGCGTCAGCTCGTCGAGGTACACCGGAGAGGTCACGCCGAAGAACCCATCGACACTGTCATTGTTGAAAACGGACGGGAAGTCGTTACCGTTCGCAACCGCGGTTCCGCAGCTGCCAATCGGAGCCGTGGCGCAACCGGGCGGCAACTGCGTGCCGCCGGCCGTGATGTCAGCCGGAACGTAGTCGCTCGCGCTGACCAGTAGGGCGCCCGGCCTGAGCTCTCCGCCTCGGTTCCCGTCGTGCCACCCATCGGCCTGGGCGGACGAAGCCATCAGGCAGATCGCCAGCACGGAGCCCGCGCCGGCCAGTAAGCGAAAAGCACCGTGTCGTGCCCGATGCGGCATTCTCACCATCGACAGTCCTCCATTAAGTGGATCAGCAGAGAGCGCCCCCGCGGACGAAACCTAACCGCGCCGGCGCTGCCACTTGTGACGTTCTCGTAATCCAGTCTATGGAATAGGCTCACCCGCAGCCCCGCGCGGCGCGCTCGGCCCGCGTGCTGGCGGGGCGCGGCCACCTTGCCAGGCCTTCCCCAAGGCCGTTCCTCATCGAAGCAGCAGCACCGTAATCACGACCTGGCTTGACGGCACTTTTGGAGGCGTTTGGACGTTGCGCGCGGCGGTCGCAGTCAACCCAACGCACGAACAGAGTTCGGCCCGATCCACCACCTACCGTTGGTTCACAGTCGGCCCAGTACAGCGCCCACCCCTGGCGCGGCTGCCGCGCGATCATCTTCCCGAAGGTCGCGGTGAACGCCTCGGAATCAGCAGCATCAGCACGATCTCCAGGAAGTTGGAGAGGCCGGTCTCGTTCTAGCACGGGTGCGCGGAGTTGGCGTTGAAGAACCCGCCACCGTCGGTCGGCGGCTACGGGAGGAACAGCATCCCTTGGGCTTGCGGGGCCGGCCCGGCGAGCGTCACTGGGCTGATCTGGCCGGTCCAGGGATTGAGCTCTCCGAGGAAGTTCGGGGGGTAACCGGGGGCGGGGCAATTGGCCGGCGCGCTGTTCTCGTCGCACGGTGTATCGGCCACGAACACCTGCCCAGATCGGAACGGGCCGGTGATGGCGTAGATCGAGTTGTCGGAGTTATCGGTCGTGTAGATGGTTCCGTGAGGGTCCGACGGCCAGGCGGTGTCGTCGACCGAGCTGCTCAGCGACAGCACCGTCAGCCGCTGCCAGGGGGTCCCGGCGTTCTGCACGAAGATCTGCTCCTGGTCGCCCTGGCTGGTGAGCATGAAGTCACCGGCGAAGCGCTCGGCGTAGTCCGGCACGACTTCGTTGGAGTCGGGATCTGTCAGTGCTAGGTTGACGGTCTGCCCGAAGTCCGCCGCATCGGTGTTGGCGACCGTGGCGGCGTCCGCGTCGTAGAAGAGCGGGGTGACATTGGCAATGCGTGTCTGGCGGTCAAACGTCGCCTGGTCGACCGCGGGGAAGGTTGGTTGGGGCGCCGACTCGGTGCCAGTCGTACCCGGCGCAGATGCGCTGATCAGAACCATTCCGTGGTAGATCGAGATCGCGTCGGTGCCGCCATTGTGGGGCAGCGGCTCGCTGTAGCGGTAGTGGGTCGCGCCTCCGTCAGGGTCGATCAGGTACACGCTGGAGTTCGCGTCCTCGTTGACAGTGGCGATCACCCGGTCCATCTGCGGGTCGGCGGTGAGCCCGTCGCACTTGCCGACCACGTTCCACTCGGCCACTGGGCGGCCCCAGAGATCGAATGCGACGATCGTGCTCTCCGTGTTGCCCGATGCGCTCGCCTGACCCTGCGGACCGACCCCATTCTGGAATCCGACGTAGATTCGACCGTTCAAAGAGCTGATGTCGTCCGGCTGTGAGATCGTCTCGCGCCCGCCCGGGATCCAGTGGGTTATATCGCCGCCGGAGGCGAAGACGCGGCTGCTGAAGGTCTCGCTGCCAGACCACGAGCTGTCCTCACCGTTACGGGCGACTGCGGGTGCGGCAGATACCGCAAGACCTGCCGCAACCAGCAGCGCGGCGATCGACAACCTACCGTGGCTGGGCATACGAGAACCTCTCATCGAATCGGCTCCTCTCCGGGTTTCCGCAAGTCTTCCCCCTCGCTGAGCGGCAGTTGTTAACAATTCGCAAACCGGCTTAGCGCTGACCGCACAGTCGACCGGCGTCCCTCAGTCCTCCTCTGCCGCCGCCGGTCCAGGCCAGAGCGTGGCCGCTCGAGCGAGCCGCAAACTCAAAGCAAGCAATGGTCGGCGAGCGCTAGCTCAGCCGCGAAGGGGCCACCCGCCGATCTCGCGACGCGGCCGCAGACTCCGGCGGCGATCAGTCGAGTCGCAGGAGTTCGATCTCGCAGATGGGGTGAGCTCGTCGAGCGCCGGTCTCCATCGCCGGGTCCTGCGAGCGCGCTCGAAGTCGTCGAGGCGCGCGAGGACGTCAGCCGTCTGCCACCAGGTTCCGGCAGGACGCGGGCCCTTAAGCCTCTGCTAACCCTCGGCCGACACACTTTCGGGTCCGATGCCGTCCCCGACGAACGCCACCGCCCGGGCTAGCAGTCGTTCCAGCGCCGCCCGCCGCGCCCTCGCCAAGGTGCCCGAGATCACGATCGTGTTCTGGGTCCTCAAGCTGCTCACCACCGGCATGGGCGAAGCGATGTCCGACTTCATGGGCCAGCACAGTGTCCCGATCGCCGGCGCGGTCGGGATCGTCGGGCTCGCGTTCGCGCTCTGGCTCCAGATGCGCCACCACGAGTACCACGCTCCGCGCTACTGGTTCGCCGTGTGCATGGTCGCCGTGTTCGGCACGATGGCCGCCGACGGCATCCATGACGGCGCCGGCATCGGCTACACGGCCACCACGCCGCTGTTCGCCCTGATCACGGCCGGCATTTTCTACGCGTGGTACGGGTCGGAGGGGACGCTGTCGATCCACAGCATCACGACCTGGCGGCGCGAAGCGTTCTACTGGGCCGCTGTGCTCGGGTCCTTTGCGCTCGGCACGGCCGCCGGCGACCTCGTTGGTATTCAGCTCAACCTCGGCTTCTGGCCGGCTGTGCTGCTGTTCGCCGCGCTCATGTGCATCCCGGCGATCGGCTGGTGGCGCTTTGACCTCAACCCGATCATCGCGTTCTGGTTCGCCTACGTCATGACCCGGCCGTTGGGAGCCTCGTTCGCCGACGGCTTCAGCAAGAACACCAACGGCGGCCTCAACCTCGGCGACGGCACCGTCGCCGGGATCGCGCTGATCGTGTTCATCGCGCTCGTCGCCTGGGTGACGATCAGAAGGATCGACGTCCAGCCCCCGGCCGAGCTCGCGCCACACCCACACCCGCGTCCACAGCACGGCGAGCCCGGGATCACCCCGCGTGGCCGACTCGCCGCCGACACGGCCGAATAACGTCGATTACGCCAGGCGGCGCAGTTGGTTGTCGACCGTGCCCACCGCTACGACGTATGCGATGTGTGTTCCGATGCTCGTAGCGATCACGTCTGTGGGCCACTTCCACGGCGGCGGAGTCCGGCCAAGCAGGGGAAATAGCGACAGAGTCGCGCTCATCAGGGTTACACCGAACGCGGCGCTTGCCCACGGCTCTGGCGTTCGACGCCGTAGAAAGCCGTGCCAGAGACCGAACGCGTAGCCGTAGCTCCAGCGCAAAATGAGTCCCAGCTCGCGATCTTCCTTGGCCGTGACGTGCGGCAGGTGCATCACGGCGGCGACGATCTTGCCGGGGACGAGCGAGTCGTCGTAGTCAAGCGGCGCGTTCAGATTCGAGCGCAGTTTCCGCTCTGCTGCGTATACGAGCGTCATCGTGGCGGTACCTGCTGTCCCGGCAAGCACGCTTCGGATCGGCCAGGGCACACTCTGTCGAACCATGGTTGTCAGTCGACCTCGTCGGTGTTGATCGTTATGCGGGTGGGGCGCTTGTGACCGAAACCCGCCCAGGCCCAGTCGACGACCGCTTTGGCTCGGTCCTCGCCGGTGGACAGGAGCATCAGGTGGACGGCTCCCCAGGCCATGAAGGCTATCTTGTCCTGCATCGTTCGCTCGCCTTCGAACTGGACCACGGCGGCGCCACGGCCGATCGTCGCCATCGTGCTTTTGTCGTTGTACTCGAACGGCTTCGCCTGCTCGCCGGCGATCAGGCGGGCGATGTTCTCGCCCGCCCAGGTTCCGGATTGGAGCGCCACCTAGCCGAGGAGGACCATAGTCAGGTATCGGCGTCGGCCGTCGGTATCGGTGTGCGGTGCAAGCTCGGTCGGCGCAAGCGACGTCGAGCGGCGCGCAGCTTGCGTCGATCGTGTCACCCTGAAGACGATCGACGGATCATCGCCCCGTAAGTTCCCATGGGCCGATGTAGATGCGTAACACCGGCACTCAGATGGACGGAGAACGAGGAGATCAAGTGGCTGTAGGTGTGAACGTTGAGACGGGCGTCAGCACGGACGCGACCTACGCGAACGCCGCCGCCGATGTGTCCGTCGCGTTCGGGATCACGGGCGATGTCGCGAGGGTGATGACCTTTCGCTCCCTCTACCGCCTCGAGCGGCGAGGTCTGCTCAACTGCCCTGCTCTCGGCATGGCTTTGGACGACTGGTCAGTCGAGCATCTGCGCGAGGACGCGCGCGCCTGGACGAGCTGCTGTACTTGCGTTTCGCCAACACGATGTTCGAGTTGGTCTGAGACAGCGGAACACGTTTCCAGCCAGACACCCCACTCGTGCGTACCTACGCGCCCGGGTCCTGGGGTCCGGGGCAGGCCGAGCAGTTGCTCGGCGACGTCGGCGGCTGGAACGATCCATGGGTAGCGTCGTGAACGCCGTAACCGCGAACAGCAAGCATTTCCGCGCCAATAGTCCCGCCGAGGAGGCCGCGACATGACCCACTACGACGTGATCATCATCGGAACCGGTGCCGGTGGCGGCACGTTGGCGCGTCATCTCGCGCCCTCAGGCAAACGGATCCTGCTGCTCGAGCGGGGTGGGTGGCTGCCACGCGAGCCGCACAACATCTCGGCCGAAGAGGTGTTCGTGAACAACCGGTACGTGTCGGCGGATACGTGGCGCTATCCCGGCGGCGAGGAGTTCCAGCCTCAGATCCACTACTGCGTCGGCGGCGCCACGAAGCTCTACGGCGCAGCCCTGTACCGCCTGCGCAAAGAGGATTTCGGCGAGTTGCGCCATCACGATGGCATCTCGCCTGCGTGGCCGATCGGCTACGACGAGCTGGAGCCCTACTACACGCTCGCCGAGCAGCTCTACCGCGTGCACGGCACGCGCGGTGAGGATCCCACCGAACCACCCGCAAGTGGGCCCTATCCCTTCCCAGCCGTGTCCCACGAACCCCGGATCCAGCAGCTCTCGGACGACCTCGCCGCATTGGGCCACCATCCGTTCCACGCTCCCTGCGGGGTGATGCTGAACGAGTCCAACATGCCCTACAGCGCCTGCATGCGCTGCGCTAACTGCGACGGCTTCCCGTGCATCGTGCACGCCAAAGCCGACGCCGAGGTGCTCGGTGTCAGACCGGCACTCGAGCATGACAACGTCGAGCTGCGGATCAACGCAGAGGCGGTGCAGCTGATCACCGACGCTGGCGGAACCTCGGTTAGCGGCGTCGTGATCAACCACTCAGGGACCCAGGAGACGCTCAGCGCGGACTTCATTGTCGTCTGCTGCGGCGCGGCCAACTCGGCGCGGCTGCTGCTGATGTCCGCGAATGATCGGCACCCGAACGGCCTTGCGAACGGCTCAGATCAGGTCGGGCGCAACTACATGTTCCACAACAGCCAGGCGGTGCTGGCGCTCTCACTGGAGGAGAACCCGACGGTCTTTCAGAAGACGCTCGGTCTCAACGACTTCTACCTCAAGGGCACCGACGACTTCGAGTTCCCGTTGGGGAACATCCAGATGGTCGGCAAGTCACAGGCGCCGATGTTCCGGGGAGAGAAGCCGGGCGAGACGCGGTTCGCCCCGACCTGGTCGCTCGAGGATGTCGCCGGGCACGCGGTCGACTTCTGGCTCTCCACGGAGGACCTCCCGCGTCCGCAGAATCGCGTTACCGTGAACGCAAAGGGGACGATCACGATCGCCTATCAGTCGAGCAACAATGAGTCCAAGGACCGCTTGTTCGACCAGCTCGAGTCGATGCTCGGCCATCTGGGCATGCACCACCATCACCTCCTGCCACACCACGCGTACCTCAAGAACGAGATCCCCGTCGCGGGCGTTGCGCATCAAGCCGGGACCTGCCGCTTCGGCCGCGACCCCGGCACCTCCGTGCTGGACGTCAACTGCAAGGCACATGGGCTGGACAACCTGTACGTGGCAGACACGAGCGTCTTCCCGAGCATCGGAGCGGTCAACCCAGCGCTCACCGCGATGGCCAACGCCCTGCGCGTCGGCGACCATCTGCTTGAGCGGATGGGAGCCAGCTCAGGTTCAGCGCGTCCGGCGGGCGCGGCCTCGTAGTTGCTGTTTGAGGCGCTGCGGCGCAAACCACGAGGCTGCACCTCGGCGTGATCGTGACAAGTAACCGTCTGCCGACGTCGACGCGGCCTGCACGATTTTCCGGCGGATGTTGGGCGAGCACTGCGCGGCGATCGGTCGTGACTACTTGTGGTTGTTAGCTCTGCGGGTTGCGGCGGCTACTGCTGGTGGGGCGTACGGCGGCCTGTTCGAGCGATTTGATTGCGGCGTCGCGGGCTTTCTCGGTTGCTTCGAGCCGCTGCTGGGTTCGGGCAAGGTCCTTCTCGAGCTGGGCGTGGAGCTGCTGCTCGCCTGCTAGCGCTGTCTGCGCTTGGCCGTGCTCCAGTTCGGCTGTTTGTCTGGCGGCGCGTTCCTGGTCGAGTTGGCGCTCGAGCGTGGCGCGGTCCTTGCGTGCGCGCTCGTCGATCCGCTCGGCGCGTTGGCTGGCGGCCTCGGCGCGTTGCTCGGCGCTGATGGCGCGCTGGTCGGCTTCGTCGGCGAGCTTGTCGCGACGTTCGGCGTCTTTCGTCGCTCGGGCGGCTTCGTGTTCGGCGGCGCTGGCGCGCGCCTGTGCTTCGCGGGTCTGGGCGTTGGCTTGGTCTGAGTCGTGTTCGGCGGCGCGGGCGCGTTCCAGCGCGCTGTCGCGGTGCTGCTCGGCCTGCTCGGCGCGCGCCAGCGCGCTCGCGGCGCGCTCCTCGGCTGCGCTGGCGGCGTTCTCGGCGGCAGCTTGGGCGGCGATCGCAGCGTCGGCGCGCACGGCGGCGTCAAGCGCCCGGCTTTGTGCGTCCTCGGCGGCTGCTTGGGCGTCTCGCTGCAGCGCTTCGGCGTCGCGAACGCGTGCGATCGCGGCCTGTTCTGCCTGCTTTGCCTGTGCGGCGTCTGTGAGTGCTGCTTCGGCGGCTGCGTCGGCTTCGAGCCGTTCGCGGCGAGCGGCCGCCTCGTGTTGGGCGGCGCTTGAGACCTCGGCCTGCGCGTCGGCGCGGACCGCCGCGAGCTCGGCCTCGAGCGCGCCGTTGTCGCTGAGGAGCGCCAGCAGCTCCCGGGTGCGTGCCATGTCGTCCGCGAGCCGTTTGGCGACCTGGCCGATGCCGGCGATCGCGAGGCTCACCGGCCGCTCGCCACCGCCATGATCCCGATCGTCGCCGTCGAGCTCGCCGCTGGCGGCCCGGCGCCGGCGCTCCCGGAACGCCGTCTGCGCGTTGTGCTCGGGCAGCTCGCAATAGCGCGGGGGGCGCCCGACGGTCTCCGCGGCCGGCTCGACGGGCCGGTCGCAGCCGGGGAATCGACACGGTTCGGTTTCAAGCACGGCCATGGGCGGTTCCTCTGTCGATTTCAGAAGTCCTCGGCACCGGCGTCAGAAGCTGAGTGCACCGAGGCTCCTGCTTGCCGCGCAAAGCGCGTCCGGCGATTTGTGCCTCGCTAGCGCGTCGCTGCATCAAAGCGGGTCGATGGCTCTGCTTTACTCCTGCAACTCGCGCGCGGGCGCATCCCCGGCGAGCGCGCGTCGGCACCAGTCAAGTACCGCGTCGGCAACTTGGCTGGTGGTCACAGCTAGCGATCCAGGAGGCCCGATGCATCGCGGTGAAG
>JBKQKK010000295.1:0-12008 GCA_052147535.1 Solirubrobacteraceae bacterium | reverse complement strand
ACCGTGATGTTGTCCATGCTGACCGCGCCGACGAGCGGACGTCGCCGGCCGCCCACGAGCACCTCCGCTTTTGGGGTCGTTGGTAGCGTTCCGTTGCTGGCGTGTTCCACTTCCGATCGGCGGGCCGGGATGCAATATCGAGCGGGGACGGGGAGTCGGACCTGGCGTCGTAGCGCGACGTTGGGGATCTTTGCGGCGATGGTCGTCGCCGGTTGCGGTGGCTCAAGCCATGTGTCGACCGCCGATTTCGCGGCCAGGGCGCTCGCGATCTGCAAGCAGGACCTGTCGCAGGCCAGACAGGTGGCCCTCGCCGGGGGCGAGATCGTGGCCATGATTGCGAGGCTCGATGCGGGCGAAGCAGGCTCCCAGCATCAGCTCGCAGCACTCACACCGCCGGCCAGCGAAAAGGCGGCGTTTGTGCGCTTCCTCGCCGACCGCCGACGTGTTTATGCAAGCAGCAAGGATCCCGCGGCGCTCCCGACCGAGCAAGCCAGGCTCGACGCGGTCGAACACACTGACGCTGCGTCCGCCGGGATCGGCGCCTGCGCACAACCGATCTTGCCAGCACCGTATCGACCACCCGCCTCCACGCCCGCGAAGTCACGTGCTTTGATCGCTGCGCTCGCTGATCGCAGGCATCTCTCCGGGGCCGTGATCTTCGTCGGGCACAATCCGGCCGCGTTGGCCGTTGGGCCAGGGGGAGTGTGGGTCGCGAACAACGACAGCACCGTCACGCGGATCGATCCGAGGACTGGGAAGGTCGGCCGTCCGATCCCGATCACAGGGCTGCCCGACGCAATCGCGGTGGGGCAAGGCGGAGTTTGGGTTCTGAGTGAGGGCAACAACACCGTGACACGAATCGATCCGCGTCGCGAGACCGCGGTCCCAACAGTGGTTGGCGACTCACCAGATGCGATCGCCGATCTGGGTGTCGTCTGGGTCGCCAATTGGAGTAGCGGGACCGTTACGCGGCTTGATCCGAGCAACGGCAATGTCGTCGGGACGCCGATCCAAGTCGGCAACGGACCCGCCGCGATCGCCGTCGACCAAAACGCCGTCTGGGTCGCGAACGAACAGGACAACACCGTCAGCAGGATCGACCCGGTCACAGGGCTAGTCTTCGGGAGGCCGATACGGGTTGGACAAGGTCCTGCCGCGTTAGCAATCGGGCATGGCCTTGTGTGGGTCGAAAACACGCTCGGCAATACATTGACTCGAATCGACGCGACCACGGGCACCGTCGTTGGCAGGCCGATACCGCTCGTGGCTAACGCCGGTGGGATCGCGGTCGGGCTCGGCGCCGTGTGGGTGCTATCCGGCAACGGGCACACAGTGACGCGGCTCGACCCCAGCACCGGCAGAGCTCTCGGCGACCCAATACCGGTCGGGAACGACCCTTCATCGATATCCCTCGGGCTGGGTGGCGCATGGATCGTGAGTCAGGATCGAGTCACGCGAATCCAGCCCTAAACAGCGAAAACTTCGGCCTAAGCGTGATCGCCGAGGCATTGAGGAGTGAACACCTCGCCCCGGATGTCGCTGTCACGAGTTGCCGTCAGGCTGGTGGTCGCTCAGTCCTGCGCGAGCCGTCCCGGCCTCCGCGTCACCGCTCCTTACCAGCAGAGAAATGGGCGTCGATCCCCGTATCCGCATCGCTCTCGGCCCGGAGCGATCTCCGCGGCCTCGCTGCGGTCGTTGCCGAACACCGCAACAACAACGAAGCAGGTGTTGCATGGTCGAAAGCAGACGACCTGGAACTCGTCAAACTCGCCCACGGGGCGCTTGCAGACTCCGAGCGAGCACTCGAGTCGAAGCGGAGGTGCTGGCCGGCGGGCTCGCCACTCCTGCACAGGAACGAACTCGACTCGACAGCGTCGGCCCGCCCAGACCGGTCCGTCCTCGACCCGACTCGAGGCAAGTCGAGCTTGGGCCGCCGACAAGCGACGCACACGACAATCGCCGTAAGCATGGCGCCCGCTGAGCTGTGCAGATTCGACTGGTTGCACAGGCAGCGTCGCTTCGGCTGCTCCAACGTTGAGAGCTTGGTGGAAAGTTTGGAAGCTGACTCGCCCGGACGATCAGCAAGCAGTTGGGCGACAACTGCTTGAGCGGCAAAGCAGCGACCACAAGGACCTGCCCGTCAAGGTTGAGCACCACGCTTTCGTTCGCCGCTCCGCCGGGAGAACGACGGCATCAGGCTTCGTGGCGCCTGACCATGCCCAGCGTCACCACCACCGTGTCCATCAACCACAGAACTATAGAGGAACCATCCAGGGCTCCATGCCCAAAGCATGAGCCCTCGCCAAGAAGTGGTCGTCCGTGCCGCTGAGCAGAATTGGGACGGGCATGAGCCGCTATCGTCCCGCTGCCTGGCCGCCGTCGACATGCAGCGTCTCGCCGGTGACGAACGTTGCTCGCTCGAGGTAGAGGATTGCGTCGACGACGTCGGATACCTCGCCGACCCGACCGAGCGGGTGGAGGCTCCTTAGTTGTTCGTAGCTCGCAGAGTCGTGCTCGGCGGTTTTGATAACGCCGAGCGAGACCGCGTTGACGCGCACCCCGCGTGCGGCGTATTCGATCGCGAGTGAGCGGCTGACGGCTACGAGTCCGCCTTTGGTGAGTGTCGGAAGTGCGGATGGCCTGCTGCTGTCGGCGTGTTCGACGAGGCTCGTGGATATGTTCACGACGTGCCCGTTGCCCTGCTCGACCATGCTCGCGATCGCCAGTTGGGTGATGTAGAAGAACCCGGTTAGGTTCACGGCCGCGATCGCGGCGTAATCATCGAGCGTGTAGTCCGTGAATGGTTTGCCGATGTAGATCCCGGCGTTATTGATGAGGGTGTCGATCCGTCCGAACCGATCAAGCGCCTGGTCGACCGCACGTCGTGCCGTTTCGGCGTCAGCGATGTCGCCTGCAATCGAGACGTACTCGGTCTCGTCCTCCAGTGGCGGCAACGTGAGCGCAACGCCCACGACGGCATAGCCGACGCCACGGTACCCTGCCACAAGTCCAGCGCCGATACCATGCGAGGCGCCCGTGATGATCGCGACCGGCGGGCTCATTGGACGAGGTAGGTCTCGTAGACGACGCCACTCGCTTGGCGTCCGCCGACGCTTATGAACACCCCCTTGTTCAGCCAATCGAGAGCCTCTGAGGCGGATTCAATCTGGGTGGAGGCGCGGAACATGTACTCGCTCGGATCGACGGTCGAGCCCCGTCCCAGCCGCGCCAGAACGTCCGCGCTGCCGTGCCGCACGCTGCGTGATTGGACGTACAGCACGTCGCCGCGGTCCGTCTGCAGCGTGTAGCGGATGTCGCCAAGTGCGGTACCGTCAGGCAGCACTGTCTGCCAGTCGGCGCTGGCACCCGGGAGCAGCTCGCCGTTCAGCACGGGGCCCCTGAACGTCCCTCCGACCAGCGGCACGATGCGTCTGTGACCGTGCGCGGTGTCGCCGAGGTCGACCGGCTCACCCAGAGTGGCTTCGAGGCGATAAACGGGCGTCAACCGCGGATCGGGGAGCTGGAAGTTGCTCGGTCGCGGGACCGTCGGGTCGTTGGGGTGTGGCTCGAGCGCGGTGACGGTCGTCTGCATCCAACCATTCAGCGGCAGGGTGCCTAGGAACCCGTCGAGCTGCTCCTCGGTGTCGGCGCGATACAGGCCGACAGCCTTCCGCTCCTCGGGTCCGGCCGGCTGACTCCAGAGGCGCACCAGATGACCCTCGCGAGCGAGGCGGGCCGCGGCGGCCGACTCGGAGCCCACACGCTCCTTGATCTCGAAGTCCGGCGTTCCCTCCGGAATGGCTACGTCAAATCCGACGAGGAATTCCATCGTGTTCTCCTCCCCTTTGCTAATCACGAGACGAACTGCTGGCCATCGGTGAACGGCGTTGAATCGAGGTTCGCACGCTGTGCGCGGAATCGCGCCCGGTGAAACCCCGGTCGGGTCCCTGGTCGATCGGCTCGGGGCCCTTACCAGTGGACTTCATGACGCCGGCCTCGCGGGCGGACTCGAGTTGCCGGGCGAGGATCGCGTGCCAGCGCTGCTCGTCCCACAGCATGAGAGCGGCAATCGGAGCTGCCCAGCCCCATCGCAGTCCCTCCTGTAAGGGGATGTCCCCCTCGGCGAACGTGCGCGCGACCCGACTCAGTATGGGGGCCGGTGCGGCCCGTCCGTCGGTCACCGAGACACTCAGACCCTCCAGCAAGACATCGGACGGGCGGCGGGGCTCCCGGGGCGTGGGCGCCAAATGAGCGGCGTAGGATATGTCCTCGATGAGATTGCCGCCTGCGAGCGGAGCGGCGAACATCGATGCGATGAACACGTCAAGATACGTCTGGCGGGCCAGCTCGAGGTCGAGTGGCCAGAAGCCGCGCAGCCGATGCAGCGGCTTCGGCCGGTGCTGCTCGGGCGCCCCGCGGCCGTCCGGCGCCGGTGCGACACGCCAGCCGTTCCTGTCACGCGGCATCGGCGGCGCCGGAACGGCCTTGCGGGCACCTTTGGGTCGATCCACAGCAGACTTGCTGGCGTCGCTGCCTGCCGCCGGCTCGCCGGGGGTCGCCTTGGTGTCCGTCGGAGTCCTCTCCCTTCACGGGTGCCGTGTCGGTCATCACGGTCGCGGTGGCAGTCGCCACTCGCCTCAAGACAGGTCGACCAGCAGACGGATTGCGAACCAGACGACGATCGTGATCAGTGCTGCCCCGATCTGCACGCCGAAGAGCAGACGCACGGTCGCCTTGTGAAGCTCGGTCCCAGACGGGTCGTGGGCGCTGGACATACCGTGGTCCGAGCGTCGCACCGCGGCCGCGTGGGAGATCTCGCGGCGCCCGTGGCCGCGCTTGACGAGGGCGGCATAGCGCGCGGCAGCGCGCTCCTCCCGGTCCAGCGCAATGACGTAGCGGCGCAGGGCGATAGAGGTTCCACCCGGACCAGTTCCGGTCCAACCGCAATGGGCATCCCTAACCCTGACGCACTCCTCACGCCAATCCGTGTACGCCTCAGTCGCCGCGTCAACGGGACGCACGGCGAGGATCGTGTCCTGCGCTCCGCCACGCGCTAACGGGCTGTCGTTGTTGTCCTGGCGGTCGGCCACTGCGATCACGATCGCGGTCTCGCCCGGGGATCGCGCCCGTGGAGTGCCTGGTGAGAGCCCTGGTCCGTGGGCAGCCCGGTCGGTTCCGCGTCGCGCCGCTCAGCGCCGCGGCGCGCGGGCGAGCGCCGAGCAGACCCGTGAGGCGATTCTCGGCAACACCGCCCATCGCCGCTCCTTTCCAACCTCACCAAACCTGTCACGCTCACCGCCGCAGGTCACACGCCCGCCCCGCACCCTCCCGACGGTCACCAGAACCGCATGCGCCCCCACTCTCGCCGCGCTCTGTGCGTCATCGCCCGTGCCGTGCTTCATGTCATCGATAATCGCCATCATTCCCTCCTGACTGGTCGGCGTTCGGGCATGGCGGGCATGGGACGCGCCCGCCATGCCCTGCTCCGCGGTTGCCTATGCGAGCGCCTTGCGGAGGCATGCGACTGCGAAATGGCGACCTCGGCGGCGTTGGTGCCGCGGAGGGCGTTGAGCATCACGAAGTCATGGGTCGCGGTGCGAAGCCGCATAACAAGACCTCGCCCTGGAGTCCCCTGCAGGCGGGGGCTCTTTCCGCAGGCGATCGTTAGGCGATGGCCAACGCGGTCGTCCGCTCAGCGAGTATCTTGAGCATCCGGTGACCCAGGACCGCAGCCGAGGCGGGGTTCTGGCCGGTGACCAGATTGCGGTCCTCGACCATGTAGGGCTCCCAGATCGGGCCTCGGCTGAATTCGACCCCCACCTTCTCCTTGAGATCGGTCTCCAGCAGCCAGGGTGCCATCAGCGCCACCCCTACAGCCTCCTCTTCGTCGTTGGTGAAGTCGGCGACCCTGTAGCCCTTGAACGGCGAGACGCCATGAATCCTCGTCGACAGCATCGCGGCCGGGCCATGGCAGACGATGAACAGGGGGTTGCCCGAGGCCAGCTGTGCAGTGAGCAAGCGCCCGCAATCGGCGTCCCAGGCCAGGTCCGACATCGGGCCGTGACCGCCCGGCAAGTACACCGCGTCGTAGTCCTCGAGACGCACGTCTGACAGCTGCAGTGGCCTGCGCATGGCCTCGGCGGACCTCGAGTTCAAGCGCGGTGTCGTTGCCGCCGACCATCTCTGGGCGCAGGCTCATCATGTCGACGTTCGGCGTCACGCCGCTCGGCGTCGCAACGACGACTTCGTGGCCGGCGTCGGTGAGGATCTTGTAGGGGTTCGCGAACTCCTCGGCCCAATAGCCCGTCGCGTACCTCGTGCCGTCCTTCATCACCCAGTAAGTGGCGCCGGTGACGATGAACAGCACCTTCGCTGGGGCGCGCCCGGTCGCGGTGGCATTGCCATTACTCACATCGATGCCGCTCATTTGTTTCCTCCGAGAGTGGTTTGCATGTCGTAACCGTCGGGCCTCAGGCCATCGGTCGCGTCCGTGCATGCCCTGGTCACTCCCGGGTTCGCCTCGAGCACGGTCGATTCGGGCCGGCGCAAAGTGGGACCATGCACACCGAAGGGCGTGAGCTCCAATCGATCCTCGGCGCGAACGGCGTGGGAGAGCGAGGAGGAGCCTTGGTCCTAGATCATCCGTCTCGGCGCGAGCGTTGGAGCGGGAGAACCGTAGGCCGGGGCGGCTTTTTGTGCCTAAAGTCCGAGCGGGCCCTCAGGCGCGATCTGCCGAACGGTCGGAGCCGTTCTCACCCAGCTCCCTCCCGATCTTCAATGAGCCCACCGGCCAACAACCACCGATTCAACCTACGCTGCGGCGGCTGTTGGCGATCGCGGTCGCCGCCGCCGGGCTGGGCGCTCTCGTTCGTGCTGTTCGCCGCCGCGCTGCAATCCGTGGTTGCCCTGACCGGCACGGGACTGGCAGCGCTGGCCTTCATCTTCGTCGGCAACGCCATATCCGGTGGATCGATACCCATCGCCTTCCTGCCCGACGGGTTTCGTCAGCTCGCGCCCTGCCTGCCGAACGCCGCGATCGTCAGTGGTGCCCGGGACGCCGTCTACTTCAACGGCGATCATCTCGTCCACTCGGCACGGCGGGGCGTCGGTCCCGTGATGTGGCGCGCCTCGCTGCAGACGCGTCGGACGGCGCTCACGGTGTAGCCGGCCGGCTCCGATCCTGTTGGGGTCCCAGTCGCGCGTGTTCGGTTCAACCAGACCAGGGACCCGATCCGGGCGTCAACGGGCGCGGATCGGCGGGCCGCGAGAGGATCATGCGGAGCCATGCGCGAGCCGCCGACAGGAGCCACGCAGAGGCGGCGACACCGCGGAGCTCCCGCCCCGGTTGAGCGCGAGCGCCAGCCCGGGCGAGCTCGGGCAAGCCAGCCCGCCCCCCCGCTGGTTGGGCGGCTGGTGTCGGTCAACGTGGGCTTGCCGAAGGACGTGTCCTGGCAAGGGCGGACCGTCTTCACGGGCGTGTTCAAGGACCCCGTCACCGCTCCCCGGAGGGTGCGCAGGCTCAACGTCGATGGCGATGGTCAGGGCGATCTGGCCGGGCACGGCGGCGAGCAGCGCGCGGTGTTCGTGTATCAGCTCGACTCGTACCGTTCTGGGAGCGCGAGCTCGGCCGCGGCGACTTCTCATACGGGCAGTTCGGTGAGAACTTTACCGTCGAGGGGCTGAGCGACGCCGAGGTTTGCATCGGGGATCGCTACGGGATCGGCGGCGCGGTGTTCGAGGTGACCCAGCCTCGCGTCACCTGCTACCGCGTCGGGATTCGCATGAACGATCCGCGGATTCCCGCCTTGCTCGTCTCCCACCACCGCCCGGGCTTCTACTTCCGTGTGCTCGAGGAGGGCGAGGTGCAGGCGGGAGACGAGATCGTCAAGCTCGCCTCGGGACCGGAGCAGATGACCGTGGCTGACGTCGACGCGCTGCTCTACCTTCCCGGGCACACGCGTCAGGGGCTGCTGCGAGCGCTCCGGGTTCCCGCGCTTAGCCCCGGCTGGCAGGGCTCGTTCCGCGCCCTGCTCAATGAGGAGCCGGGCAGCGGCAACGCCGGCCTCGCGCAAACGAGCCCGCCTCCGGCCTGGCCCGGTTTCCGGCCGCTGACCGTCGCGGCGATCACGCGCGAGAGCGAGTCCGCGATCTCGATCCGCCTCGAGGCCCCGGACGGCGACCCACTGCCGGCGGCCCGCCCCGGTCAGTACCTGACTCTGCGCGTCCAGCCCGATCAGGGCCAGCGGGCGCTGCTGCGCAACTACTCTCTGTCCGGACCGCCCGGGGCCGGCTACTACCGGCTGACCGTCAAGCGCGAGCGTCGTGGCGCCGCCAGCGGCTACCTGCACACGCGTCTGGCCGTCGGCGACCGGCTCGATGTCGCAGCACCCCGTGGCACGTTCATCCTCGACCAGACGCATGCGCCCGTGCTGCTGATCAGCGCCGGGATCGGTGCCACGCCCGTGCTCGCCATGCTCGGGGCGCTGGTGCAGGATCATTCCGATCGAGAGGTCTGGTGGCTGCACGGCGCCCGCAACGGCCGCGAGCACTCGTTCGCCGCCGAGGCCCGGACCCTGCTGTCCTCGCTGCCGAACGCACGGGCCCGCGTGTACTACAGCGACCCCGGCCCGAACGACGTCGCAGGCCACGACTTCGACGCCGCGGGGCAACTCACGCCCTCAGCGCTGGCCGCGCTCGGGCCACCGCTCAACGCCGAGGCCTACGTGTGCGGGCCCGCAGGATTCATGGACGACATCAGCGCCGGCCTGGCGGCGCTGGGGATTGATGCCTCACGCATCCACACCGAGCCGTTCGGACCGGCCGCCAGTCAGACGCCGGGGATCGCCGCGCCGCCGGCGCGGGCCCCCCACCCACCCGCCGGTCAGCCCGGACACGGTCCGAGCATCGCGTTCGCCCGCAGCGACCTGACGATCCCCTGGAGCCGCGGCTACGGCAGCCTGCTCGAGCTTGCCGAGGCGTGTGATGTGCCCGTCCGCTGGTCATGCCGCACCGGCGTCTGCCAGACCTGCGAGACTACCGTCATCGCGGGACACGGCGACTAGAGCTCCGACCCGGTCGAACCCCCGCCTGACGGCAGTGCGCTCCTCTGCTGCTCACAGCCGCACGACGACCTGGTGCTCGATCTACGACCGAGCCGGACGGCGTCGCCGAACCAGCCTCAGCTGACGCCCCAACCCCAACAGGACGGGAACGATGAGCGAGCCCTCAAGGGCCGTGCCTCGCGACTGGGTCGGGGAGCGCATCGACCACCCGGCACCGGGTGCATCCTTCGAAGGCACGTCCCACCGATCGCCGGCCGGCCGATCGTCAGCTCGCCGCGCCTGACCGCCGGGCTCCTGGGCCGCACCCTCGACTCGAGTCCACCGTCGGCTGGGGCTGAGGGACGGGACCGTTGCCCTCCCGGGCGATTCGGGCCCCGATGAGGACGCCGATCGACGCGGCCAGCGCGCAGCAGACGGCCGCGCCGAGCATCGTGCACAGGCCTACCGTCACGAGCCGTCGACGGCCGAACCGGTCGGCGAGAGCCCCTGAGAGCAGCAGCAGCGCCGCAACCGCCAGTAGGTACCCAGTGAGCGTCCACTGCACACCAGCGACTCCGACGTGCAGGCTGCCCCCGCTGAGCACCTCGACGGTCTGGGCCCGAACCTCGGCCAGTAGTCGTACGCCTGCGCGCTGCGCAGGAGAGGCAGCGAGCCGCGGCCGGAGCGCGGCCTCTCAAGCGCGTCGTAGACGTCCATGAGGTCGTCCCTCAGCAACGGGCGGTCCACCGTAACGGTGGGCCAGCCACGGGTCCTCGAACGCCGCGATGTGCCCCAGGAGGTCCCACACCAGGGACTCATCAGCTTCGAGTGGGCACGCTCGAGATCCTCCTGGCCGAGAGGCTCGACGAGCGCCAGGGTGTGCTCGCGCGCCTCAGCCAGAGCGTCGAGGACGTCCGCCGTGGTCGGCGCGACAATCGCGCGCCCAGCACGGAGCAGTTCTGTCATCCGAAGAGGCCGGTGCGCAAGGCCGAGACGAGTTGCTGGCCGCCGTCGATCGTGTAGGTCGGTCCCGTCAGGGCCGTGTTGCTCATCATGTGGACGGCGAGCGCAGCGACGTCAGCTGGTTCGACAACAGTCTGATTGGGAGCGTCCTGCGCAGCTGATCACGCCGCTTTTCGAGGTCACCGCCCAGCAGCGATGCCGATAGCGGCGTATCGATGACCGCCGCGTTCGACGCCAACGATCCGGTGGAACTTGAACGATTCTTCGCGGGCCTGCCGAAAGGCATCAACCATGAGCACGAGGGTGTGGGGGATCATCGGGTCGTGCGCGGGATCGGTGTATTCCTGGATGCCGAGGTCCTTCTGGACGACCCGGTCCGGGTCACAGAGGAACGGCCATTCAGCGCCGGTCGACGCGCGGAACTCCTGACTCGAGTGATGCAGCGGCACGGGTGTGGACCAGTGGTAACCCGGGCGCCATCGGAGCCTTTCGGGTCCACATTGGGCGTAGTCAACCGGCGCCGCGGACACCAGAAAGGGGGGTATCCCAATGAGTAGCCACACGCCGGTGTGCGAGTTGCTCGGGATTGATCACCCGACTGTTTCGGCGCCGATGGCTGCAGATCCCCGGCTGCCCGCGGCGGTCTCAAATGCCGGCGCCCTCGGCACCATGGGGCTATGGTGGGTCGACGATGCCGGAGTTCTGGTCCGTGAGACGGCAGCGCTGACCGATCGTCCGTTTGGCGGCAATTTCGCTCTGACCTCCGATCAGCACCGTCGAGTCGATCAGGCCCTTTCGGCGGGTCTGCGGATCGTGTCGTTCATCTTCGGCGATCCCCAGAGCTACGTCGAGTTGGTGCATGACGCCGGAGGGCTAGTCATGCACACGGTGAGCAGCGCCGAGGAGGCGCGGCACGCAGCCGGATCTGGAGTGGACATTATCGTTGCGCAGGGTTGGGAGGCCGGCGGCCACGTCTGGGGTGGCGTCGCGACACTCCCGTTGGTGCCGGCGGTAGTCGACGCGGTGGCACCCATACCGGTCATTGCGGCCGGTGGGATTGGCGACGCTCGAGGAGTCGCAGCCGTGCTTGCCCTCGGCGCACAGGCAGCCTGGCTCGGCACACGGTTCCTGTTAGCCGACGAGATGCCGATCCACGAGGAGTATCGGCGCCTCCTGATAGCCGCGACCGAGACCGATGCGGAGTGGTACGCCAACCTTTATGAGGTGGGATGGCCGGACGCTCCTCACCGCGCCCTCCACAACTCAACGGCCGAAAGGTGGCAGGCTGCGGGCCGCCCGCCACCGGGTAGTCGGCCGGGAGAGGGCCAGGTGATAGCGCACTTCGCTTCAGGCGAACCGATCCTTCGATATTCCCCCGCGCCCCCGATGGTCGGAACGACCGGCGAGATCGAGGCGCTATCGCTGTGGTCCGGACAGAGTGTTGCGCTCGCCAAACAGCCACAGCCCGCTGCGGAAATCGTTGCCGAACTAGTCTCGCGCTTGTAGCCCCTTCCAGGTCAAGGCTTCGCCTCGCGGAGCGACACTCAGTCCAACGCGGCGTCGGCGTCGACCGTGGGCGAAGCGAACCGGGGCGTGACCAGAGTATGCACGGGCGCGACCGGTCAGGTGAGGCGCAACGCTTCTCTGAGCAGCAAGCGATGGAGGTCAGTCATGAGCAGCACTGATGTGAGCGACGACCATGCGAGCGAACTCGCCGGCGCGACGTGCGTGGACGGCGGCCTTGAGGTGATCGGCATCCCGGTCTCTACGTCGACCTCGTTTCACAGTTCGGCTATGTTCAGCACTTGGGAGAGGCGTTGATGCTTGTGCTGACCAACGCAGAAGTGGCCTTTGCAACAGCCGCGATTATCGTGCCAGGACCGTTCACCCAGTAGTTGGAGGTCGAAATGTAGTTCGTGATCTTTAGCGCAAGCTTGTCGTCGCCTGCGGGTGTGAGTCCCGTCCGGGTAGCTGTCAGGAGGCCCGGTAGCAGGCTGGGTTTGG
>JBKQKK010000294.1:0-7985 GCA_052147535.1 Solirubrobacteraceae bacterium | reverse complement strand
CCGTGTTCGAGGGAGCAAACGACCCGCGCGCGGGCCGGATTGCTCGCTCGACCACACCGACCAGCCGACCGCGCCGACCGCGCCGACCGCGCCGACCGCGCCGACCGCGCCGACCGCGCCGACCGCGCCGACCGCGCCGACGGCGCCGACGGCGCCCAGAAAATCAATGTTTGGTTTTGCAGCGCCTGGACGCGCCGGACTGACGCCACCGGCTCGCCGTCAGGTACTCCCGGTGTTATCGCGAGCCGGCGGCGCCAGACACGCCCAGCCACTCGTCCAACTCCCGCACTAATTTCCCCGCGGGCCCTGACTCCCCACCGTGGCCGTCAGGCGTTCATGCAATACTGCCCGGATGCATAGCTGGGGAGGCACGGGCGCAGCGTCCAGGGCGCGCCGTGATGTCGGTGTCTCACTGCTTGCAACCGGGCTGCTGCTGCTTCTGTTTGCGATGCCGGTGTCGGCGGCCTCGTTCGCGAGCAACGCGCATGCCTCCAAGCACGGAGCCGGAAATCTGCGCCTTGGCCTGCCGATCGGTCTTTTGGTCGAGGCAATCTTGCTGCTGGTGCTGCGCGTCCCATTGAAGCGCATGGCGATCGGCAAGGATGGTCGCCTGTCGACCTCGAAGACCGTCACGCTGGCGTGGAACTTTCTGCTGGGAGCGATGCTGTTGGCGGTAGTGTGGGGTGACGCGTTCGGGCATTCCGGCGCTATCGACGCCAGCAGCACAGCTGGTGTCGTTGGTCAGTACTCGCTTCTGGTCGGCGGGCCATTGGCCTCCGCGATCCTCGCCAAAGGGATCGTGAGCGGCCAGCTCGCCAAGGACCCGACGCTGAAGCCACCTACTAGCGATTGGAACTACAGTGATCTGGTCACCAACGATGTCGGAGAATCCGACCTCGGTGACCTGCAGTACATGCTGTTCAACATCATCGGCTTGATTTCCGTGGTCGTCGCCTACATGAGCAACCCGGCTGACGGAGTACCTCATCTTCCCGGCGTTCTGGTTGGTCTGACCAGCATCTCCGCGGCCGGCTTCGTCGGCAAGAAGGCGCTTCCGATCGATCCACCTGCGAAAGCGAACCTGCTCCAGGTCGCCGCCAACGCCGGTGCTCAGGTGACAATCGAGATGAGCGGCCTATCGCCCGTTGAAGACCCGAGCACGTTCATTTGGGTTCGTTTCGGATTGGGGGAGGGGAACCTGTATCCGCTGGCGATCCACAACCGTGCAGCGGCCGTCCAGGCCACTGTGCCACCGGCTCCGCAGCCAGTCCCCGCGGCCGGGGTCGACGTGAACGTTACAACCGCCACCGGCATCGGTCTCGTCGCAGGACGGTTCAGCTGGAGCTGAGCCGCGTGGCGCCGCAACCGGTAAGGCCGTCCCAATGCCCAAAAACTTGCTGGTCAGAGCGGGATCCAGCTCGTCTCGATCCAATTCGGTCCTTGCGGGCCCTCCCGCGCCACGCGCAGACGGATCGAGCGTGCCGGCGGCAGCTTCGCCCGGAAGCGTTCGAGATTGTCTGATTCGGTGACCGTCGACGCCCGGGCATCGGTCGTCATGGACACTCGCAGCATCATCGCCAGCGTCGTGCCGGCGCCCGATGCTCCAGCCAAGCGGCTGATGCTAGGCCTGCACCGTCACCTGGTCGCGGAAGCGTCACCTGCCGTCGCCTTCGCGCGGGCCCAGGCTGCCCTGGCGCCGCGCGAATCGGCCTTGAACGGGTTCGTCTGTCTCGGCACCGGCTAATAACTAGTTAGTAGTGCTTTGGTAGTCCCGCCGGGGTGCCGATGACTAAGAATCGTTTAAATCAACAGATCACCCATTGACAGCCCCGCGAACGCTCGCTAGCTTGCCGGTTCGTGCAGACATCGATTGCCAGTCAAAGCGCTCATCAAAGCTGGGTCTGTGTGGCCCGACGCGCGTTGTTTGTCGGCTTCGCCTCCTGACCTGAGCTACTGCTAACACAAGGCATGCGCGCGCCAGCCGGTTGCGACACATGTGTCGCTTGACCTGCTTGCGCCCCGCCGGCGCGTGCACCGTCCTTAGCCCTGCCCACTCCCATGCCGGGTTCAAGCGCCTCGCACGTGCACGGCGTCCGCGCAGGAACCTTCAATTCACCTCTCGATCAGCGAAAGGAACGCCAATGGCCAGAATGACCCTGAAAGCCGTGCAAGCCGACGGCGAACGACGCCGGTGGACGCTGAGCGAGCGCATCGTCGACGAGAACCTTGGCGGCTATCGCCATGTCCCCCAGGCTCGCCAGGGTCTGCGATGCGCCACGGCGTACGCAGAGACCGGTGGGTTGCCCGGAGCCGACCTCAACGAATATCGCCACGACGTCGACGCCCGAGACGCCCGGGACGCCCGGGACGCTCGAGACCCCCAACCGGAGGATCGGTCCACTCCGCAACAGCGCGACCCGGCCCTCGAGCTCGAGCCCGATTCAAGCCAGCCCCATAGCCAAGACGACGGCGGCAACGCAGAGCTCGCGGACCTAGCCTGGCTCCAAGCATGGACGCACGCAGCGTGGCGCGCTCGACCGGGAGCCCCCGTCCGCGCGCGGCGGTCCGCCGGCGTAGGCCGCTTCCGTACCCGCCGGGTTGATGGTCCCGCTCGGCGACCTTGAGGCGGGGTCGTGAACTCAAGCCCGAGTCGTCGGGCTTGAGCTCATCGCGTCAACCACTTCGGGTGCGCCCGATCGCTGCGTCACGACAGGGGCGTGATTGCACGCGGGCCCTCATCTAAAATCTAACCGTCGGGCGGGCCGCCTGAGTGCATGCCTTGGGCTCCGGCGCAACCTCGCTAGCGTGTGTGCCGTGGCCAGACTGGTACGCGACAAGGCATTGTCCGAGCTGCTCGCCGTCGCCGAAGACCAAGGGTGGCATATCAAGCGCGAACGCAAGCACGTCAAGTGCCTCGCTCCGGATGGCCACACGATCGTAGTAGTCGGATACTCCGCGCACGGCAACCGCGCGCTGGAGAACGCCCGCGCCGAGCTGCGACGCGGCGGACTGCGGGTCTGATCGACGAACTATGAGCCCCCCCCGGACAGGCGGCCGTCGTAGCACTAGAAGCGTCCGAGGACTGCGCCGGGCTCAGGCGTCTTCAGCGGCTCTCGCCCCGGTCAGTTACTGCCCGGGGCGAGCGTTCCCGCTGAGCCGTCGCTACTCGTCCGAGTTGTACTTGAACGAGATACCGAGTCGGATTCGAAAGTTCACTACGCCGCCGTCCTGGATCGTCAGATCCTGGCGCACCACCTCGGCCACTCGCAGCTCGCGCAACGACGCGGCAGCGGTTTCGACCGCTACGCGAGCGGCGGCCTCCCACGACTCGCTACTGACACCGACAACCTCCGTCACGCGGTAGACGCTTTCCGCCATACGAACCTCCCCTGCTCGGCAATAAACACATGGACCGCAAGTCTCGCAGCCCCGCATGCCTTACGTGGCGGTTGAGTCGCGGATCGCGCTCATCGTAACGCGTCCGGGCCCCGAGGACGCCAGGTCAGCGTTCTCTTCGGGCGGCGCCCCCGCGTCGACTGCTAGCGCGATGGTCTGTGGCGGCGACGGTGCCAGCGCGAGCTGGGTGCTTCGGGGATGTCGGTCTCGAGCAGGCGAACGCCGATTAGCCGCCCGTTCTTGTGGACTCGCTCGATTGCGTACCCGTTGAGCTCGAGCTCGCTGATGACTACGGCGGGAAAGTCAATCCCGGCCGCGCGCAGCTCGCTAAGCGTCGTTTGCTGCTCGCCCGCGCTCCGCAGCCTCTCCAGCATCCGCAGTTGTTGGGTTTCAACGAGCGCCATCGACACATTGTTGCGCGTGCGGCATGCCGGCTCGCCGCAACTCCGGGCAGACAAATGACAGGATCGCGGCGATCTGGGATTCTCAGCGGTCAGAGGTCGACGATCTTGATCCCGGCCTCGCCTCGTCCGGCGCCGAGGATCGGCGGCGCGGTCTCGGCGAACCACCGGTACATGAGCGTCTCGTCGGTCCCGGTCGCCAGCGCTGCGGCTCCGATCAACAGGATGAACTGCCGGGGTAGCCGTGTCTGCCTGGGCACGGCTACCTCGGTCGAGGCCCTACTTCGTGGCTTTGGCCTCGGCATCGGATTCAGCTCTGCTCAGCGTAGTGCCTGCGCTGTCCACCACCTTACGCAGAAAATCGGACTGTGTGGAGACCAATTGCTTGACCATCTCCAGCGCAGACTTGGTGATCTTTTTCTCCGCCGTGCGCGCAAACTCTGCCTGTGGTAACGCCTCCTCCACGCTAATCAGGAAGCGCTCCACCGCATCGAGCACTGCGCGACCATTGTCTTCCAGCGCTTGGACTACATCATCGGAGAACTCGGTGGCTCGTTCCACTGGGCCCGTGGCCTCTTGCTCGCTAGCCATTTGACTCACCATCTTTCCGGACTCGGTTGTGTCGGGATTTGTGAGGTCGGCTGACCCGTGTTGAAGCTCCACGCAAGCTAGACGCGCCGATGCGCACTCATGCTCGCGGAGTTCGTGCGTGGCGGTCGACGATCACTGCGAGCCTACCACTCCGCGCCGCCGCACAGCGGTTCCCGACAGCGCCAGTGCGCTTGGCTGAGGCTCGACGGGCGCTTCGCCGCGTCGTTAGCCCTACACGCACAAGACTCTCGAAACACGTCGAGATAGGCGGGGCGCCTCAGGTCGTGCGCGGACACGCGTGTCACACAGGCCGCGCCGCCCAGATCGCGTACGTCTACCAGTCCCTCACCGCGCTGGCCACGGGCCTTATGCGGCTCGGGATCGAGACTGACCTGAGCGCCGCTCTCGATCAAGCTATTCGAACCGCCAAGCTCCCTGCCTCGCCCGGCCAGTAGTCCCCTCGGCTAGCCACCTTGATGTGTGCGAGAACGCACAGATCCCGGTTGGGTCCGGGTCGGCGCGGTCGTGCCAGTCCCGCCGGCCGCGTTTGACCCCTTCCGGTGGTGGCGTCACGTCGCCATGCTGTGTGTTCGTCCGAGGCCGAGATGCTCGCGGAGCGTTGTGCCGCAGTAGTCCTCTCGGAAGGCGCCGCGTTCCTGGAGCAGCGGAACGATCGCGGTTCCAGAGCTGCTCGAGGAACGGAACATAACCGCGTACGCGCCGCTGACCTGTTGGTGGCGCACGTGATGGGCGCACTTCGCTCGGCGGTCTGCGCGCGGTGGACGAACGAGACGAAGTCGATGTGGCTGCCCGCGCGCGGATTGCTCCAGACGGTCGTGTTGTTGACGCCCGGGAAGTGGGCGGCGAGGTGGATCTGCCGCTTGGCCTGGGTCACGCGACGGCTACCGCATCAGGTGGACGGAGACCGTAGTGGCCACCCGGACGGCCGAGCCTGAGCAGCTCGCGCAGCGTGCCGGCCTCGTAGCGGCGTCGAAACGCGCCGCTCAGCTGCAGCTCCCCCACCAGCGCGCCAGTGATCGCGTGAAGGTCATGGGGCACCGTGCCGGGCCGCAGCCGGAAGCCGTCATAGCCGAGCTCGCGCCAGCCGATCAGCCTGTCCGCGAGCTGTGCTGGCGTTCCCGTGAACACGAGTGTGTCGAAACGATGGGCAGCACCATCGGATCGATCAAGACGATCCCGGCGCCACGCAGCGATCAGGGTCGCGTCAAGCCGCCCGCGGACCTGATCGACGCGGCCGTCCGGACCATCTCCACGACCGCCCTGCAGCCGATGGGAGTCTTCGATCGTGACGAAGTCGAGCAGCCCATCCTGCGCCTGACGGACCAGTTCGAGCCAGTAGCCCCCGTGAACAAATCGGCGGGCCGAGCCCCTGGATCGCGCCAGCCGGCTGGATGCCAGCCGGTTCCATCGAGCGCACGGCGAGCTGCAATTGTCGGATTGTAGACAACGTCAATTGAGGCAGATGACTAAGCGTATCCTAGTCGGATGACAGCGTTCTCGGTACTCGACCAGGCACCGATTCGGGCCGGCACACCGGCGGCTCAATCGATCCGCGACGCGCTGAAGCTCGCCGAGCACCTCGACCTGCTCGGCTACCAGCGTTTCTGGGTGGCCGAGCACCACGCAATCGGCGGCGTTGCCAGCACGGCGCCGGAGGTCTTGATCGGGCACATCGCGGGCGTCACCGAACATCTCCGGGTTGGCTCGGGCGGGATCCTTCTCCCCAACCACCGACCGCTGCATGTGGCCGAGCAGTTCCTCACGCTCGAGGCGCTGCACTCCGGGCGGATCGACCTCGGGATCGGCCGCTCCGAGGGCGCCACCCACGAGGTCACGGTGCGCGCGTTCATGCGGCCCGGGGACAACGACCGCGGCGCCGGGTTCGACGCTCAACTCGATGAGCTGCTCGCGTTTGGGGGAGTGCGCCCGTTGCCCGCGGGCCACCCGCTGGCGGAGGTCCGTGCGGGCCCCGCCGGCGTGCCGTTGCCGCCTGTCTTCGTCCTGGGTTCCACGGCGCGCTCGGCTGAGACTGCGGCCCGGAAGGGGCTTGGCTATGGATTCGCGGCCTACACCAACCCCGATTCGGCCGCCGCAGCTCTGCGTCTGTACCGTGAGCGGTTCGTGCCTGCCCGGCTGGGTGGTCGGCCGCACGCGATCCTCGGGCTGAAGGTGATCGTCGGCGAGCGCGACGAGCATGGTGACGCGCTGGCACTACCCTGGCACCTCGCGCTGGTCCAGCACCGCGCCGGCAAGCCCACCCCACCGCCGACCTCGGTGGCCGCGCTTGCGCCGGACAGACGGCAGCCGGCCGATGAGCGTGTGGGAGGCGAGCGCAAATGCACAACTGGTTGTTAGGTGCTAAGTTGGGTGTCACGGACGGTTTTGGTAAGCCGCTTGGATTACTTGCTTGCCAGTTTGTCCCGTTGATGGGTTCACGATCAGAAAGAGGTGGCCATGGCTGAGGTTGCCGAAGCTCATGTGGCGCTTGGCGATGCGGCGGCACGCCAGCTTGCGAACGCTACGAAGACGGCACCGACAATGCTGTCGATCTCGCCCCGGTGGCTGGTTTATTTACTGCCGTGGATAGGGGTCGAGGCTGGTATATACCGGCTGAACAAGGTCAAGGATGAGACGCGCGTGTTGACTGCCTGCTCGCAGCTGGAGGACGAGCACGAGCTGCCGGAGACGTTCGTGGACTATGACGAGGCACCGCGCGAGTATTTCCTCAGCTCGGTGACGACAGTCGTAGACGTGCACACGCGCGTGTCGGACCTGTATAGCTATCCGCACGACCAGATCAAGCAACAGCTGCGGCTGGCGATCGAGACGATCAAGGAGCGCCAGGAGTCAGAGCTGCTGCACAACCGCGACTATGGGATCCTCACGAATGTTGCGCCCAAGCAGCGGATCAAGACGTTCGCCGGTCCGCCCACGCCGGATGACCTGGACGAGCTAATCACGCTCGTGTGGAAGGAGCCCGCCTTCTTTTTGGCGCACCCACTCGCGATCGCGGCGTTCGGGCGCGAGGCGACCCGCCGCGGTGTTCCGCCGGCGACCGTGAACCTGTTCGGCTCTCCTGTGGTCACATGGCGCGGCATCCCGATCGTGCCGAGCAACAAGCTCAAGGTCGAGAACCACAAGAGCCAGATCTTGTTGATGCGTACCGGCGAGGCCCGCCAGGGAGTCGTCGGGCTGTATCAGCCTGGGACCTCAGGTGACGAGGGACTCGGTCTGTCGGTGAAATTCATGGGAATCAGCCGCAAGGCGATTGCGTCCTACCTGATCTCGCTGTACTGCTCGGCTGCGATCCTGACCGATGACGCTGTCGCGGTGCTCGACGGCGTCGAGCTCAACAAGTACCACGATTACCAGCATGTCTACAAGTGAAAGCAACGGACATCGTCGCAATGGGATAGTTCCGCGCACTGCAGGCGGCGCCCCGATGGCGCTCGGCGGGATGGCGATCGCCGGGTCGCCGCTGGATCTGGCGGAGCTCGAGCGGCTCGCGAACGAGATGTTCCGCGCCGGACCGGAGGGTGCCGGTCTGGGCGCGGACACGCCCACCACGGATCTGGG
>JBKQKK010000293.1:0-16114 GCA_052147535.1 Solirubrobacteraceae bacterium | reverse complement strand
GCGGCGACTACTTCCGCAAACGCGACCCCGAACGCATCACCAAACGACTCATCGCCCAACTCGAAGCGCTCGGACACGTCGTCACGCTCCAACCAACGGCAACGACAACGTCAACGGCCGAGGCGGTGGTCGCAGGCTGAGCGTTATTTTCCTGTCAGAGCGAGCGCACGGCGAGCTGATCAGCGCGAGCTTTGCCGGTGAAAGATACGGTCATCGCCTGCTGTCAGCTTGCGCCGCGGTTCGGCGAGCCTGACGCCAACCGGACCGCCGCCCGGCGGGCGATAGTCGACGCCGAGGTGCGTGGCGCAAACGTGGTCGTGTTGCCGGAGCTGGCGGTCAGTGGCTACGCGTTCGCTGGCCTGGCAGAGGCGCGCAAGCTCGCAGAAGCGCTCGACGGACCAACCGTCACCGGCTGGGCCGATCTCGCCCGCGAGCTCGGCCTGGTGATCGTCGGTGGCGTCTGCGAGCTCGACGCCGCAAGCGGGGCGCTGCGAAACACGGCGGTTCTGGTCGACCGGACCGGTTTGCGTGCGGCTTATCGCAAGGTCCATCTCTGGGGCCGCGAGCCCGACGTGTTCGCCGCCGGCTCGCAGTCACCCCCGGTCCTCGAGACCGAGCACGGGCGGATCGGCTTGATGGTCTGCTATGACGTCGAGTTCCCCGAGTGGGTTCGGCTGTCAGCCCGCCGCGGCGTCGAGTTGCTATGCGTACCGGTGAACTGGCCGCGGTCGCCGCATCCCGAGGGTGAGCGCCCGGGTGAGGTCGTGCGCGTACAGGCAGCCGCGTCGACCAACCGGATCTTCATCGCCGTGTGCGATCGCGCCGGTCGCGAGCGCGGCGTGGACTGGGTCGGTGGCAGCGTCGTCGTGGATCCCGGCGGGTTTCCGCTCGCCGGTCCCGCGGATCGCGACGAACCGATCACGCTGATCGCGCACTGTCGCGTGGCCGACGCCAGGGACAAGCGTACCGGCGAGCGCAACGACGTGCTCGCCGACCGCCGGCCCGAGCTCTACGGGCTGTAGAACCTTCTCCGGAGAGGCGCTACCTCTGGGGCGCCGACTCCGCGCCGTAGACGACCAGGCCGTGCAGGATCCACAGGCTGAGCGCGAAGATCCCGATTGACCACCACGGGTGCGTGCCGCCGATCGACAGCAGCGAATCGAGAGCGCCGAGGCTGGCGGCGATGATCCCGATCGCCAGACCGAAGCCCCCTCCGGCCATCAGCGAGAATCCAGCGCCGAGCTGGATGACGCCGATGATGATCGTGATCCATCCCCACGTGTGAAGGTTCGCGAACACGTACGCTGTGTTTGCGAAGAAATGCGCATTACCGACTGCGGCGATGCCGTAGATGACGTCGAGTATGCCCGCGATCACCAACATAATGGCGACAAACAGGGTCCGGCCAAGACCTTTCATCTGCTTTCCTTCTTTCTTCGGTTGCCTGAGGCAGCCGCCTGAGTGAGTGTGCACTGTTCACAACTGAAGCGTGCCTCCAAGCGGTCCTCGACGCATCACCCGATTCGCATGATGGCTGGGCGGAGTGACTTCTACGAGGGCGGCTGCGGGAGGCCGAGCAGTTGGTAGACCGAGAACACAAGTAGCAACGCGCTGATCGCAATCAGGCCATAGCGAGCCTGGCGAATCCTGAAGTGGCCGGCGATCCCGACCAGGAACAACACCGTGGCCAGAAAGACGGTGTCACGGATGTACTTGTCGGAGGTCCCGCCCCACTTCTCGCCGTTGGCGAAGGCGACGTCCGCTTTGCTGTCGTAGGAGTTGGCGAGGGCCTGCTGGGGGATCACGTATTGCGGCATGTAGGCCGGTCCCGCGGGAGCATTGACGTTGTGCTCCGGATTGGTGGCCATCCAGGCGTTGAACGCGACACGGTAACCCGGGCGCATCCGCCTCACCGCGATCCGCTCGTCATTGGCGTTGCCAGCTACGAAGGCGGTGAACCAGGCGTTGAAAGAGGCAGAGTCGAGCGTGCGCGTGACGATTCCCTCGATGTCGGCGCGGTTGGCCTTGGTACGATCCGCAGACGCGGTCGCGAGCGACACCGAGGACTCGGTGCTCCACTTGGCCGCCGCGTAGCCGGAGTACGCGGCGAGCACCGCCACCAGCGATAGCAGCAGCGCCTCGATGATCGACAGCAGACGGTCGCGCTTGTCCTTCTCGGCCTCGGTCTCAGCAACGTGCTTCCGATGCTCGGCGATCTCCTTCCCGACTTCGCTTGGTGAGAGACCTTCTGGCAAGACTCAGGCTCCATCGTGCCGGCAACGACCAACGTCAGGCTGATATTAGCCCTGGGCGTGGATGAAACCAGTCTGACCGCGCGCATGCACGAACCGTGCGCAGGTGCAGTGTGTGGGACCTAGAAGAGCTCGATCGGAGGTCCGTCTTGCCTGGAGACGGCGCCGTTGCCAAACGCGGTCTGGGCGTGCGTGGCCCGCTGGCGCTGGATCACGTACTCGCTGACCATATCGTCGAGGGCGTAGTGGCGTTCCTGCACGGTCTCAACGTCTGCGCGGCCGTCTACGTAGGCGATCAGCAGTTCGCTATTGTCGCCGAGGCGCTTGAGCGCACGCTGGACTTGCTCGGTCTGACGGTCAGTTGGTTCTCGCCTCAGTGGCCGTGGTCGATCAGCGTCATGGCAGCGCGTCGACGATGTCGGCCAGCGGCTTGCGCACGCCGGTCATGAACGGAAGCTCGTTCTTCGTATACAGGCGGGCGCGGGCTCCTCGCAGGTGCCTGATCAGGTCGACGATTCGCACGAGATCGTCGGCTTCAAATGCGAGCAGCCACTCGTAGTCGCCCAGTCCGAAGGCGCTGGTCGTGTTCGCGCGCACATCGGGATACTCGCGACCCATGCCGCCGTGCTCGACGAGCATCGCGCGTCGGTCCTCAGCAGCCAGCAGATACCACTCGGTGGTGCGCACGAACGGGTACACGCACAGGTACCGGCGCGCCGGCTCACCGGCGTAGTACGCGGGCAGGTGCGACTTCGTGAACTCGGCTTCGCGGTGCACTCCGATCGCCGACCAGAATGGTGAAAGCTTGGCGGCAAGCTTGGTTCGGCGTAAGGCGGCGCATGCGTCCTGGACCGCGTCGGCAGTCGGACCGGCGATCCAGACGACCAGGTCAACGTCAGCTCGGTAGCCGGCCGTGTCGTAGGTTCCCCGCACGGCCACGCCGTCGATCGCGCTAAGCGCCGCGTGCGCCTCCTCGACGAGGCCGGCACGATCTGCGTGCGGCACCGCCAGCGGGCCCGCGACACCGTACGCGGCATAAGCCGTGTACGCGAGACCGGCGGGGAACGACGCGTCGGACGCTGGTTGCGCTTCGATTTGCACTGTCGACATTGCTGAGCTCCTGTTCTCGTTCAGGGGGCGACGGATGTGAGCTGGTGGTCGCTGCCGGCAAGCGCCGCGGCGATCTTGTCGGCAGCGGCCTCGCCGTCGCGAACGCACGCCCCGATGCCGACCCCCCGGTAGGCGGCACCGGCAACGCTGAGGGCCGGCAGCGCCGTGAGCGCTGCCTCGATCCCGGCGACGAGGTCGAGGTGCCCGACGCGATACTGGGCCAGACCGCGGTCGAACCGGGCCACGCGTGCCTGCGTCGGAGCTTCGCGCAGCCCCATCGCCGCAACCAGCTCGGCGTGCACTTGGCCCACGAGCCGATCGTCGCTCAGCTGCAGGGCGCGTGTGTCGCGGAAGCGACCGACCGACGCCTTCAGCAGTACCTGCTCGCCCGCGAGCTGCGGCCATTTCGCCGATGCCCACGTGCAGGCAGTGATTGTACGTCCCTCGGTGTGGGGTACCAGGAAGCCGCTGCCGCCCAGCGGCGCGGGCAGCGCGGTGGCGGGATAGGCGAGCATGACGGTCGCAACCGACGCGTACTCGATCCGCCGCAGGGCACTCGCGGCCGCCGGGCAGGCGTGCTGCAGGATGTCAGCGGCTGCAAACGCAGGCGTGGCCAGGATCGCGTGGTCGGCGAGCAGTTGTTGATCGCCGCCCAACACGACGCGGACGCGGCCCTCGGAGCTTTCCTCGATCGCCCGCACCGTCGTTCCGGTTCGCAGCTCGGCGTCCGCCAGCCCAGCCACCAGCGCGTCTGTGATCGCGCCGAGGCCGCCGTTCAGGCCCAGGAACATGGGACCCGCTGGGGCGGCGTGCGCGCCCGCGAGCCCTCGCAGGCCGCGCACCAGACCGCGGCGCGAGCGCATCGCGGCCGCGAGCTGCGGCGCCGTGGCGCGCACGCTCAGCTCATCGGCGCTGCCGCCGTGGATCCCGCCGAGCAGCGGGTCGATCAGCCGCTCGAACACCTCGCGGCCCAGCCGCCTGCGGACCAGGCGTCCGATCGAGACGTCATCGGTTGGCGCGCGCGAGGGGAGCCACAAATCCAGTCCGGCGCGAAGCATGCCGGCTCGGGACAGGATTCCGGACGCGGCAACAGCACGGGCGCCGTCGGGCAGTCCGGCCATCATTCGCGGTGGGAGCGGGCACAGCTCGCCTCTGGTCCAGATGAACGGCTGGTCGGTCGCCGGCGCGAGGAGATCGCCTCCGAGGCCCAGCTCCCGGCACAGCGCGATCGCCTGCGGCACGCGCGTCAGCAGCGCCTCGGCGCCGACGTCCAGCGCGCGGCCGGCGAACGCCACCGTGCGGATCTTGCCGCCGAACCGCTCGGCCGCTTCGAGCACGGTCACCTGCAGCGATCCGGCAGGCACAAGCCGAAGCAGGCGGTGCGCGGCTGACAGACCGGTGATACCGCCGCCGACGATCACCACTTGCGCGGTCCTGCTCACGACGATCGGGCCGCCATGTGGTCGATGACTGCGCCCGCGATCGCCCGCGCGAGCTGCGGTGCGTCGTTCGCGCAAGCGGTTCGCGCGAACGCGAGGCCGAGCTGCTCGGCGCGCGCGCGCGCTTCGATGTCAAGGTCATAGAGGACCTCCAGGTGATCGGCGACAAAGCCGGCCGCGCACACGACCACAGCGCTTGCGCCGTCGGCGGCGAGATCGCCCAGCACCTCGAGCAGGTCCGGCCCGATCCACGGATCGGGCGTGCGTCCGGCGCTCTGCCACGCGATCCCCCAGCGCTGCAGGCCGGCGAGTTGCGCCACCGCCTCCGCCGTCTCCCGCAGCTGCTCGGGGTAGGGGTCGTCATACTCGAGGATGCGGGCGGGAAGGCTGTGCGCTGTGAACAGCACTCGCGTGTCAGATCGGCGGTCGGCCGGGATCCGATCGAGCGCGTCGCGCAACGCATCGGCCAGCAGCTGCAGGTAGTCGGGTGCCAGGTGCCAGTCGTGCACGACCGTCAGTGCCGGTGGATCGCTCGCCGCCTGCGCGGCGGCGAGCGCGCGCTCCGCGTACTCCCCCACGCTCATGCGCGAGTAATGCGGAGCCAGCACGACTCCGACGATCCGGCGCGCGCCGGCCTGCACGAGCTCGCCGACCCCGTCCTCGATGAACGGCTTGGCGTGCTTCTGACCGAGCGCAACGACTGCGTCGCGCAGCCCGAGCGCAAACAGCGCGCGGCCGACTGCCGTAGCCTGGGCGCGTGTGATCTGCAGGAGTGGCGAGATGCCGCCGATCGCGGCGTAGCGGCCTTGTAGCTCGGCCAGCAGCGCGGCTGTCGGCGGTCGCCCGCGCCGGATGTGGGTGTAGTAAGCCTCGATGTTCCCGGGGCCGGCAGGCGTCCCGTAAGCCATCACCAGCACGCCGACTCGCTCGCCGCTCGGCGAGCGCTCAGCGCTCATCGGCCTCGCCTTCGCTGCTTGCCGGCCGCCAGGAGTGGACCAATTCGACGACCCGGCTGATTGCGTCCGGCGAGGTCTCCGGCAGGACCCCGTGACCAAGGTTGAATACGTAACCGCGCTCGGGCGCGCGCGCGAGGACGTTGTGAACCTCCGCCTGCAGCGCATCCGCCGGCGCCAGGCACGCGACCGGATCGAGGTTGCCCTGCAGCGCCACGCGCTCCGGGATCCTGGCGCGCGCGAGATCGAGCGGAACGCGCCAGTCCACGCCGATCACGTCCGGTCCGACCGCAGCCAGCAGCTCGAGCAGGTGACCGGTGCCGACGCCGAAGTAAACCCGCGGCACGCCTAGCTCGGCGAGCCCGTCGAACAGGTTCCGCACGACGCCGAGCACGTGGCGCTCGTACTGGTCGGCCGACAGCGAGCCGATCCAGCTGTCGAACACCTGGATCGCGCCGGCGCCGGCCTCAACCTGCGCGCGGGCCGAGGCGAGCGCAATCGCGCACAGCCGCTCGAGCAGGCGCGTCCACGTGGAGGCGTCGGACAGCATCAGCGCCTTGGTCCGCGCCTGGGCCTTGGATGGGCCGCCCTCGACCAAGTAGCTGGCGAGCGTGAACGGGCCACCGACGAAGCCGATCAGCGGAACCTGCAGCTCCGCCACCACCAGCCGGCAGGTCGCCGCCAGCCACGGGGCGTCCTCCGCTGGCTCGAAATCGCGCAGCACCTGCAGATCGCCCGCGGCACGTACGGGCGAGGCGATCACCGGTCCGACTCCGGGTCGGATTTCGAGCTTCACGCCGATCGCCGCCAGCGGGCTGACGATGTCGGAGAAGAGGATCGCGCCGTCCACGCCGTAGCGGCGCACCGGCTGGAGCGTCACTTCCGCCGCGAGCTCCGGCGTGTGGGTGATCTCGAGCAGCCCGGCGCGGGCGCGAACGGCACGGTACTCGGGCAGTGCGCGACCTGCCTGGCGCATGAACCAGACCGGCACTCGCTCGGTCGCCTCGCCACGGTAGGCCGACAGCAGCGGCGCTGAGCGGTCGGGGTGAAAGTCGCTCACGGCGTCGCTCGCAGCGCCGGGATTCGCTTGCGCCTGCACCCTTTCAAGCTACACCAAAGACGCGCCATGCCGGTTGACTATCAATCGGGGAGCAGAGGAACTGACGGGTCCTCCGCGCCTCCGATCAGCACGCCGCGCGTGATCGCAGCCGTGCCGAATCGATCCTTGACGCGATCGAGCACGGCGTCGAGATCGCGGCCGCGTTGCAGTGACAGCTCGAGCTGGATCGGGATCTCATCGGCGAGGTTGGTTAGCGCCACGCCGATCAGCGTCAGTCCCCGCGACTCGATCAGCGGTTGTGCGAGCAGCAGCAACTCGCCGGCAGCCGCGCGGATCGCCCGCGTCTGAGCCGTCGGCGCACGCATCGTCAGCGACCTCGTGGCCCGCGCATAGTCGTCGAAGCGCAGCCGCAACACGACCGTGCGGCAGACGCGATGCGCGGCGCGCAAGCGGCGCGTGACCCGGTCGACCAGCGCTGTCAGGACAGTCGCCAGCTCGCCGGGCGCCCTAGGCCGTCGCCCCAGTGCGCGCTGAGCGCCGATCGAGCGTCGCCGGCGGCGCCGGTGCACAGGACGCGGATCGCGGTTGCAGGCGAGCGCGTGCAGTTGCCTGCCCGACGCCCGGCCGAGGATCGCGACGAGCGTCTCCTCGTCGAGCGCCGCGATCGCTCCGACGCTAGTGATCCCGCGGCTGCGCAGCTTGGCGGCGGTGGCTGCACCGACGCCCCACAGCCGCTCGACCGCAAGCGGATGCAGGAACGCGAGCTCCCCACCCGCGGGCACGAGCAGGAGGCCATCCGGCTTGGCGGCGCCGCTGGCGACCTTCGCGAGGAACTTCGTGGTGGCGATGCCGACCGTGATCGGCAGCCCGACTTGATCGCGCACCCTGGCGCGCAGACGCCTTGCGATCTCGACCGGCGTTCCCGAGATCTGCTCGAGCCCGCGGACGTCGAGAAACGCCTCGTCGATCGAGAGGCCCTCGACGAGCGGCGCGGTATCGGCGAACACCGCATATACGGCTCTGCTGGCTTCGCTGTAGGCCGCCATGCGCGGTGACACCAGGACCGCATCCGGACACAGCGCCAGTGCCTGCCTGCCGCCCATGGCCGTGCGAACGCCGACGGCGCGCGCCTCGTAGCTCGCGGCCAGCACGACGCCGCCGCCGACGATCACGGGGCGCCCGCGCAGGCGCGGGTCGTCGCGCTGCTCCACCGACGCGTAGAACGCGTCCAGGTCAGCATGCAGGATCGTCGGCGCGTCACACACGAACATATGTTCGCATGACGGCCGGACGCGACTCCGGGTATCGTCGCCTGGAAGCTTGGCGGGACCAAGAACGAGGAGGAACGATGACTGAAGCGTCTGGGAAACCGCTGGCGGGCAAGACGATCCTGATGTCCGGCGGCAGCCGCGGCATCGGTCTGGCGATCGCCCTGCGAGCCGCGCGCGACGGCGCCAACGTGGCGCTCCTGGCGAAGACGGCCGAACCGCATCCACGCCTGGAGGGGACGGTTCACACGGCGGCAGCGGAGATCGCCGCTGCGGGTGGACATCCTTTGGCGATCGTCGGCGACGTTCGCAGGGAGGAGTCGATCATCGAGGCCGTCCAGGCCACGGTCGACAAGTTCGGGGGCATCGACATGGTCGTCAACAACGCCTCCGCGATCGACCTGTCGCGTTCGACCGAGCTGGCGGCCAAGAAGTTCGATCTGATGCAGCAGATCGAGGTGCGCGGCACGTTTCTGCTGGCCCGTAGCGCGATCCCCCACCTGCGCCAGTCCGACCACGCCCACATCCTCACACTCTCACCGCCGCTCAACCTGACGAACAAGTGGCTGGGCATGTGCGTCGGCTACATGCTTGCGAAGTACGGGATGACGCTCGCCGCGATGGGCTTCGCGGCCGAGTTCGAGAAGGACGCGATCGCCTCCAACACGCTGTGGCCGAGAACGGCGATCGCCACCGCGGCCGTGCTGAACCTCCTCGGTGGTGAGGAGGCGATGGCGAAATCACGCACGCCAGCGATCATGGGCGATGCGGCGCACGCGATCCTCGCCCGCCCACCGATGCAGCAGACCGGGCAGCAGCTGATCGACGACGAGGTGCTCGCAGCCGTCGGCGTCACCGATCTCTCGCCCTATCAGCAGGGCGACGGATCCGAGCTGATGCCAGACCTCTTCCTGGACTAGCGGCGATCCCGCAATTTCCGTCCCGCGGCGCTTACAGGCTTAGGCTAGGCTAGGCTGACTCACTAGGACCAGCGCGCGCGCATCAGCGGCAGCACGTCGCTCGCGAACTGCGCCAGCGCTCGGTGCTGGTCGGCGCCCGGGAAGTGGAACACGAGCTCACTGAAGCCGAGTTCAACGTACGCGCCGATCTGGTCGAGAACCTCGTTCGCATCATCGGACACGATGAAGCGCGTGTGCGCGCGGTTCGCGGCGGCGTCCGCGAGGCGCTCCATCTCAATCGGGTCATCAACGCCTGCCTTCTCCTCGCCGCTCAGCGCCAGCGCCGCCCACCACCGGCAGGCATCGCGCGCATAGGCGACATCGTGGTCGTAGCTGAGCTTGATCTCGATCATCTTCGCGATCGAGTCTGGATCGCGTCCGGCCTCTGCGGCTCCCTGCGCGACGGCGTCCTGCAGCGTCTCGTACAGCTCCCCGCCCTTGCCGCTTGTGCAGATGAAGCCGTCACCGATCCGTCCCACGAGCGCCGCCGCTTTCGGTCCCCCCGCGGCTACGTAGATCGGCACGGGCTCGGGCGGTCGGTCGTAGATCGTCGCGCGCAGGGTGCTGTAGTAGCGCCCCTGGAAGGTCACCCGGTCCTCGGTCCAGAGCCTCCGGATCAGCTCCACCGCCTCCGCTAGGCGCTCCGAGCGCTCGCGGAACTTCGGCCACTGCGTTCCGAGCGCCGGCCCTTCGTTGAGCGACTCGCCGCTGCCGACGCCGAGGAACACCCGGCCTGGCGCGAGGCACGCGAGCGTGGCGAACGCGTGCGCGACCACCGCTGGCTGGTAGCGCAGCGTCGGCGTCAATACGCTCGTGCCGAGCCGCACGCGCTCGGTCCGCTGTCCCAGCGCTCCTAGCCATACGAGCGCGTTGGGAGCGTGCCCGGTTTGATGGCGCCATGGCTGGAAGTGGTCGGAGACAGCGACGGCGTCGAGTCCATGCTGCTCGGCCGCGACGGAGAACTCCAGCAGCTCGCGCGGCGCGAACTGCTCGGCGGACGCCTTGTAGCCGTAGCGGAGATTCGCACCTCTGACCGGGCCAACGCTCACGAGCTGAATCCTCGCAGACCCGCCGGGCGGGACGCGATCGTGCTGAGAACGGCTGACCGGATCTACCCGTACTCCGTGCGGCTACGGCGCTGCTCGCGCTGCTCGCGCCGCTGCTCCTCGCGTGCACTTCGGGCCGCCTGCGAGCGCTTCGCCGCCAGACCGTAGGGCCGGGTCGTGAACGGCCCCGCGAACGCGGCGGGGACGCGCGTTGCCCGCGCTGCACCACACCGTGGGCAGGGCGGGCGGTCGGTCTCGCCGGTGCGCTCCTCGAACCGCTCGCCACAGTTCTCGCAGGCAAAGTCGTACAGCGGCATTGTGCGGGTGTGCGGGTGTGCGGGTGTGCGGGGTTCGGAGGGAGCTCTCCGAACCTCCTCAGTGGCTAAGCACGGCGCTCAGCGCCGGCTCCAGTTGGGGATAGGCGAACGTGTAGCCGAGCGCGCCCAACCGCGCCGGCATCACCCGCTGGCCCGTGGTCACGATCTGCGCCATCTCCCCGTAGAGCACCTGCAGCGCGAGCGACGGGACCGGCATCACAGCCGGCCTGTGCAGGACCCGCCCGAGCGCACGCGAGAACGCGCGGTTGCTGACCGGTGCTGGTGCCGTCACGTTCACCGGCCCGATTGCGCGCTCGTCGTCGAGGCAGCAGAGAATCGCTCCGACCACATCGTCAAGGTGCACCCAGGCGATGTACTGGCGGCCGCTCGCGACCGGTCCGCCGATGCCGAGGCGGAAGAACGGCAGCATCTTGCCGAGCGCGCCGCCGCCGGGCGACAGAACGACGCCTGTCCGGGTCACAACCACGCGCGCTTCGCCGGAAAGCGCGAGCGCCTCGGCCTCCCAGTCCTGCACCACGCCGGCCAGGAAATCCGATCCCCCCCCTGCCGTCTCGTCGACAGCTTCGTCGCCGAGCGGCCCGTAGAAGCCTGTTGCTGACTGCGAGACCAGGACTCGTGGGCGCTCCTGTACCTCCAGCGCCCGCAGGCCCGCGACCAGGTTGCGCGTGCCGATCACGCGCGAGTCTCTGATGCGCTGCTTGACTTGTGCCGACCATCGCTGGGAGATCGGCTCGCCGAGCAAGTTCACGACTGCGTCGGCGCCCGCGAGCGTCGACACATCCGGTGGCCTTGCAGTCGGATCCACCCAGGCCTGGACCTGCACGCCCGGGCCGAGGGCGTGCGCGGCGCGGCCCACGTCGCGCGAGAGCGCGATCACCGTATCTCCCCTGACGCTCAACGCGCGCGACAGCGCGATCCCGATCGTGCCGGTCGCTCCGGTGATCACCACGCGCCTCATCGCGAGTATGTTCGCAGCGTTTCGCATAACGTTCAAAGCGAGAGGGGTATGAGACTCGGCGTCAACATCGGATACTGGGGCCTGACGATGGGCGCGGCGGACCAGCTTCTGGTCACGCGCGAGGCCGAGCGCTGCGGCTACGAGTCGGTGTGGACCGCGGAGGCGTACGGATCGGACGCCGCCACGATCCTCGCCTGGCTGGCGGCGGCGACGACCACGATCAAGCTCGGCTCCGCGATCTTCCAGATGCCGGCGCGCAGCGCGACGATGACCGCGATGACCGCGATGACGATCGACCGGCTTTCCGGCGGTCGGATGTTGCTCGGCTTGGGCAGCTCCGGCCCGCAGGTCGCGGAGGGCTGGCACGGGCAGCGGTTCGCCAGGCAACTGCAGCGCACGCGCGAGTACGTCGATGTCGTCCGCGTGGCACTGTCGGGTCAACGGGTCGTCTACCACGGCCAGACGTTGGAGCTGCCCCTACCGGACGGGCCCGGCAAGGCACTCAAGCTGACGATCAAGCCCTGTCAGGAGCGGATTCCGATCTACCTCGCGGCGATCGGTCCGAACAACACGGCGCTGGCCGGCGAGATCGCCGACGGTTGGCTTCCGACGTTCTTCTCGCCAGAGCATGTCGGCTCTTTGCGTGCCCTGCTGGCGCAGGGGGCCAGCCGGTCAGGGCGCTCGCTGGAGGCGTTCGACATCGCGCCGATCGTGTGCGCGCACGTCAGCGAGGACTACAAGCTCGCCCGCGACTACATGCGGCCGGGGCTGGCTCTATACATCGGTGGAATGGGCTCCCGCAAGCAGAACTTCTACAAGCGGCTGGCGGCTCAGTACGGATTCGAGCGGGCCGCGGCGGAGATCCAGGAACTGTTCCTGGGCGGCCGTCAGGCGGAGGCGTGCTCGGCGATTCCCGAGCAGCTGATCGACATGGTCTCGCTGTGCGGTCCGCCGTCGGTCGTCAGGGAGCGGCTCGCCGCGTATCGCGCAGCCGGCGTGGGGACGCTAATCGTCGTGCCCGTCGCCGCCGGGGGGCAGCAGATGCTCGAGCAGGTGCGCGTGATCGCCGAGCTCGCGGCTTGAGCGCTCGACGCTTGCGGATCTTTCTCGGAGCGTTCGGCCAGCCCGGACATGCGTTCCCGATGCTCGCGCTGGGCGAGCGGCTGGTGCTGCGCGGGCACGCGGTGACATTCGAGACCTGGACGCGCTGGCGTGAGGTCGTTCAGCGCGCCGGCATGGAGTTCGTCCCTGCCCCCGAGCATCCGGGCTTCCCCGCGCGCGAGCATCCGCCCACACCCTACGAGGCGGTCGCGCTGGCCGCGCCGACGACGCGTCGCGCGGTCGCGCAGCGCGCTGTCGACGTGGTCGTGCACGACATCCTGACGCTCGCGCCGGCGCTCGCGGGCGAGCTCGAGGGCGTGCCCGTCGCGACGCTCGTGCCGCACCTGTATCCCGTCGGCGAGCCGGGCTTCCCCCCATATGCGACCGGCGCACGGCTACCCCGCACGAGCACCGGCCGCAGGCTCTGGCAGCTGTTCGAGCGCCCGCTCGAGTTCGGGCTGCGGCAGGGTCGCGACGACCTGAACGAGGTCAGGCGCGAGCTCGGGCTAGCGCCGATCGACCGTCTGCACGGCGGGATCAGCGCCGAGCTCTGCATCGTCGGCACCTTCCCCCAGCTCGAGTATCCGCGCGACTGGCCCGAGCACGTCGAGGTCGTCGGCCCGCTGCTGTGGGAGCCTCCGTTTGACGAAGTGCCACTGCCCGCTGGGAAAGGGCCGCTGATCCTGGTCGCGCCGTCGACCGCGCAGGATCCGCGGCAGCGGATGCTGCGCGCGGCGATCTCGGGGCTCGCGACCTCGCCGGTCAGGGTGCTCGCGACGACCAACCGCCGGCCGCTGGCGCGCCCGGTGCGCGTCGGCGCGAATGCTGCCCTGGTCAACTGGCTGTCGTACTCGCGCACGATGCCGCACGCCGCTGTGGTCGTCTGCCATGTCGGCCACGGGACGCTCGCGCGAGCGCTCGTCTGCGGGCGTCCGGTGGTGGCGGTGCCGCACAGCGGTGACATGGGCGAGAACGCTGCCCGTGTCGACTGGGCGGGCGTCGGGGTGCGCCTGCCGTGGCGCTTTGTGACCCCGACGACTGTCCGCGCGGCCGTCTCCCGTGTGCTCGGCGACGAAGCATACGCGCGGCGCGCCGGCGAGCTGTCGCACTGGGCGGCCGCCAACGACGGCGCGACGCGAGCGTCGGAGCTCGTTGAGCAGCTCGCGCTCAGTCGTCGCGGCGTGTCTGGAAGGAAAGTACGGGCGCTTTGAGCTTAATCGGAATCGCCGCGCTGGTTGTGGTTTTCGGATTCGCGTTCATGCTCGGCGTGTCGGATGCACCGAACGCGAGTGCCGTGTTGATCGCCTCGCGCGCGGCTTCGTATCGCAGCGCGATGGCGTTCGCGTTTGCGGCCAGCGCGGCGGGCGGACTGCTCGCCGGTGAGGCGGTCGCGTTGACGATGACCGGCCTCATACACGTGCCGGCGGCCGAGCTGGCTGGTACGTACCTGGCTGGCGGTGTGGCGAGCCTGGCGTTCACGTTGCTGCTCACGCGGCGGGGCGTGCCGGTCAGCGCGAGCATTGCGCTGGTCGGCGGATTGGCGGGTGCGGCCGCGGCACAGGCGGGCTGGGGGGCTGTCGGTTGGGGTGGTTTTCACGGCGCGCATCCCTACGGTGTGATCGGCACGCTGGTCGCGATCGTCCTCTCGCCGGTGTTGGGAGGGTGTGCCGCGGCTGGGTTGCGGCGCGTGCTCGGCGGGGTGCTGCCTCGGGCCTCGCGCGAGCTGGCGCGGTCGTTGCGCGCGATGATCTGGCTGACCGCGGGCCTGGTGGGGCTCGCGGATGGCTCCAATGACGGGCAGAAGGCGATGGGGCTGGCGACTGCGCTGCTCGTCGCGGCCGGAACGATTCCAAGCTTCGCGGTGCCGTTCTGGGTCACGGCGCTGGTCGCGGTTGTGCTCGCGACGGGTACGGCGGCCGGCGGCCGGCGGATCGTGCAGACGGTGTCCTCGCGCTTTTACCGCGGCGGTCTGCTCGACGGTTTGGCGGCGCAGAGCGCCTCGGCGGCGGTGATCCTCGGCGCCGCTGGGCTTGGCGCGCCGGTCAGCACCTCGACAGTCGTCGCGTCCGGGATGATCGGTGTGGGCGCCGCCCGCAGGCGGCGCCATGTCCACTGGCCTACCGTCCGAACCGTGGTATCCGCATGGGTCATCACCGTGCCTGCCTGCGCCCTACTCGGCGCGTGCCTGGTTGAGCTTGGCCAGCTCCCCGGAGCGCTGCGGTGAGCGAACGGCCGCGCGAGCCAGACGGAGCGCCGGAGCCTCGGCCCGCAGGCCGAGGCTCGTGGTGGCGCAAGCTGATGCCTGCCGCGCCTGACGTGGTCGCGCTGCTGGTCGTGCAGGGCGAGCTGACGGTCGTCGGCATGGACGCATTCAGCGAGTGGTCGCGCGCCGGCGACCAGGACGCGGCCGCGGCTGCGCGCGCCGCGCAGCACAAGGCGTATCATGCGCGACGGGAACTGCTGGCGGCCTTGCAGGCGGCGCTCTCCACGCCGGTCGATCAGGAAGACCTGTTCATCCTCTCAGAGCGTATCGATCGGGTCCTCACGGAGGCCCGGGACACCCTGCGCGAGACCGAGGTACTGGGTCGCGCACCCGACGCCCACACCGGCACAATGGCGGCGCGGCTCGCGGCGGGCACCCGCGCGCTCGTCGCTGGTTTCCGGTTGCTGCGCAAGGACCCCGAGGAGGCGGGCCGGCGGGCGGACGTCGCGAGCGAGGCCGTGCACCACGTCGAGCGCGACTACCGCGAGGCGATGGCCGAACTGCTGCAGACCGAGGACCTCCGGGCAGTCCTCGCCGGGCAGGTTCTCTACCGCCGCTATCTCGACGTGGCCGACGCGATCGTCGCGGTAGCCGACAGGCTGTGGTTCGTCGTTCTGCGTGGCGCATGAGCGCCCGACGTCAAGCACGCCCACGGTTCGCTTGGGGACGACAAGGGCCCGTTTCGGGGGTAGTATCGGGGCAGATCGGAGGTTCGCTGTGAGCGCTGTGGCGTGGCTTTTGTTGGTGGTTGTGTTGGTGGTCGTGCTTGTGCTGGTTGGCGTGTTCCTCCGCCGGCGTCGCCGCGGGGGTGGCGTGATCGCGACCAGACGCAGGCAATGAGATCGCTCGTAAGCGGCTCGGCGATCAGGGGCCTGCCGGTTGTGACGATCAGCAGCGGCGAAGACGTGGCCGAGGTACGCGACCTGATCTATAGCCCGGAAGCCGGCCGTGTCGTAGGCCTGACGTTGAACAAGCGCGGGTTCCTTGCCGGCCGCCGTCGCGAGCTGCTGTCCGCAGAGACGATCCACGCGATCGGCCGTGACGCCGTGATCGTCGAGGATGAGAGCAGCCTGATCCTGCCCGAGGACTCGCCCGCGGAGCTCGGTAGGCCACCGTCCGGCCGGGACGTGACCGGGAACGAGGTGCTCACCGAGTCAGGAGCGAGCCTCGGCCGGGTGCGGGACGTCGTGGTCCTGGCCGGCAGCGTCGGAGAGGTGGTCGGCTATGAGATCCAGACGGCGTCTGGCGGCGTCGGCTACATCCCGCTGGCTGCCCAGCTGGCGGTGTCCGGCAGCACGCTGATCGTCCCGGACGCCACTAAGGAGTTCATCGAAGACGACTTGGTCGGACTGGGCGCGGCCGTCGAC
>JBKQKK010000292.1:0-5422 GCA_052147535.1 Solirubrobacteraceae bacterium | reverse complement strand
GGCGGTCGACCTTAGGTTACCGAGGGGTGGTCGTCGGAGGACTCGTGTGTCGTCCCCGCTCGGCACTCGCAACACAGTAGCCGCTCAACACCCGCGGTGGCACACTTCCCCATCGATCCAATGATCGACGGCTCTGGTGTTATCTTGAGCCCATACGTGCGCCTCGCCGAGATCCGGCGCGCGCTCGCTACCCACCGAAGCTGGTAGCCGGCTTGAAGGTCCTCGTACCCGCCGAGTACTACCAGCGTGCCGGCGATCCGGTGCGCGGGATCTGGGCTCACCGTCAGGCGCTCGCGGCACGTGACGCCGGCGCCGCGGTCCGGGTGCTCGTGCTCCACCGCCCGCTGCCGCGCGAGCCTGTGAGAACGCGACCTGGGCGCGGCCGCCCGTGAGCTGCGCCAGCCCGCGCGCGCTTCGCTCGACGGTATCGAGGTGGAGTACCTGCGCTACCTCTCGCCGCCGCGACCGTGGAGCTACGACGCGTGGGGCGCGTGGGCGGCACCGCTACTCGCACGCAGGCTTGGAGGGCTGCGGCGCGAGTTTCCGTTCGCAGATGGTCCCGCGCTCACGCCGCAGCCGCCCAACCATGAGCCGCCCAGCCAAACTGCACAATAACCCGCATTTGCATCGACGAACGAGTACTGAGCAGTAAGCACCTGTTCACAACTTAGGCTATTCTCCCGGTCCGAATCAGGGGAGGCCGTCAAGTCGCGCTACCTGGCGGCTGCGTTCGTGGCACACGAGCATGACGCTCGCATGCGCGTGACAACGCCACAAAGAGGAGGTTAATTCAGACAATGATCCGCCGCCTGGGGACCGCCAGCGTGCTGCTCGTCGCGTTTGCGACGGTCGCCGCTCAGGCACAAGCCGCCACCGCCCCGACCGCCACCACTGGAAGCGCTTCGCACGTCACCGCGCTCAGCGCATCACTCAATGGCTCGACCTTCACCAGCGGTCTCGCCACCGGCTGGCAGTTCCAGTACGGAACCTCGACCAGCTACGACAAGACGACGCCCGCCCACGCGATCGCGGCCGGGAAGGGCGTTGTAGCAGTAACCGCGCCTGTGGTGGCGCTCAAGCCGGGCACCGTCTACCACTTCCGGCTCGTGGTTGTGGCGACCGTGCCTGCCTCGTACTACTACTACTTCCCACCCAGCGCTGGCGGGGACAAAACGTTCAAGACGCCGAAGATCGGCACGCTCAAGATCGGTCCCGGGACGCTGAAGATCAAGCACAGCGCCACTACCGCGTCACTGCGGTGCAGCAGCACGGTCGCGTGCAAGGGCACGCTGGCGCTCACGCTGAACACCAAGGTCAGCCATCACAGGACCAAGACCTACATCTGCGCCTCGAGCAAATTCTCCCTCGCTGCCGGCAAGACGAACTCGCTCAAGCTCAAGATCAAAGGGCTGTGCGTCAGCCTACTGGCGAACGCCCCGCACAAGCGGCTCAAGGGCAGCCTGTCGGCAAGACTGACCTCCGGTCAACGGAACACGAGCCGTTCGGTGACGTTCAAGTTGGTCTAGCTCTAGCTCTCCTGGCGCACTCCGTGCGGCAGTGTTTCCGTACAGCGATGTCGTCGCCGCGCGCGACCGGGAAGCCCCGGACGTCCTCCCACAGCGCACTAAATCATTCGAGACCGCTAGCTCAATTAGACAATTAGATCAGTGCACCAGGCGTTTTGCCAACCCCGTCTCCGTCTACTACCTCGGTCCGGTCGGCGTCGGTCAGTTGCTGCGACCGCGTGACCGAGACGCCGACCCATGGCTGAGTGTCCTTGGTCCACAAGCCACACCGGGCCGTCGTTTTGGGTAGGGTTGGCCGTCATGAACAGTGATCGTGGAGCTGAATGCGTCCTTGTGACCGGTGGCGCAGGGTTTATTGGGGCGAGCGTCGCCGTCGCACTTGCCACGCGTCATCCCGCGTGGCAGATTACGGCGCTTGACAACCTCAAGCGTCGCGGGGCCGAGCTAAACCTCCCGCGGCTGCGTGAGGCGGGGGTCTCGTTCCTTCACGGCGACGTTCGCGACATCGAGGATCTATTGGCGTTGCCCGATCTCGATGCAGTCGTAGAGTGTTCCGCCGAACCATCTGCTCTGGCCGGCGTGAACGGAAGCCCCGACTACGTGATCAAGTCAAATCTGCTCGGGGCCTACCACTGCTTGGAGCTTGCGCGCAGACGACACGCCTTCTTCGTTTTCTTGTCCACGAGCCGCGTGTATCCCGTAGCCGCACTGGAGAGCCTCGCGCTCGATGAGACCGATAGCCGCTTCCTGATTCGGCGGCATCAGAACCTCCCTGGGGCATCGCCCTCGGGCATCAGTGAGCAGTTCCCTCTGGCTGGGGCAAGGACCCTCTACGGCTCGACCAAGCTTGCTGCCGAGTTGCTGATCGAGGAGTACCGCGCCACCTACGGCCTGAGGGGCGTGATTAACCGTTGTGGTGTGGTCGCGGGTCCCTGGCAGATGGGCAAGGTTGATCAGGGGGTTTTCACGTACTGGATGCTTGCGCACCTTTTCCGGCGCCCACTCCAGTACATCGGTTTTGGCGGCACGGGCAAGCAGGTGCGGGACCTGCTTCACGTTGAGGATCTGGTGCAACTGCTCGATGAGCAGCTCGCCGCGCCGCAGCGGTGGGACGGCGTGACCGCAAACGTTGGTGGCGGTCGCGGCTGCAGTCTGTCCCTGCGCGAGACCACTGCCCTGTGTGCGGAGATCACGGGCAACAAGGTGCTGGTCGGCTCAGAGGTCGATACGCGTCCCGGTGACGTGCCGGTCTACGTCTCGGATTGCGCGAAGCTGTCGACGTTGACCGACTGGCGCCCGCGCCGCGACGCGCGCACGGTGCTTGCTGATATCCACGGTTGGGTACTCGCCAACGAAGCCGCGTTGCGGACGGTGCTTTGAGCTCGTGTCTCCGCGACCATTCGCGCTGCGTCCGCAGATGGGTTGCGGTCGGCAGAGCCGCGGGATCGGCTGATCGCTTGGATTGGTGATTCACTTAGCGCTTCTATGAGAACTGCAATCATCACGGGCTCCGGGGGCTTGATCGGGTCTGAGTCCGCTCAGCATTTCGTGGCGGCAGGCTACGACGTAATCGGGCTCGAGAACGACATGCGGGCACGGTTCTTCGGGCCGTCGGCTTCCACCGCGCACACCACCGATCGCCTCGTCCGCACGCTGGGAGACTCGTTCCGTTCGTTGGAGATCGACATCCGCGACAGCGATGCGGTCGAGCGCGTGTTCCGCGAGGCACAGCCGATCGAGCTCGTGATCCACACCGCGGCCCAGCCCTCGCACGACTGGGCGGCCTCCGACCCCCAGACGGACTTCGGCGTGAACGCCAACGGCACCCTTAACCTGCTCCAGGCGACGCGCCAGCACGCGCCGTCGGCCACGTTCATCTTCTGCTCGACGAACAAGGTTTACGGCGACCTGCCCAACTTTCTTCCGCTGATCGAACAGGGCGCTCGACTCGAGCTGCCGGAGGATCACCGCTACTTCCGGGGTATCGACACGTCGATGTCGATCGATGCCTCGACCCACTCGTTGTTCGGCGTCTCCAAGGCCGCCGCCGACCTGCTCGTGCAGGAGTACGGGCGCTACTTCGACATGCCGACGGTCTGCTTCCGTGGCGGTTGCCTCACCGGTCCGAACCATGCCGGCACCCGGCTGCACGGCTTCCTTTCCTACCTGATGCGTTGCACGATGGCCGGTGCCCCGTACACGATCTACGGCTACGCAGGTAAACAGGTTCGCGACAACATCCACTCGGCCGACCTCGTCGCGGCGTTCGAGGCTTTCCACCGCGCTCCGCGTCCAGCGGCCGTCTACAACATCGGCGGCGGACGCAAGAGCAACTGCTCGGTACTTGAGGCGATCTTGCTGTGCGAGGCGATCGCCGAGCGGGAACTGAACTGGCAACTCTCCGAGGAGAACCGGATCGGCGACCACCGCTGGTGGATCTCCGACCTGGAACCATTCAAACGCGATTACCCCGACTGGGACATCACCTACGGCGTCGAGCACGTGCTGCGCGAAATCCACGAGCAGAACCTAGAGCTGTGGACCGTAGCAAACTGAGGCTCTCGGTCATAATTCCGGCCCACAACGAGGTCGACTCGGTCGGACCGACTGTCAGCGAGGCGGTCACAGCGCTCGAACAGGAGGAGATCGACTACGAGATCGTGGTCGTTGACGATGCCAGTGGCGACGGCACGAGCGCCGTGGTGGAGTCGATTGCGCAAGCAAACCCAAACGTCCGATGCGTGCGTTCGCACCTCCCGCCCGGCTTCGGACACGCCGTGCGCGTCGGCCTTGACGTCTACACAGGTGACGCGGTAGCGATCATGATGGCGGACATGTCGGACTCACCGCGGGACCTCATCCTCTACTACCGCGTCCTCCAGCAGGGCTATGACTGCGCCTTCGGCACCCGGTTCGGCAGCGGCGGGCGGACCTCCGACTACCCACGGGTGAAGTTGGTCCTCAACCGGATCGTCAACGCCGGACTCCGGCTGCTGTTCCAGCACGGCTACAACGACACCACCAACGCCTTCAAGGCCTACCGCCGGCCTGTGGTCGAGCACATCCAGCCGCTGCTCTCCAACCACTTCAACCTGACCGTCGAGATGCCGCTGAAGGCCGTCGTGCGGGGCTTCAACTTCGCCGTGGTACCGGTCAGTTGGACCAACCGCCAGCAGGGTGAGTCGAAGCTCCGCCTGCGCGAGATGGGCAGCCGCTACGCGTTCATCGTCCTCTACGTGTGGCTAGAACATCATTTCAGCCGCGGCGACTACCGTCGCAAAGACCCGCCGCCCGCCGAACAGGTTCGCGAGGCGGAATACGCGCACGTGCCGAGCAGCGAGATCTGATCGCGCATATCCACTGACGTGTCTGCTAGCGCAGTGGCTGGCTTGATACGCTCCGATCGCTACAAAGTGCTAAGCAGCCCGCAGGGCTTTGATGCATCCGACGCGGCCAGCCGAGTGATTTATCCGTTCGCGAAAGCGTAGAAGTCGGGTTTCGGCGTGCCGTTCGCGGTGAGCAGGCCGCCCGCGATGATCGGCAGATCATCGTAGACGTTGACCCAGCCGAGTGCGTAGATCCGGTGCCAGGCACGGCACTCACGCAGCGCTTCTTTTACCCACCGGGCCGCAACCGTCGGATCCACCCAGAAGTTGAAGGTCTCGTCCTCCTGCGTCGGGATCGTCCACTCCGACAGGAACAGCGGCAGGCCCTTCTTTATGTAGCGGTCCACCCAGCCGGCAAGCTCGGGCAGATTGGCGAATTGGACGTCGTCGAACTCAGACGGGACGTTGGTGAATACCGGGCTCGCGTAGCTGAACGGGTTGTGCGCGTACATGTCCATGCGCGGAGGCTTGCCGTCAGGCAGACGCATGTTTTCAATCCACTGCCGCGGG
>JBKQKK010000291.1:0-5987 GCA_052147535.1 Solirubrobacteraceae bacterium | reverse complement strand
CCCCGCCGCCCCCCCCCCCCCCCCCCCCACGAGACCCTTCCGGCGAGTCTTCCCGCTGGCCGCCTACCTCGGTCCCGTTTCTCCAACTCGCGTCGAATCACGAAACGCTCGCTTTGTGCAGAGGCCGAGACGCTCTCGGGAGTGGGGGAGCCCTCGATCTGGACGTGGGTGACGGTCACCGCTGAGGAGGCCGAGACGGCGTCTACAGACCCGCCGGCGGACGGGATCAAGCACGAGCGGTGGCTCGCGCTGAAGCTGCTCGCGCGCCAGCGCAACGCCGGTACCCGCGCTGGCTACCGGCGCGACCTCAACGCGTTCCTTGACTGGTGGTCAACAGCCGGTCGCGAGCATCCTACTTTGCCCCTGGGGGCAGCAACCCAAGGAGAGGGCCTCGTTGGCTGGCGTCAGCGACTATCGCGAAGGACGGTGCCATCGCTGGCGCCAGCTTGAGATGGGCGTGTCGGGGGCGTCGGTCTCGAGCAGGCGTACGCCGATCAGCCGACCGTGGTCGTAGACACGGTCGATCGTATACCCGTTGATCTCGAGCTCGCTGATGACTACGGCGGGGAAGTCAATCCTGGCTGCGCGCAGCTCGCTGAGCGTCACTGGCTGCTTGCCCGCGTCTCGTAGTCGCTCGAGCATCCGCAGTTGCTGGGCTTCGACGAGCGCCATCGACGAGATTGTCGCGCCTCCTTCTAGCCGGAGTAGCTTCCTGGCGTCGCGGTTTCGTCAACGGTCCCCTGCCCGTTTCATAACCGGCGTTGAGAAACGGGGCAGGAGACCCCGCGGAAAGCCCGAAAACCGCTCGCATGAGCACGTCCGACGAGCACTCCAACAACGAGTGGCACACGCGCGCGCGCGAGAAGGCGGAGCTGGTCGGGCTCGCGCGCCATCCCGGCAGACGCTCGAAGCTGCTCGACGCACGCCAGGCCGCGGAGCTCCGCACCGCAGTCGACGACGTGCTCCAGCGCGCCGAGGGCTGGCGCGCGCCGACCCGGGAGCCGGGCAACGGGCCGCCCGGGCCCGAGGAGCTGCTGATGATCGTCCTTCGCCACTACCAGCGCCGGTCTGAGAACACGCGGGCGCTGTACGCGCGAGAGCTCGTGCTGTACCTCGCCCACTGCCAAAGCCGCGGCCAGGACCCGTACGCCGTCCGCTCAGAGCACGTCGAGGACTACCTCGCGCTGCTCGGGGCCGCCGGGCTCGCCGAGGCCTCGCGCGCGCTCGCGCTGGCGGCGATCGCCGCCTACTACCGCCGCGCCGTCCACGAGCGCGCGATCGACCAGGACCCATGCGCGATCGTCGAGCGGCCCAAGCCCGCCGCTTCAGAGCAGAACCAGGCGAGGGCGCTCTCCCGACCGCAGGTCGCGCAGCTGCTCGCCGCCGCCCGCGCTCGCTCGGCGTTGCACGAGCTGCTGGTCTGCCTGCTGTTCTTCAACGGCCTGCGGGTCTCCGAAGCCGCCGGCGCCGACGTCGAGGACCTCGCAGAGCACCAAGGCCACCGCGTGCTCGCGATCCGCGGCAAAGGCAACGCCGAGAAGAACCACCGCGTTCCGCTGAACGCCCCCACGATCGCCGCGCTCGACCGCTGGCTTCACGAGCGCGCGAGGATCGCCGCCGGCGCCGACACCGGGCCGCTGCTGCTCTCCCCCACCACCCGCCGGCCACTCACGCGCCAGGCGATCTACGGGCAGATCAACCGCCTCGCCCGCTCAGCCGGCCTCGGCGAGCTCACCCCGCACGGACTCAGAGCCACGATGGTCACGCTCGCGCTCGGCGCCGGCATGCCGCTACGCGACGTCCAAGATTCCGCCCGGCACGCCGACCCCCGCACTACCCGCCGCTACGACCGCGACCGGCACTCACTCAACCGCCACGCCGCGCTACGCCTCGCCGAGCTCGCCGACCCCAAACCGCGGCCATGAGCCAGGCCCCCGACCGACCGGGGGCTCCAACCCCACAAGAACGCCGATCGCTTCCGCTCTCGTAGGCAGGAGCAGAAGCGGACACGGGACCCGCTCGATCCGGGCGCCGGTGCGCGTCGCGCCGCCAACGCGAGCGCGCTGTGGGCGCCAACGATGCGAAGCAGGCTCTCGGTAGTCCCGCTGAACGCTCCAGGCTCGGCGCTCTCCAGGTCCGTGCTACGGCCAGGAGGCGGCTCTTTGACTCGCAGTTCTTGCCCGGCGAAAAGGATCACCGTGCCCCGGCACCCCGTGGTGTGCTCATCCACGTCGGCGACGAAGACGAGGCGAGTAGACGAGAGCGAAACACGGCGCACTACGGTCGTGGTCGCGTAGTTCGTCCCGATGGCTGCTGTCGCCAAAGTGTCGATAGGCGAGGTGAGACGCCTTGCGTGCGCTAGAGAGGACTGCGCCGGGTCTCCCCTTGCAATCGAACTGATCGAAGAATCGTCCAGTCGAAAGATCGGCCCGGAGAACATGCGCCAACGGAATCTCAGACCTCTCTCTCGGCCCGCGCAGCGCTGCGATCGTCTGGAAATTGTGCGTCGCTGGTTGAAGCCGTGGGGGCGTGCGGGTCGTGGTTGGCTGGCGCTGCCCGCGGCACTGCTCGTGCTGCTGGTAGCTGTCGCCCCAGCGCTCGCGGCGGTGACAGGTAGTGCTGCTCGACTGGGTGTGGTGCTACCGATATCCGGAACGACGGCGGTTTTAAAGCACGGGCCGCGGGTTTCGGCTTCTCTGCCGGCGACAGCGTTTGTGAAGTCCCGCGTGAAGATCGTCGGGAGCGTGGCGTCGGCGGGCTCTGGCGCGCGGGTTGTGCTCGAGCAGCGACATGGTCGAGGGTGGCGCAGCCTCGTGCGCGCGTCGATATCGCGTCGACGCACGTTCTCGCTCGTTTGGCGCACGCCCGGGCACACAGGATGGGTCGTAGTGCGGCTAGCTGTCCTGAAGGGGCGGCGGGTGCTCGCGGCGCGTTCTCAGCGGGTCCTCGTGCGTGCGCTGCCGCTCGTCCTAAGGCCAAGCGATGTGACGTCCGTCCCAGCCCCGGGTAAGGCGGGCTGGATCGCGCTACGGTCCAGTGTTTCGCATGTCTCTCGCCGGGTCGCGCACGCGGCGGCTGCGTGCGTCCCTATCGCGGCAGGGCCCGGCACAGTACTGAAGGGCAATTACGTTGGAGTCGGCTACAGCCCGCAGACACCGAATGGTTATCTCGGGAAGATTGATCTGGTGGGCTGCGAGGGTAAGGCTCCGGGGCTCTACGTCTCGCCGGCAACGCTCAACGATGCGCTCGGGACCGGCACGCTGGATCTGTCGACGCTTTCTCAGGTTGCTGGCAGTTCCTCGGAGAAGCTCGCGTCGAAGTCGTTCAACCACAGTTTCGGTGACATCTCCTGCTCGGGCGGCGCGGCGGCCAGCCTGTCGGGGACGATGGGCATCAGCGTCAAGCCGTCGTTGCACGCGAGCTTCTCGCTTTTCAGCCTCAGGTCGGCGGACTTCTTGGTGACCGGCACCGCGACCGCGAGCCTGACGATTGACGCTAACGCGGGCGCGAAGTGCAGTCTGACCGACTATCCGTTGGTGACGGACTATCCGATCGCGACGTTTGCGGGTGACATCGGGCCGCTTCCCGTCGTGGTCGTCCTTCGAGGCGAGCTGACCGCCGACGCGACTGTCTCCGCGAGCGCTGACGCAACCGCTTCGGTCACCGCGAACGCCTCGGTCACCGGCGGCGTCGCGTATGCCAACGGCAACTACTCCCCAATCCACGGCTCGAATGCAACGATTTCCCCGACGACGCCGACGATCAGTGGCACCGCGGACGCGACCGCGACGATCACCCCGGCGCTCCAAACGCTCTTATACGGCGTCGGCGGCCCCGAACTCAGCGTCACTACCGGTCTTCACCTCCACGCCGATACCACCATTAATCCGTGGTGGACGTTGACCGTCCCGTTCGACGTGGCCGCCTCCCTCGACGCCCCAGCCCTTGACCTCAAGAGCAAGCCTCTCACGATCTACAGCAGCACGTTCCCGCTCGGCAATGCCCACGGACCGTTCCCCGGCGGGAGCCCGACCGTCAGCGTGACGAACCCGGGCGATCAAGCCGGAGCCGTCGGCACTGCGGTCCGGCTGCAGATCCAGGCCAGCGACAGCGACGGCGGCGCGCTCAGCTACAGCGCGACCGGCCTCCCCGCCAACCTCTCGATCAGCGCCACGACCGGGCTGATCACCGGCCCCCCCACGACAGCCGGCAGCTCAGACGTGACCGTCACCGCCAAAGATGCCACCGGCCCATCGAACAGCAAAACATTCCACTGGACCATCACGACTATCGGAGGTGGGGGAACCAGCGTTACGGCGATCGCGGTCGGTGACACGTACTCGTGTGTTCTTGCGAACACGTCTATCGATTGCTGGGGGGCCAACGACTTTGGGGGGCTCGGTGACGGCACCGCTGGTGGTCCCGATATGTGCCCCGGGCCCTGTAGCACGACGCCGGTGCTGGCTAGCGAGTTCAGCACTGCGACGGCGATCGCCCCCGGTGGCGGCACGACGTGTGCGCTGGTAGCCGGCGCCGTCGACTGCTTGGGTAATAACTTCGCCGGGACCCTGGGGAACGGCAGCACCGCCGCCAGCAGCCTGACGCCCGTGGCGGCGAGCGGCATCAGTGACGCGACGGCGGTCGCCGGCGGCCAGGCAAACGTGTGTGCCGTGCTAGCCGGCGGCAGTGTCGACTGTTGGGGCAACAACACTTACGGGCAGCTCGGAGATGGTCAGTCGACAGGCCCGGACATCTGCAACGGCAGTTCGTGCAGTAGGACGCCGGTCGCGGTGACTGGGATCAGCAACGCGACCGCGATCGCCGTTGGCAATTCATACGTCTGCGCGCTGCTCGCCGGGCGCGGTGTCGACTGCTGGGGGTACAACGATGGGGGGGCGCTCGGGGACGGTGAGCCCAATAATGGGCACGGCGTCCCTAACGGCCCAGAGACCTGCGGCAACCTTCCGTGCAGCACAATCCCGATCCCGGTGGTCGGGATCAGCAGTGCTGTTGCGATCACCGCGGGATTCGACCACGCGTGCGCGCTGCTCGCTAGCGGCAGCATCAAGTGCTGGGGTGACAACGCTAATGGCCAGCTGGGCGACGCGACGACGAGCCTCGACGCGACTGCGACACCGGTCACGGTCACCGGGATTACAAACGCGAGCGCAGTTAGCGCCGGTGAGATCGATACGTGCGCCGTTCTATGGAGTGGGAGCGTCGACTGCTGGGGGGCCGGCGGCGGCGGCGAGCTCGGCAACGGCACGACGACTGACAGCAGCGTGCCGGTGGCCGTCAGTGGAATCGCTAACGCAAGTTCAATCGCCGCCGGCAACTTCTATGCGTGCGCGCTTCTGATTGGCGGAAGCGTCGACTGCTGGGGCCTCAACGATTCAGGTCAGCTTGGAGATGGCACCCACACCGGTCCGGACACCTGCGGCAACACAGCGTGCAGCCTAACCCCCGTCTCGGTCAGCAGGATTCCATAGCGATAGCCGCGCTGGCGACTTCGCCGCCGTGGAGGCGGTTGATGTTCGCCCGGGTCGTAGCCGCCTGAGCCGCCCGTCGGCGGGCCCGCCGCGAACGGTATAGGCGTGCGTGCCTGTCCTACGGGCAGCCCCGCGCCGATGCGAGACGGGACAGACGGCGACAAATACAAACCGTTGCCTCTCGCGCGTTTACTCTCGGAGGTCCTTGGAGGACTATCCGAAGACCGGGGAGGCGCAGATCGCCGAGACCAAGCTCAAGGGCTGGCGCCTGGTTGTGCGCCGTACTCGGCTGATCGGCGCGCAAGCCGAACTGTTCCCCGATTGGCAGTACTTCGCGTTCGCGACCAACCGCACCGAGCCGCTGATGCTCGTCGAGGCTGAGCATCGCGAGCACGCCGTCGTTGAGCTCGCGATCCGCGATCTCAAAGACCAAGCGCTCGCGCACTTCCCCAGCGGCAAGTTCGCAGCCAACAGCGCCTGGACGGTGATCGCCGCGCT
>JBKQKK010000290.1:0-4198 GCA_052147535.1 Solirubrobacteraceae bacterium | reverse complement strand
ACCCCACGACCTCGGCCAACCAGGTGACCTACACGTTCCACCTGATGACCTCGGGCGTGGGTGAGCTTCAGGCCGGGTACGGCCAAGTGGTGCTTGCCTTCCCGGCCGGAACCGGGCTGCCGGCCTGTGAGCGCGTGACGTTTATGAACCCGGCGAGCGGCGCGAGCGCGCTGGCGTCGAGCTGCACGAAGCAGGCGACAACGCTGACCGCGACCGTCCCGTTCCTGGTCGCCGCGAACGCGGTGCTCGTGGAGACGGTGAGCTCGGTGGCGAACCCGGCGGTCCGCGGCGCCGAGCTCGTTACGGTCTCGACCTCCACCGACGGACCGGTGAACGCCCCCTTCACGCTCACTCCGGGACCCGCCGTCACCCCGGTGAGCGGGCATGCGCGGGTCCGGTTCGCGGGCTCGACTGTGTTCAGAGCACTCATCGCCGCCAACCGGATCCCGTTCGGCTCGACCATCGATACGCGAAATGGACTCGTGCGAGTACAGCCGCCGATCGCCACCAGCCACTTGGAGGTCCAGTACACCGGCGGGGAGGTCGTGATCACCCACTACGGGGCAACACAGATCCTCGGCCGTCTCCTCGACACCTCCGGTGGCGGCTGCCCGGCTCCCTCCGCGGCCGGAGACACACGGATCGCCTCCGCGGCGGCGGTTGAGCACAAGCGCCCGAACGGGCGACGCGCGGCAAGGTCAAGACCAGCGCTCACAACGACCCGCCCAACTCAACGGCCGTGTACGCCGGTTACGGATCGACCAACGTGGAAGGGACGGAGTGGCTGACCGCTGACTACTGCAACGGCACCGAAGTGAAGGTCTACCAGGGCGTGGTAGCCGTCACCAGCCGGGTCACCCACGTCCGCCAGCTCGTGCACGCCGGTCAGAGCGTCTTCCTCCCGGCCTGAGAAACACCAACGACCGACACACGACGATCCGATGATCCGATCCTCGATCCGCCGCAGGCGGCCCCTGTCACGCTCGACGCGCCGCCGCGCGCTCGCCCTGACAGCCGTGGCGGCGCTCGCGAGCCTCGCCGGGATCGGGCTCCGGCACAGCTCGGTCGTCGAGCAGATCGAGCGGGCGACGATCGACACCCGCTTCGCCCTCCCGGGGGCGGATCGCGCCGGATCGGCGGATCGTGATCGTCGCGCTCGACCCGGCGAGCCTGCTCGCGCTCCCCCAGTACCCGTTCACCCGCCGGATCCATGCTCAGGTGATCGATCAGCTCCATGCCGCCGGAGCCCGGCTAATCGTCTACGACATCGGCTTCGACCGGCCGAGCACCCCAGCTGCCGACAGCGCTTTGCGCGCAGCAGCCCGTGCCGCAGCGCCGGTCGTGTTCGTCACCTCCGAGATCGAACCCGGCGGAGGCGTGCAGATCCTCGGTGGCAACGATGCGCTGCGGCGGATCGGCGCCTACCCGGCCGCGGGATTGCTGCCGCTCGGACCCGACGGCGTGTTCCGGAATCTCCTCGGGCAGTTCTTCGGGCTGCCGTCAGTGGCTCGTGTCGTGCAGCGCCTCGTGACCGGCCGGGACCTCAGCCCGCAGCGGATCCGCGCGGCCGGCGCCTGGATCGACTACGCCGGACCTCCCGGCACGTATCCCACGATTCCGTTCGCGGCAGTCGCCGGCGGGCACTTCGACCGAGCGCTCGTCCGTGGCAAAATCGTGGTCGTTGGGGCCACCGCACCGGTCCTGCAGGACGTCCACCCCACGGCGGTCGGCGGGGGCGACATGCCCGGCGCCGAGATTCAAGCCAACGCCATCGCCACGCTACTGGAGGGACTGCCGCTGACCGACGCCTCCAGCGCGCTGGAGATCACCCTCATCATCCTCACGGCAGCGGGCCTCGCCGCAGCTGCATTCTGGCTCGACGCGGTGACCGTCGGCGCGCTCGGCCTGATCGGGATCCTCGCCTGGGGAGGGCTCACCCTGATCCTGTTCGACCACGGGACAGTGCTGGGATTCACCCCCGAGCTGCTCACGATTGTGGTGGCCACCGGCGGGAGCCTCCTAGTCGCCGGCATCGAGGACGCGCGCGAACGCCGTCACTTCCGGGAGCTCTTCGCCACGGGATCTCCCGAACTCGTCAGCCAGGTGCTCGACCGGGACTCGCGCCTATCCGCCTGGGCGAGCCGGATCGTCGACGGCTACCGGATCGAGGAGGAACTCGGCAGCGGCGGGATGGGGACCGTCTACCGCGCGACCCAGCTCGACCTTGACCGCCCAGTCGCGATCAAGCTCATCCGCCCCGACAAGGCCGACAGCGCAGAACACCGCGCCCGATTCGAGATCGAATCAAGGGCCGCCGCGGCCATCGAGCACCCCAACGTTGTCCCGATCTACGACACCGGACGCACCGGCCACCTCCTTTACATCGTGATGCGACTCGTCGACGGCCACGACCTGGGCAACCTGATCCGCTGGGCCCCCCTCGACCCCGCCACCACCGTCCACATCGTCAACCAACTGGCAAGCGCACTCGACGCAGCCCACGCCATCGGCATCATCCACCGCGACGTGAAACCCGCCAACGTGCTCCTGACCAACGCCGCGCCGCCGCACGCCTACCTAACGGACTTCGGCGTGGCGAAGTGGGCCGCGCTCACCTCCGAGCTCACGCAGACCCGTCAGTGGGTCGGCACGCTCGCTTACGCCGCACCCGAGCAGATCCGCGGAGCCAGCGTCGACGCGCGCAGCGACGTGTACGCGCTCGCAGCGGTGCTGTACGCCAGCCTGACCGGCGTGGCGCCATCACCCCTGGACTCTGGAGTCCAACCGCCCAGCGAGGTCAACCCCCACCTCCCCGTTGCCCTCGATGCGGTCATCGCCCGCGGCCTCGCAGCAGATCGGACCGACCGCTTCGCCACCGCGGGCGAACTCGCCCGCGCGGCCGCATCCGCGCTGGGGATGTCGCCGGCAACCACCCAGCCGCCAGGACTCCCCGGCACGCGCGGGACCGGCCACCGCGCCCCCGGACCCACCGAACCGAACGCGACCGACCTCACCAACACCGGACCGCGCATCTCAGACCGATCGCCTACACCCGACGAGATCACCGCCAGCAGCAGCGATGCCAGCTAGTTGGCGTCGGCGCGGCTATCTCGGTCCGCTGGCTCTGCCAGCCCTCTGCCGGGAGAGTCGGCAAGCGTTCGGGTCTTGGCGACTACTGCTGTGTGGCGTGGCGAGCTTGAAGGGCTGCGATCAGCGCCAGGCGCACGTGTTCGACCGTCTCGGTGGGGCTATCGGCTGAGAGTTGAGCCTCGGCCGTCGCGAGGTCGGCGGCGAGCGGCTCGTTGTGCAAGACGCCAGCGACCCAGCGCGAGAAGTCGTGCTCGGCGCAATGGTGGCGCAGCACCCCCACTCCGCAGACCGCGATCGCGGCTTCGAGTTCCGGGAGGTTCGCGACGACCGCCCTGGGGGTGGAGTCGTCCTCGATTCGGAAATAGAACCGCTGGGCTGCCTCGACGCCGGCGATCTGGTAGCCGCGAGCGGCGTTTCTCAGCTCGCCGGCCTCGGCGAGCTGTGAGAGCGTCGCGCTGACGCTCGCGCGACCCAACCCGGTCGCGGTCGCCACCTCGCCAGCGGTCAGCGCGCTGCCGCCGGCGAGCGCCGCGAGGACAGCATGCTTGGTTGCGCCCGGGGCCGGGCGCGCCGCGCCGCGGGCCGGACCGGCGGCCTGTGCTTCGGCAGCCTGCCGCGAAGGGCTCGTAACGACTGTGCTGACGCTCGGGCGTGACCGCGCCGGCTTGCGGGTTGTGTCGCTCTCGCGCCCGAGCTGGTAGCCGCGCGCGGCCTTCGTGATCTCGCCGGACCCCGCGAGCTTCGAGAGGGTGGTGCTGACCGCCGCGCGCCCGAGGCGCGTGGCAGCCGCGATCTCGCCGGCCGTCATCGCGCCGCCGTCTTTGAGCGCCGCCAGGACCGCAGCCTTGGTCGCGCCCGGCGCGGTCCGCGCACGGGCAGGCGCAGCGACTGAGCTGGCGGGCGTCTGCGCGGCCGGGCGCGGCGGCACCGAAGCTTTGCGTGTTCGCGGAGTCCGACGCGCGCTCGCACGCGGGCCCTTGGCCGCGCTCCCACCGGCGGAGGCTGAGCTGGCCACGGGCGCTGCGCGATCGGCATCGTCCGGTCCGCTATCGCGCGAGGTGAGCGCCGTCAGCGCCCGGCGGAGCTTGTCGACCTCGCCCAGCAGCTC
>JBKQKK010000289.1:0-3168 GCA_052147535.1 Solirubrobacteraceae bacterium | reverse complement strand
GCCCGTCGGATCGTGCGCCCGACGGTGGATCAGCTGGCTCGGATGATCGCCACGGCCCGCGAGGCCGCCCATTACGCGGTGTTTGACCTGCTGGCGTGGCAGTTGGATGAGCGACGCAAGCGCGAGCTGGGCCGCCTGCTCATCGTCGACGAACGGCTCGGCGTGGCGCCGATCGTGTGGCTGCGCGAGCAGCCGCACGGGCGGGTCTCGGAGCCGCTGATCACGCAGCACATCGCCCGCTTTGAGCTGCTCGAGCAGCTCCGCGCCGGAGAGGTTGACCTGTCCGCGTTGCCGCCATCGCGCCAGCGGCTGTTGGCGGCGCGTGCGAGGCGAATGACCCCGCGCGCGCTGCGGCAGATGGGCCCGGAGCGGCGCTACCCGATCCTGCTCGCGTTCCTGGCCGAGGCGCACATCGACCGCGGTGATGAGCTGATCTCGCAGTACGAGAACGCGCTCGGGAAGGTATGGCGGACGGCGGGGCGCAAACTCGACGAGTTGCGCAAGGACACCGACCGTGACAAGGCTGCGCTCGCGCGGCTCGGCGTGCGGCTCTCAAGACTGGTCCTCGACGCGCACCGCCGCGGCGAGCAGGCCGTCGAGATCGCCGAGATCGAGCGCGAGATCGGACTGCGCGAACTGCAGGCGGCGGTGGAATCCAACGAGAAGCTCCAGGCGCCGGCGGACGCACAGCGCAACGACAAGCTGCACCAGCAGATCTCCTGGCTTCAGAAGACCGCCGGGCGGATCTTGCGCGCGGTGCCGTTGTGTGCGCACGAGCAGGACCGCGGCCCGCTCGACGCGCTTGAGCTGGTTGGTTCCCGGTCGGAGGCCTCGACCGTTCCGGGCGCGCCGCTTGAGGCGATCGCCCCGCGGTTCCGCGACTGGGTGCTCGACGATCGCGGGCGCACGATCCGCGCGCGCTACGAGCTGGCGCTGATGTTCAAGCTCAAAGACTGCCTACGAGACGGGACGGTATGGCGGTCCCGCAGCCGCCGGTACGCTGACCCGGCCACGTTCCTGATGCCCCGCGCGCAATTCGAGCAGGCGCGCGAGGAGATCTCGATCACAGTCGGCCGGCCGCTGGACCCGCAGGTCCGGCTTGAGCAGCTCCAGGCTGATCAGGAGGCCGCGGTCAGGGCGCTGCAGCAGGCGATCGATCAGCACGCCGGGGTGCGGATCGAGAACGGCAAGGTGATCGCTGAGCCGGTCGAGGCGCTGTGGCTGCCACCCGAGGTCGCCTGGCTGGATGACCAAATCGAGCAGCGAATCCCGCTCGTCGAGCTCGTCGACCCGCTGATCGACGTCAACAGCTGGATCGGGTTTGCGGAGCACTTTGTGCACGCCGGTGGCGCGCGGCGCAGGATGCCCGACTTCCTGCCCCGCCTGTTCGCCGTCCTGATCGGCCCACTCCTTGGGTTCGTGTCCCCAGGGGCAGAGTAGGACCCCACCCGGGACCGCTCTCTGGCTTCGCCGGTTCAGAGCAAAAGCATGCTGCCTACCCCCCATCGGGAAGACCAACTTCGCAGCCGGTCCTGACGGACATGCCGTGGGGAGCGTGAGCCCCGTCGCCTGGTTGGGTCGCGGAGCCTGGCCTTGGTCGATCTCGGAATGGTTGGAGTGAAGAGTCAGAAGTTGATGAGCAGTCGGGTCTGTGCGCCGCGGGTGGCGGTTAGGCGCTTGTTCGTGATCCCGACTTCTTGGATGATGCCGTCGTGGACCTTGAGCACGCCGTTGCTGGTGGCGCCGGGGATCACGTACCAGTCGTTGAGGCCGAGATCGATGGCTTCCCCGAGCTTGAGGCGGTGCGTGGCGCTGGCGAGGCTGGTGCCGGCTTGACTGCGTCCAGCGCGTAGAACGGGTTCGCGGTCAGCGCCAGCACGATCTTGCCGTTGAGCGCTGCCTGCGTGGCGTCGGTGGTTGAGCCGAGCAGTCTCTCGGAGGCGTAGCCGACACGGATACCCCAGCCTCCCGAGAGGCAGAAGTCATCGGTGTGGTAGCTGCGGACGTTGAAGCGAGGCAGCATCCGACGCGCGCGAGCGCGGGGCAGGCCGAGCGTGATCGGACCGAGCGTCGTTCCGCGCAGTTGGCCGCTGGGGCGCGGGCATGCCTGCACGTCGACGATCGGGACCGTAACGCCGGAGCTGGTGCCGCTCGCGGTGCTCGTGCTGGTGGCGCCGGAGGCGGTGACCGTGCAGGTCAGTGCGTGGCCCTGATCGGCGGTCTGGATGGTGTAGGTCGAGCTGGTTGCGCCGGGGATCGGCGCTCCGTCACGGAGCCACTGATAATGGAAGCCGGTCGTGTTGGCTGACCAGCGGCCGGTGGAGACGCTCAGCACGTGCCCGACCGCGACCGTGCCCGCGATCACGGGGGCCGCGGTGTTCACCGGAGCCGGTGGGGTTGGGTTGGGAAGCGCCGCTACCGCCGAGATCGCGAGCGACGCCGAGGAGCTCGACCCCCCGGGGTTGGTCGCGGTCACGACGACCACGACCGTGTGGCCGACATCGCCGCCGTCGAGCGTGTAGGTGCCCGAGGTTGCGCCATCGATGTTCACGCAATTGTTGCCGTGGCTGTCGCAGTCCTGCCACTGGTATGAGAACGTTGCTGAGCTGTCGCTCCAGCTACCTGTGCTCGCCGTCAGCGTCTGTCCCTGCGTCGGGGTGCCAGTGATCGCCGGCGCGACGGTGTTGGAGGGTGCTGCAACGACGGTGTAGGTGATGCTGGCGGTACCCGTCTGTCCATCGCTGCTGGTCGCGGTCACCGTGTAGGTGTGGCTGCCCGCGGTCGAGGTATCAAGGTCGCCAGGGCTGGTGGAGCTGTTGCTATCGCTGCACGACGAGATCCCGGGGCCGTACGCGCCCTCGCTGCAGGAGAAGCTCGTCGCGACGACCTGCCCGACCGTGTAGGTCCCGCCGCCGGCCGGCGCGCTGATCTGCGCCGACGGCGTCGCTGCGACGGTGTAGGTGATGCTGGCAGTGCCCGTCTGCCCGTCGCTGCTGGTCGCCGTCACCGTGTAGGTGTGGTTGCCGGGTGAGTCGCTGCTGTGCGAGATCGCCCGGCTCGAGCGGGTGCTCGCGATCGGCCTGCCCACCGACCTGTTCTCCGAGGCGGACGAGAAGCGAGTGGCGCTGTGGCGCGCGCGGGCGGCCGCGGAGCACCCGTCGTGGCTGC
>JBKQKK010000288.1:0-3792 GCA_052147535.1 Solirubrobacteraceae bacterium | reverse complement strand
CTCACCGACGATTTGCTGCGCCGCTCTGACCACCGCTCAGTCCAAGCGCTCGAGAAGGACATCCGCAACTGGGTCGCCGCCTGGAACGAGAACCCCAAGCCGTTCATCTGGACCAAGACCGCAGAAGGGATCCTGCAGTCGATCTCACGACTTCTGCAACGAATTAACGGCGGGGGACACTAGCGGGAAGAGAGCCCGGCAGACGACAAGAGGACCTCCGCCGCGTTGCCGTCTCATCTCCGCTCGTCGCCGATTGCACGGCCGCTCGCGGAGTGAAGGAACGTGCGCTTGCACGGGCAGGGAGAGGGACGGCGCGACTGGGCGCCTGTGTGCTGTTATGCGGCGAAGCCGAGCGACGCGAGTTTGCCGGTCGCGGCATGTCTTGGCTCGCAGAAGCTTCGCGTGGAGGGTGGGGCGTTCGGTTCTAATCTGACGGGTGTGCCGGGGGTCAGGACGCGGACGGCCGACTCGGAGTGCCGCTTGAGTGTGATGGCGAGTTAGCGGATCGCGACAGGCGATCGGGCGATGCGTTGCCGCTTCATGGGCGATGTGGCGGCCCGCTCTGCCGGGCCACCACCCACCGTTTCCCGTCGTGTCGGCGGTCAGGGAGCGACGCGCGTCCCGCCCGTCGCCGATGTCGTTGTAGCGCTTGCGGTCGCGGACGAGGCTCCCGACTGACCGCCGTTGGTGCTGGTCCCGGCGGTCGGCGTTGTGCTGCCGGTGGTGGTGGTGCTTGCGCTCTTTCCGGAGCCGTTCGACGGGGTCGATGTGGCCGGCTTCACCGGCGGCGCTGTTGGCCACGTCTGGCTGTCACCGGTGACCAGCTGCTGATGGATCTTAGCCATCGTGCTGGCGCTGGCGATGCCGTCCGCTGGGAGCCGGTTAGTCCGCTGGAAGTTGGTGATCGCCGCGAGCGTGGCAGGACCGAGCAGTCCGTCTGCCGGCCCGTCATAGTAGTTGAGCTGTGCGAGCTCGTGCTGGAGTGCAACCACCCACGCGCCGTGCTGGTCGGAAGGCACTCCGGTCGCGCTGCCGGAGCGTGACCCGCCGGGCCCTGAGCTTCGGCTCGTGGTCAAGGAGGCGCTCGGCGTGCCGTTCTGGCTGGCTTGATCGCCGCCTGTACTGTTGCTGGTGACTGTCCACGCGCCGCCAATCGCGAGGGCGGAGATCGCCGCCCCGAGCGCGAACGCGCGGCCGAAGTCGCGACGGCGCCTGCGGACGCGCGTGCGGTCCATTTGGCGGGCTCCGGCGGTGGTGGTGCTGGTTGTCTCGGTGATGGTGCACATGTTTGCCTCTCTTGTTATCGCGACATTAACTACGCCGTGATCGTCCTCCGCGGCTCGCGCCCTGTCTGCAGTACTGAGCTACTGCATCGGGCGGGCCGCAGATACGTAGTCGGTTTCGGCGGTGGCACGCGCCGGTGGTTGCGCCTCCGTTGCTACGCCTTTACTAGCTGGGGCAGCACTTGGTGTGCGAAGCGCTCGAGCGATTGCCGGACCGCTTCGGGGTCGCTGTCGAGCGATCCGGGGACGACGATCAGGCGCTCGATGCCGCAGGCGCGGATCGCGGTCAAGCGGTTGCGGACTTCGCTCGCGGGTCCGGCGACCGCGAATCGGTCGATGAAGTCGTCTTGCAGCTGTTGGGCGGATGGCGCGCCAGCGTCGCCATGGCGCGCTGGCTGGTAGCCGGCGGCGGCTTCTGTGGCCGCGTGGCTGGTTGACTCCGAGAGCCCGGCCGCGCTGTTTGCTTCCGAGGAGAACCGGGCGAAGGTCGCGACGCTGCCGCGGACAAGCTCGCGGGCTCGGGTTCGGTCGGGATCGACGGCGACGTTGATGTAGGCCCCGACGGTTCGGCCGGGAGGGCCTGCCTGCCGCACAGTGGCGACGCCCCAGCGCAGCCTTTCGGGCTCCGCTCCGACCGTGAGGTCGACACCTTCGGCGTGCCGCGCGCCGGCCGCGATCGTCCGGCGCCCGGTCGCCGCGACGTGCACCGGCACCTTCGGGTCAGCGCTGCCGTGCAGCCAGCGGATCGAGCTCGACGTCCCGTTCGGGAGCCGCACGTCCTCCCCGCGCAGGAACGCTTGGAGTATTTGCAGGCGGTGCTCGAACTCCGCAACCGAGAGCCGGTGGAGCCCGATCTGACTCAACGCAGAGTCCCCCTGGGCGAAACCGAGCGTCGCTCGAGCGTCGCTCTCGGCCTGCAGGGTCGCTGCCGCGCACGCAGTCACGGCCACGTCACGGGTGACAGGGTTGGTCACGCCCGGCCCCAGCCGCAAGCGCGTGGTCGCGGCGGCGGCGAGCGCGAGTTCGACCCAGATGTCGGCGGTCAGGTTCTGGCTGTCGGCCACCAGCAGCCCGGCGAAGCCCCATTCCTCAGCAGCGCGCGCGAGTTGCGCGACCCGCCCCGGGAACGCGAATCCATGCAGCCACACCTCCATCTAGGCATCATCCTCCCGTCCGCATCCGATGTAGTGCTCGAGCCAGTCGAATATTCGTGTCTCGCGCAGGGCCATGCCATGCGCCTGCCCGTCGCGACCGGCTGCTGTCTCGTGGTCGACGTGGATCAGCGCCTTGGGGCTGCGCAGACGGTCGTAGAGCCGCTGCGACTGGCCGGGCCAGCGCCGCTCGCGCTCGCAGCGTGTGATCAGCAGCGGCGTGGTGATCCGCCTCGTCTCCTCGCCGAGCCGGTACGCAGAGACCGCCTGAAACAGCTCATAGCGCGACCCGGTGCTCAGTCCGTAGGGCTGCCCGTGAGCGTTCAGAGTCGCGGCGAGGGCGGGGGAGAACAGCTCGGCAAGATGCATCTCGCGGTCAAACAGCTCTGACTGCCCGCGATCGAGGTACGCGCGGATCGGCGCCCTGAGTACCTCCGTCCAGGAGGCGCAGACGTCCAGGACGCCCGGGTCGGCGACCGCCGCGGCGAAGCGGTGCTCGGAGCACAGCGCCCGCGGAACCCAGTACCCGCCTTCGCCGAGACCGATCACGGCAACGCGCTGCGGATCGACATCGGGACGCTGCATGAGCTTGTCTAGCACCGGGGTGAGAACTGCTTCCCAGTCGGGCCGCGACGGGATCCCGTGCTCGTAGAGCGCGGCCTGTTGGCCAGGGCCATCGAATGTCATCCAGTGATATCCCCGTGCGCGGGCGGCCGCTCCGGCGTAGGCCCACGTCTGCGAGCTGGGGATGTCCAGGCCGTTGTTGACGATGACGAGTGGTCGTCGCTCGCTGGGAAGCGCGTCGGCGGCCGGGAAGAAGAACCCGGGGAGTGTCGCGTGCTCGTATGGGATCGCGACGCGCTCGCCGGGGACGGGACTGAGGTCGACCACCCGCTCCCAACAGGCGCGCTGGCGACGCCAGATAGCGAGCTGGCGCTCTGGCTCGCTGGAGTGAACGACTTGGTGCAGAGCGGCCGCGTAGTAGGTGGCGGCGCGCCGGTAGTGGGTGAGCGCAGCGAGCCGTCGGCCTGCTTGCTCTGCCTGCACGGCGGCCGACCACACGGCGCCCGCGGTCGCGATCCATTCATCCAACCACGAGTCGGGGTCGCCGTCGGTGATCCGGCGGGCGGTCATGACCACTTCGCCGATATCAGCGGCGTGGCGGTAGCAGCCGGCCAGCACGGTCTCCAGAGCGAACTGGAAGTCGGTGTCGTTGAAGCTGGCGTTGATTGCGGAGGGGACGGTCGAAGACATGCCTGCCGGCGTCTGCGGTGTTTGCCGAGGTGCCATGAACAGAAGCCTGGCCGACAGACCGGGTGAGGTCGTCAGTAACGGGCTACTGCACATCGACCCCCGGA